>DASZYL010000177.1:0-12956 GCA_035545385.1 Sphingomicrobium sp. | reverse complement strand
GAGGCATTCCGACCAGCTGCTCGGCAAGGCGGATCGTGCGCTTGAGGTGAGGATCGGAAAGGTCGAGCCCGGCATCGTTCGCGCGCGTCTCTTCCAGCTCCGCGTCCATGTGCCCCCAGATGGTCGACGCGAGTGCGCCGCAAACGTCTTCGGAAAGGCCCATGACCTTGCCGACTTCGCGAATTGCCGAGCGCGGGCGATAGTGGATGACCGTCGCTGCGATTCCCGCACGGTCGCGGCCATATTTTTCGTAGATATGCTGGATCACCTCCTCGCGCCGTTCGTGCTCGAAATCGACGTCGATGTCGGGCGGCTCGCGGCGTTCCTCTGAAATGAAGCGCTCGAACAACAGGTCACTGGTCGAGGGATCGACGGCGGTAATC
Organism: Sphingomicrobium sp.; assembly: GCA_035545385.1. Taxonomy (GTDB): domain Bacteria; phylum Pseudomonadota; class Alphaproteobacteria; order Sphingomonadales; family Sphingomonadaceae; genus Sphingomicrobium. The sequence goes on along the minus strand of DASZYL010000177.1, from coordinate 12,573 downwards.
CCGAGGCAATAGCAAACCGCACTGTTCGCCGCCGACCCCCGTCCCTGGCACAGGATCGGGGGATCGAGATCCCGGGCGAAGGCAACGATGTCGTGGACGGTGAGGAAGTAGCGCGCAAAATCGAGCTTTTCGATGAGCGCGAGCTCGTGACGCAGCTGCTTCAGCACCTTCCCGGGAATTCCGTCGGGCCAATATTCCCGAGCGCCCTTCCAGGTGAGATGCTCGAGATGTTCCTGCGCAGTCCGTCCCTCGGGTACCGTTTCCCTGGGATATTCGTAGCGAAGCTCGTCGAGGCTGAAATGGAGGGCATTCGCAAACTCGCGCGTCGCCGAAATCGCATGGGGCCAGCGCTCGAACAGCCGGATCATCTCTCCTGGCGACTTCAAATGCCGCTCGGCGTTGGAGTTCAGCAAATAACCGGCATTGGCGATGGTGGTCTTCTCGCGGATGCAGGTGATCACATCCTGCAATGGGCGACGCTCGGGCGCATGATAATGGACATCGTTGGTCGCAAGGATCGTGCAGCCGTGCGCGCGTGCGATCCGGTCAAGCCGCTCGATCCGGGCATTGTCGTCACCCCGGTAAAGCCAGCTTGCCGCGACATGCCCGAGTGACGTCAAGGCTTCGCGGAGCCGTGGGAGGTCTTCCTCGAAGTCATCGAGATCATCCTGCGGCCAGGCGATGAAGGCGATGCCGTCAGAATGCGCTTCGACGTCGGCGAGGCTCAGCTCGCAGGCCCCCTTGGAAGCGCGCATCTTGCCAAGGCTGAGTAGCCGCGAGAGCCGGCCATAGCCTTCGCGGTCCACCGGGTAGGCGAGCAGGGACGGCGCATCCGCGAGGTCGAGCCGGCAGCCGATCAACGGCCGTATCCTCGCGATCGAGCATGCGCTGTGCATTCTCACGACGCCCGCCAGCGTGTTGCGATCGGCAATGCCGATCGAATCATAGCCAAGAAGCCGTGCCGTCAGCACGAGCTCGATCGCGTCCGAGGCTCCGCGGAGGAAGGAAAAAGGCGAGGAGACGCCAAGCTCGACATAAGGCGAGGGAATGACCGGCGGCGGCGGCATATCCTCGTTCACGACGAGCTTCAGGCGAGAGAAACCGACCTTCTCGGGCATCAGCCGAGGAGCCCGTGAATGAACCACCTTGGAGCACCGCCGCGGCCGTCACCGGCAATGCCTTCGCGATAGATCCAGTACCGCCGTCCCTCAGCGTCTTCGACACGGTAATAGTCGCGAAGCCGCGTGGACGAAGGCTGGCGCCACCATTCAGGAGCGATCCGTTCAGGACCCTGGGCTCTCGCGATGTCATGCACCGCCCGCCGCCATACGAACCGTCGCGGCATGCCTTCGGGAGTCGCGTAAATGACGTCGATCGCTTCGGGGCGATCGAGCAGGCGCTGGGGGCGTCGGACCTTCGGGAATTCGATCGGCTCGGTCTTCCCGAGCGCCGGTATCCATCCGCTCGCCCGCTCGGGGAGGTGGCTTTCGACGGCGCGTGGCCGGCGCACCCGCCTTGCCCCCAGCTTCACGCTCAAGCGGTCGACGAGCCGCGCAAGCTCCTGTTCGCGGGACGGCTCGTCGACGAGATTCTCCTGGGCCGGGCGCAGCTCCTCGGTCCACTCGGCCGTCAGCGCGAACGCGTCGAAGCCGAATTCCGGATCGAGAGCGGCGGCCTTGTCCGACAGCAGCCGGCGCAAATGCGCCGGTTCGCGGCTCGGGATCGCCGTTGCGACCGACGCAACCGCAACGCTGCCGTCGACGCGATAGCCGGTCAACGACAGCCGCCGCGCACCCAGGTGCCGTTCCTGCAGCTGGCACACGAGATCCGGGATCAGCCGCTCCAGCGCCTGGTCCGCCGCCCCGGGATGGGTTGCGGGTTCCTCGAGCCGAAGCGCTGATCGAGGCGGCGGCTCCGACGAGACTGCAGTCAGGGCCTCGGGCTTTCGGCCCAGCATTCGGTCGAGCGTCTCGAGGACGTCCTGGGCGCCGCGGAAACGCCGCGCGAGCGCCAGCCGAGGGACGCCGATCAAGGCCCCGATGGTCTTGAGACCCAGGCGCTCGAGGGTCCGGATCGTGTCGGGCTCGAGCCGGAGAGCGGAGACGTGGAGCCGCTCGAGCTTTTCCTCGATGTCCTGTCCGCAAATACAGGGCGAATGATGCGCCAGCGCCCAGGCCCCGGCGGCGGTGGGAGCAATGGCGAGGCGGGTGGTGAGGCCGATCGATGCGAACCTTCGCTGGATATCGCGCACAAGGCCCGGCTCGCCGCCGAACAGGTGCGCAACTCCGGTGACATCGAGCCTCAGGGCGTCTCCGTCCACCTCCACCAGCGGCGACCAGCGCCCGGCCCAGCGCGCGAGCCGCTGCAGGAGTGCGGTATCGCCTTCAGGGTCGGCGGGGTCTGCGACCAGCGCCGGATCGAGGGCGCGGGCATCGGTCAGCCGTGTTCCCGGTCGGGCGCCGCGCTTCGCCGCGGCCCCTGAAACCGCGTGGATGACTGGTCCGTGCGTACCTTCGACGGTGAGAACGACCGGAGTGTCAGGCGCTGAGCCTGCGTTCCTCGCCCAATGCTCCATCGCGAGGTTCGGCAGCCAGATGGAAAGCATCCGCTTCATGCGCGATGATCCAGCGGCCAGGCGCCTTTCCCCGGGCCCGGAACAGCTCGGCATCCCACGCCGGAGTTCCCGGAGCCCTTGGGTCGAGATCGTTGAGGAGCGAGGGGGCGCTTGCAATCCGCCAGCGCATCCGGGCTCCGCTCAAATTGGCGCGGCCAGCGAGCCGGACCAGGAAGGCGGCAACTCCAGATCGCTCTGATGCGAGGGCGAGCCGGCGGGTCGCGGTGAAATCGAGCGCTTTGGGATCGCCCCAGATCTCGCCGATCACGGCGCTGAGGGCCGAGCATCTTAAGCCCTCCTCCATCGCCCACAGCGCATCGCGCGCGTCGCGTGCCTCGACATGGACAAGATTGTGCAATGGAAGCCCCGGCGGATGGACCCGTCCGCTTTCGAGGATCGCCATTCGCTCCTGGACCCAGAGCAGCGGTCGATCATGGTCGAGCTGCGCGAGCAGGAACCCCGTCCAGGCGCAATCCCGCGGATGGACGGCGAACAGCTCGGACAGGGTGGGGCTGGACGGCGCCGGCAAATGCCATCGCTCGCCCAGCCCGCTGGGGAGCTGACGAATCTTGGCCGCACGGCTTGCGCCGCCGGCGACCAGGGTAAGGCCTGCAGCCACACGACTCACAACGCTGTTGTTCTACTTTTGTTCTTTATCCGGTGAGTCGCGACAGAGAGTCAATCCCGCGACTCGCGAGGCGCCGGGGAATCGATTTCCTCGAGGAACTTGCCGACTTCCCGAACGACGTCCTTTGCCGCTTTCGGCGAGATCGCGAACGCCATGTGATGGCAATCGAGCTCGACCTCCTTGTCACGTTCATGCTCGAGGCCCCGGGCGGATCTCGGCGCGATCAGCCCGTCGCGCCGCGACCAGATCGCGAGATGGGGTACTGGCGGCTTTTCGGTAATCCTCGGCAGCGGCGGGTCGTCGACCGGGTGCTTTGCGACTTTCTCGTAGAGCTTCCAGACATTGTTCTGCCGGGGATCTCCCGAAAAGGGCGAGCCCAGCGTGATCACGGCTTTCACGCGGTCGGGGTGGTAACGCGCATATTCCCGGCCGAAGAGCCCGCCGAGGCTCCACCCGACGATCACGATTGGGCGGTCATGCCCCAGGCCGTCGATCCGCTGTCCCAGCTTCTCGAGCGTGTCGGGCCTCGTTCCGAGATTCCAGCCCTGCTTCCAGCCGTGAACCCTGAAACCGGCCCGGGCGAGTTCGCGCCGAAGCGCGAAGGTGGTCTGGTCGTTTGCCAGGAAGCCGGGAATGACGAGGACCGGTTGACCGTTGAGTGGTCCGCGGGGACCCCGTTTGCGGAACGTGCTGAGCATCCGCGCGAGATTCCAGCCGATCTCGGCCCAATTGCCGTGAGCCGGCGGAGCATCGTCCCCCTCCCACCGGTGCGGTGGCTCGGGGCGGGTCAGAGGAATTCCGACCCCATCAGTTGCTGCATCGCAGCCGGAAGCCTCACGCGCCCGTCCGCGGTCTGGTGATTCTCAAGGAGGGGCACGAGGATCCTCGGGCTCGCGAGAGCCGTGTTGTTGAGGGTGTGCGCGAACCGGACCTTTCCGTCGGCGCCCCGGTAGCGGATGTTCGCGCGCCGGGCCTGCCAGTCATGAAGCGTCGAGCAGCTGTGAGTCTCGCGATACTTGCCGAGGCGTGGGACCCAGCTTTCGAGATCGTTCATCCGATACTTTCCAAGACCCATGTCGCCCGTCGACGTCTCGATCACCTGATAGGGAATCTCGAGCGCCTGGAGCAGCTCCTCGGCGAGTCGGAGCAAGGTCGCGTGCCATTCGGCCGATTGTCCCTCGTCGGCCTCGCACACCACATATTGCTCGACCTTGACGAACTGGTGGACGCGCAGGAGCCCGCGGACGTCCTTGCCGGCGCTCCCCGCCTCGCGCCGGAAGCAGGGCGAGAAGCCCGCGTAGAGGATCGGAAGCCTGTCGTTCTCGATGATCTCGCCCGAATGAAGCGAGGTCAGAACGACCTCGGCCGTCCCGGCGAGCCAAAGATCATCGTTGGGAAGCTCGTAGGTCTCCTCGCGATGGCCGGGAAACTGGCCCTGGTTGAGGAACGCCTGTTCGCGCGCGATCGCGGGCACGGTGATCGGAGTGAAGCCGGCATTGGCGATCCGTTCGAGCGCCCAGCCCATGAGCTTGGTCTCGAGGAGCGCGAGGGCGCCTTTCAGGCAATAGGTCCTGCTTCCCGACACCTGGGTAACCCGCGAAAGGTCGCCCCAGCCGTTCTTCTCGATGAGCGCGACATGGTCGAGCGGCTCGAAATCGAACTTCGGCAGGTCGCCGACCGTCCGGATCACAACGTTGTAGGTCTCGTCCGGGCCGACGGGCGCGCCTTCGTACGGAATGCCCGGGAGCTGCAGCATCAGGACCTTCAGGGCCGCTTCCTCGCCAGCGAGCTGGTCCTCGAGCAGGGCGATCCTTGCTCCCGCCTCTTTGGCCCTGCGCCCGAGCTCCGCTTTTTCTTCGGGCGGCGCCTTTGGGAACTGGGCACTGATCGCGTTGCGCTCGGCCCTGAGCGCTTCGATCTCGGTCTTGAGGGCGCGGACCTGCGTATCGAGCGAAAGCAGCTCATCGAGGTCGAGCGCGACCCCCTTGTCCCTGATCGCGCGTTCGACCGTCTCGCGGTTCGCCTTGACGAAATCCAGTGCCAGCATGAGCGCGTGCCTAGCGGAAGCTAGTCGAAGTGCAACCGGCGGTAGCGCCCACGAAAATAGAGCAGCGGATCGACGCCGGCGTCGAAGCTCGCCTTCATCACCTTGCCGACGAGAATGTGGTGATCGCCCCCGTCATAGACCGCGAAGCGCTCGCATTCGAAGACGCAAAGCGAATCCTTGAGGATCGGCGCCCCCGCCTCTCCACATGACCAGGGGGTATTGCCGAAGCGGTCCTCGACCCGCGTCGAGAAGGTGATGGACGCGGGCTGCTGCTCGGTCTGCAGCACGTTGATCGCGAAATAGGGCGCGCTGGTGAGGGCTTTCGAGCTCGCAGCGAGCTTGTGAAGGCAGACCAGGAGGAGGGGCGGATCGAGCGAGACCGAGGTGAAACTGTTGACCGTGAGACCCGCGGGCCGCTCCTCGTCGTCGACACAGGTCACGACCGTGACGCCCGTCGCGAAGCAGCCCAGCGCGTCGCGCAGGGTCCTCGGATCGTGCCCCGTGCGATATTCGCCCTTCGTCGTCTCCACCATGCTGTTGGCTATAGCGTCCTCGACTGTCATTGCGAGGCGCGATAGCGACGGCTTCGATTGCGAGGAGGGGAGTTTCATGAAGGCACTGGCGCGCACCTGTTTGACCATCGGTTTTCTCGCCGCTGCAGTCCCCGCCCGGTCCGCCGCTCCTCCCAAGGACCCCAATCTCTATCTCGAGCAGGTCGACGGCGCGCGCGCTCTTGCGACCGTCAAGGCGTGGAATGCAAAGACGCTCCAAGCGCTCGAGAAGCAGCCGGGCTTCGCCGATTACCGATCGCGGGCGCTGGCATTGCTCTCGACCAACCAGAAGATTGCCGAACCTGACCAGGTCCTCGGCGACAAGGTCCTCAACTTCTGGCAGGACGAGGACCATCCGCGCGGGATATGGCGCGTCTCGCCGCTTGCCGACTTCGCGTCGGGCCAGCCGAAGTGGCGGACCCTCCTCGACATCGACGCGATGAGCAAGGCAGACAAGAAGAACTGGGTGTTCAAGGGCGCAGACTGCCTCTCGCCCGCCTATGTCGACTGCATGGTGAGCCTCTCGAACGGCGGCGGCGATGCTGTCGAAGTGCGCGAGTTCGATCTCGACAAGGGGGCGTTCATCGAGGGCGGCTTCTTCCTCCCGAACGCGAAGAGCAACATTGCCTGGGAGGGCCCCGACGCATTGTTCGTCGGCACCGACTTCGGGCGAGGAAGCCTCACCGATTCGGGTTATCCGAGGATCGCAAAGCTGTGGAAGCGGGGAACTCCGCTGTCGTCCGCCAAAGTGGTCGGCGAAGGCGAGAAGAGCGATGTCTCGATTGCCGCGGTGACCGCGGTCGACGGACCGCGCACGTGGCACATGCTCGATCGCGGCGTTGACTTCTACCATCACAAGATCAGCCACATCGCTCCCGATGGAAGGCTGATCCCTTCTCCGCTTCCCGACGACGCCAACCTCGTCGACGTGATCGACGGGCGCATGATCGGATCCCTCAAGAGCGCCTGGGAGGGACATCCCGCGGGAGCGCTGGTCGCCTACTCGATCCCCGATCTCATCGCGGGCAGGAAGATAGCGATCGAGACCGTATTCGTTCCCAACGAGCACCAGGCCGTCGAGGAGGTTTCCGCGAGCCAGTCGAAGCTCTGGGTCAAGTATCTGGAGGACGTCTCGGGACGCCTTACGGCGCTCACGAGAGCGCCCGACGGGACATGGAGCGGCGCGCCTGTCGCCCTTCCCGACAAGTCGACGATCCATCTCAATGCGACCGCGCACAGCTCCGACATGGCCTTCGCGACCGTCGAGGGGATGCTGACTCCGCCGACGCTGTACGCGCTCCCCCCCGGGGGCGCGCCGAACCCGATCCAGGCCCTGCCGCCGCAGTTCGATGCTTCGAACATGGTCGTCGAACAGAATTTCGCGACCTCTCCCGATGGCACGAAAATCCCCTATTTCCTGGTCCATCGCAGGGACATCGCCGGCCCGGTCCCGGTGCTGATGCACGCTTATGGCGGGTTCGAGCTTGCCCAGACTCCAAGCTATCTCGTTCACGAGCCCTATCGCTCAGGTCCGCTCGCGCTCTTCTGGGTCGAGGAGGGCAACGCCTATGTCCTCGCGAACATCCGGGGCGGCGGTGAGTATGGGCCGCGCTGGCACAATGCCGTTTTGCGCGAGAATCGGCAGAAGGCCTATGACGACCTCTATGCGATCGCCGAGGACCTCGTCGCCCGCGGCACGACCCAGAAAGGCCGGCTCGCGGTCTCGGGGCGCTCGAATGGAGGACTGATGGCGAGCGTCGCGATCACCCAGCGTCCCGACCTCTGGGGCGGTGCGATCATCGGTTCGCCGCTGGTCGACATGAAGCGCTACTCGCACCTCCTCGCCGGGGCGTCGTGGATGGGAGAATATGGCAACCCCGACGTTCCCTCCGACTGGGCGTTCATCAGCAAATATTCGCCCTACCAGAACCTCAAGTGCGGCGTGAAATATCCAGTGCCCTTCATCTACACCTCCACTCGCGATGATCGCGTCCATCCGGGCCACGCCCGCAAGCTTGCCGCCAGGCTCGAGCATTGCGGTGACAAGTTCTACTATGACGAGGCGATCGAGGGCGGCCACGCGGCGGGGATCGTTCCGGAAGAGGATGCTGAGCGCGTCGCCCTCGAGGCAGTTTACCTCCGTCTCGTGCTCCCCCACGAGGGTGGGGGAGCGCCGGCTCCTGGAGAAAGGGGCTTTTGAGCTTCGTCTAGAGCTCGAGCAATTGGGCCGGAGTGAGCGCCAGCACCTCGGCCACGGTCTTTTCGAGCGTTTGGGAGACGAGGTAGCGCGGCTGGAAAGCGTCATGCCTGTAGGAGGTGTGGACCGCTCGCCCGACGGTGAAGGGCAGCCGTTCGACCTCGCCGCTCTCGAGGCTGAAATGCGATTCGCCGAAGCTCGAGGCGAGGCCCGCGCCGAGGATCTTCAGCTCACCATTCTCTCTTGCCAGCCCGAACTCGACGCTGTGCCAGTAGAGCCGCGCCGCACGATGGCCTTCGCCGGCGGCGATCGCAGCGCTTCCGAGTTCGCCGATGTGCCTCGTCATCTCGGCGAACTCGTGGTTGGCGAGCATCGGGATGTGGCCGAACATGTCGTGGAAGCAGTCGGGGGCCTCGAGATAATCGAGCTGGTCGCGAGCACGGATGAAATTGCCGACCGGGAAAACGCGCTGCGAGAGCATGGCGAAGAAGATGTCGTCGGGAACGAGGCCGGGAACCGCGACCGTCCGCCAGCCCGTCCGAGGCTCGAGGATTGCGTTCAGGCCTTCGACGTCGGGGACTCCCGGGTGTGACAGCTTCAACAGGTCGATTCCCTGAAGGAAGGCCGAAACGACCCGAGTCCCGAGGAGTTCGACCTGCCGCGCAAACAGGAGATCCCAGACCGAGTGGTCCTCCTGGGTGAAGGATTCCCAGCATTGCGGGACGACGTAGTCGGCCCAGTTCTTCGATTGCCGGTCCCTCGTGATTGTCTCCTGGAGCATCTCGTTCCTCTTCGCTTTGGCCAATAAAAAACCCGCCGAGCGTGGCTCTGGCGGGTCCGGAGGCTGGTGATCTGTCGCTAGGCGCGCGTCAGCTCGTTCCAGCCTCCCGCGGATAATAATAGCACGCCGGCGCAGCCGAGGCGGCGCGAATCGGGCTGGAGAAGGCGTGCAGCTGGTTCATTCGACGCTTGTTATTCCAGTTCCGGCCTGAACGATCAATGGCCGCAAATGTGTCCCTCAGTTCATGTGGTTCGAGACATTGTTGTACATGACGTCGATCTTGTTCCCGAGATTGTGGAACGCAGCGATGGCTGCGATCGAGATCAGCGAAGCGACGAGAGCATATTCGATCGCGTTCGCTCCTTTCTCGCATCGGAGAAGTTTCATTAACTCGTTCACAGCCCTCTCCCTATTAACCAATCAGGCGCCGGGTTCGCGCCCGTTCGGGGGCGATTCTCCTCCGTGCGCGCTGCCAAATCCTTGTGCAGGATAGTTAACGAGAAAGCCGGTCTATCGCTTCTGCGAGCCTTAAATCGCGATCGGTAACGCCGCCGGAATCGTGGCTGGTGAGCCTGAAGTCGACGCGGTTCCAGACGCTGGTGAATTCGGGATGATGGTCCTGCTTCTCGGCATGGAGAGCGACCCTCGTCAGGAAGGCGAAGGCCTCGCTGAAATCCTTGAACGTGAAGGTTCGAGTGAGAGCCTTTCCACCCTCCTCCAATGTCCATCCTTCGGGAGCATCCATGTCCTTTACTCCTCCATCCGTCGCCCGGGGGTCGGGCCCCAAGTTGATCTTTGGGGCGCCCGCTCCCGTCCGGCTTTTCCCCGCTGCGCCTTGAAATGCCAATGGCGCAGGAGCAGTTGGGCCGCAAAGGAGCATCAGCAATGGCCACCCAGATCGCCGGGGACAAAAGCGTTCTCGGCCTCGACAACCCGATGGGCACCGACGGTTTCGAATTCGTCGAATATACTGCGCCCGACACAAGGCTTCTTCGCGACCTGTTCACGAAGATGGGCTTTCCCGCCATCGCCAGGCACAAGCGCAAGGATGTCACGCTTCATCGCCAGGGCGAGATCAATTTCATCATCAACGCCGAGCCCGGAAGCTATGCCGAGCATTACGCGCGCGACCATGGTCCGAGCGCCTGCGCAATGGCCTTCCGGGTGAAGGACGCAGCGGCCGCGTTCGAGCGCGCAGTCAAGCTCGGAGCAACTCCGGTCGAAAGCGACGTCGCCCATGGCGAAATGGCGATACCTGCGATCGAGGGCATTGGCGGGTCCCGGCTGTTCTTCGTCGACCGCTACGGCGAGGGGGGTTCGATCTACGAGATCGACTTCGATTTCCTGCCCGATGCGGATGAGCGGCTGAAGGAGCTCGACAGCCGGCTGACCTATATCGACCACCTGACGCACAACGTGCATCGCGGCCGGATGGCCGTCTGGGCCGAGTTTTACGAGCGCCTCTTCAACTTCCGCGAGATTCGCTATTTCGACATCGAGGGCAAGCAGACCGGCCTCTTCTCGAAGGCGATGACCAGCCCCTGCGGGAAGATCCGGATCCCGTTGAACGAAAGCCAGGACGACAAGAGCCAGATCGAGGAGTTCCTCCGCGAATATAAGGGGGAAGGAATCCAGCACATCGCGCTCGGGACTTCCGACATCTACGAGGCGGTCGATATCCTTCGCGGTCGCGGGGTCGCCTTCCAGGATACGCCCGATACCTATTACGAGCTCGTCGACGAGCGCGTGAAGGGACATGGCGAACCCACCGAAGAGCTCGAGAAGCGCCGGATCCTCATCGACGGTGCACCGACCGAGGGCCAGGGCCTTCTCCTCCAGATCTTCACCCAGAACGTGATCGGGCCGATTTTCTTCGAGCTCATCCAGCGCAAGGGGAACGAGGGCTTCGGCGAGGGGAATTTCAAGGCGCTGTTCGAGAGCATCGAGCTCGACCAGATGCGCCGGGGAGTGATCTGAGCTCCAATGACCGAGGCCTATATCTGCGACTATGTCCGAACCCCCATCGGACGCTATGGCGGCGCGCTCGCCCATGTCCGGGCCGACGATCTTGCAGCGATCCCGATCCGGTCGCTCGTCGAGAGGAACGGGAGCGTCGACTGGGGTGAGCTCGACGACGTGATCCTGGGCTGCGCCAACCAGGCGGGCGAGGACAACCGCAATCTTGCGCGCATGGCCTCGCTGCTCGCGGGCCTTCCCGACAGCTCCGGAGGAGTGACTCTCAATCGCCTCTGCGGATCGGGCCTCGATGCTGTCGCAATGGCGGCTCGGACGATCCGCGGCGGCGAATCCGAGCTCATCATCGCCGGCGGCTCGGAGAGCATGAGCCGAGCGCCGTTCGTCATGGCCAAGGCGACCAGCGCCTTCGATCGCAATGCGGAGATGTACGACACCACCATCGGCTGGCGGTTCGTCAACCCGAAGATGAAATCGGCCTACGGCGACGACACGATGCCGAGCACGGGCGAGAATGTCGCTCAGGAGTTCAATATCAGCCGCGAGGACCAGGACGCCTTTGCGCTTCGAAGCCAGGAGCGCGCCGCGGCGGCCCAGTCGAGCGGCCGGCTCGCGGCCGAGATCGTCGCGGTCGAGATCCCCCAGCGCAAAGGTGATCCGCTTGTCGTCGAGCGCGACGAGCACCCCCGTGCGACCAGCATGGAGGCCCTCTCGAGGCTGAAGCCGATCGTCCGCCCAGACGGGACCGTGACTGCCGGCAATGCGTCGGGCGTCAATGACGGCGCCGCAGCGCTGATCATCGCGAGCGAAGACGCCGCGAGGCGGAACGGCCTCACTCTCAAGGCGCGCGTTCTTGGAGCCGCAGTCGCCGGAGTGCCGCCCCGGATCATGGGGATCGGGCCTGCGCCCGCCACCGAGAAGCTCATGAAACGGCTCGGCCTCGCCATCGGGGACTTCGACGTTATCGAATTGAACGAAGCCTTCGCCGCGCAGGGGATCGCCGTTCTTCGGAGGCTCGGCGTTCCCGAGGATTCCTCGAAGGTCAACCCGAACGGCGGTGCGATCGCTCTTGGCCACCCTCTGGGGATGTCCGGCGCTAGGCTCGCGCTCACGGCCGCCGAGGAGCTCCAGCGGACCGGCGGAAAGCTCGCGCTCGCGACCATGTGCATCGGGGTCGGCCAGGGAATCGCGCTGGCGCTCGAACGGGTGTAATATTCGCGCGATGCGCGCGGTGGCGGAGACAATGCTTGACGAGGCGGCGATCATGGCCGCGCTCGAGGCGATTCCGGACCCTGAAATCCCCGTTCTTTCGATCACGGATCTCGGGATCGTTCGAGGCATCGCCGACAATCCGCCGCGGGTCCTCGTCAGCCCGACCTACACCGGTTGCCCGGCGACCGTCGCGATCGAAATGCTGATCCGCGACGCGCTCGACAATGCCGGCTACGGCCACGTCACGATCGAGCGGGTCCTATTCCCGCCGTGGACGACCGACTGGATCTCGAAGCGTGGCCATGAACGGCTGAAAGCCTATGGAATTGCCCCGCCCAACACTTGCGTGACGGCCGAATGCCCGCTGTGCGGATCCGAGCAAACCGAAGAGGTGAGCCGGTTCGGCTCGACCCCGTGCAAGGCGCAGTGGCGCTGCAAGTCGTGCCTGGAGCCGTTCGAGCGCTTCAAGTGCCACTGAGCGCCCGGTGACGCTCACCATTCCGCGAAGCTGCCGTCTTTCGTCCTGAATATCGGGTTGCGCCAGCGGTGGCGGTCCTTGTCGGCCTCCC
>DASZYL010000176.1:0-5512 GCA_035545385.1 Sphingomicrobium sp. | reverse complement strand
GGCCCTGGTCTTCCGCGCCTCGGGCCCAATTACCGGCGCCAGGATGGCGCTCGTTTCTCGAGGAAAGCGCTGATCCCTTCCTGGGCTTCGGGAGCAAGCATGTTCTCGACCATTGCCCGGGATGCGCAATCATAAGCCTCTGGAAGGGCCAGTCCGGCTTGCGCCCTCACCGCTCTTTTCCCGAGCCTGATCGCAAGTGGCGGCTTGGCTGCGATCTTCCCTGCAAGTTCGCCGACAATCTGTCCGAGTGACCGGGCGGGAACGACGCGGTTCACCAGTCCGAATTCGAGCGCTGTCTCAGCGCTGATCATTTCACCCGTGAGGAGCATTTCCATCGCGCGCTTCGCACTGATGTTGCGGGTGAGCGCGACCGCCGGGGTCGAGCAGAAAAGGCCGACGTCGATCCCGTTCACCCCGAAGCTCGACTGGTCGGATGCGACGGCAAGGTCGCACGATGCGACGAGCTGGCATCCGGCCGCGGTCGCCATGCCGCCGACCTCGGCGATGACAGGCTTTTCGAGGTCCACGATCGACTGCATGAGGCGCGAGCAGAGGGCGAACGTCAGGTCGAAGAAAGCCTTCCCGCCATCGGGGTCGGAGCGATGCGAGGTCATCTCCTTGAGGTCGTGACCTGCCGAGAACAGCCGTCCAGCGGCCGAGATCACGACGACCCTCGTCGAAACATCGGCGGAGGCGCCGTCGAGCTCCGCCTGGAGCGATTGCATGACCGCGACCGAGAGGGCGTTGGCGGGAGGGTTCCTGAGCGTCAGCCTGAGGACCGGACCGTCACGTTCCACCCCGACGGGAGAATCGGCCTCGAGCGTCGCCACGACTAGCTCCTTCGCCGCTCGATCCCCCCGGGCGGCCCGATGTTGATCTTCCGGCGTTCGCCCTTCCGGCGGTCGCCCGAGCGGCGCTCCCCTTCGCTCCTCACCGGAGCGCTCGAGAGATTGAGCGAATCGACGACGATGGTCTCCGCTTCAGGATTGGCTCGGAGCCACGAGGTCGCCGCGCCGACGACGAGGCCAAGATGCGTCCGGACGAACTCGCGGCGATCCGTTTCGCCCATCGACTGAGCGGCCTCGGGCGAAAGCCCGAGGTAGGATTCGATCGCCTGGCGGGACACCGTGATTGCCCTGAACTTTCCTTCGATCCACAGGTCGACAAGCGTGCTGTCGCCCATGGTGCGTACTGAATCGCTCTCCATCTGCCCTCTTCCCGATCAGTCCCAGCCGCGCTCGAGGAACCGCGTCGCGCAGCCGGCGAGGAACGCCGTTCCGCGTGGCAGGACCGTCTCGTCGACCATCATGTGACTCGAATGGATCGAGCTGCACTGCCACCAGTCCGCGCCCGATTCCGCCACTCCCAGGAACGCCATTGCGCCGGGCACCTTCTCGAGAACGTAGGAGAAGTCCTCGGCGCCCATGATCGGGACATCGAGTGCTCGATATTCGCCGTGCGGAAGCGAGGTCGCGACCGCCTCGGCGAGGGCGACCGCCCTTGGATCATTGACCGTCGGAGGAAAGCCCTGCGTGATCGTGACATCGGCGTCGCATTCATGGGCCTGGGCGATATTCTCGGCGAGAGCCTTGATCGCGCTCCAGCTGTCGCGGCGGCGGTCGGGAGTGAGAGTCCGGATCGTCCCCTTGAGGAGCGCAGCCTCGGGAATGATGTTGTGAGCGTTCGCGGCCTCGAGCTGGGTAATCGTGACGATCATCGCCTCGTGCGCATTGAAGCGACGGGTGACCATCGTCTGGAGCGCAGTCACGATCTCGCAGGCGACCGGCACCGGATCGCGCGCGTCGTGGGGCATCGAGGCGTGTCCGCCCCGCCCCTCGACCCTGATCTCGAGCATGTCTGCCGAAGCGAGCAGGGTTCCGGCCCGGCTCCCGATCGTCCCGTGCGGGGCATTGGGCATGATGTGAAGGGCAAAGGCGGCTTGCGGCATCGGGTCGAGGAGACCCTCGTCGATCATGAAGCGGGCGCCGTGATAGCCCTCCTCTCCCGGCTGGAACATGAAGCGGACTTCGCCGGGCAGGCTATCCGCCCGGGCCGCAAGCACACGGGCGGCGCCCGCCAGCATGGCGGTGTGCGTATCGTGCCCGCAGGCATGCATCCGCCCCGCCACGGTCGATGCGAACGGAAGGCCGGTATGCTCTTCCATCGGAAGGGCATCCATGTCTCCCCTAAGAAGGACGCTGCGGCCCTCCTTGCCGGCGTTAAGGACTGCAACCGCCCCGGTGCAGGTCGAGCCCTCGCGCCATTCGAGCGGCAGGTCGGCAAGCTCGGCTCGCACCTTGGCGAGGGTCATTGGAGTCTGGAGCCCGAGCTCGGGCTCGGCATGGATCGCGCGGCGAAGGGCGGTGATTCGACCGGCGATGCCGTGGGCGTCTTGAAGGAGGTCTTCGGTCAGCATGGAGGCGATGATAACGGCCGTTCGAAGCGCGCGCCATCCGGCGCGAACCTTCTTCAGTCGAGATCGACCTCCTGGATCCGCGGCACCCCCCAGGCCCACCAGGCAGCACCTATTGCGGCAACCGCCGCGGTGAGGAGGAACGCGCTGTCATAGCCTGCGCGCTGGACCACGATTCCGGTCACGATCGGCCCGATGATCCCCGAGAGATTTCCGATGGCGTTCTGGACTCCGACCCACGTGCCCGATGCCCTTGGACCGGCGAACATCTGCGCGACCGCATAGAGATTGAGCGAGAGCGCTGCCGAGGCGGCCCCGGCGAGGCAGAGGAGAATGCCGATGACGACCGCGCTCGAGGCGAAGGCAAGCCCGAGGATTGCAATCGCTGCCGTCAATTGGCTCGCGACCATCATCCAGCGCCGGCACCTCGCCTCCGACCGGCCCGAGCGGGTCCACCAGTCCGAGAAATGGCCGTATCCCAGTGCGCAGGCGCCCTGGACGGCATAGCCGAGCGTCGCAAGAAAGGTCATCTCGACGATCGAGAAGCCCCGGGCCTTGGTCAGGAACAGGGGCAGCCAGGCGAGAAGGAAGTAGAAGCAGTAATTCCCCAGCGAATGGACGATCGACATCGACCACAGCGGCCATTTCCTAAGGAGAACTCCAACGGGGACTCTCGCTCCCCCATCCCTGTCGTCGCCAGGGGCAATCGAGCGGACCGCCTCGGTCCAGGGGAGCAGCCAGAGCAGCGTCACGAGCCCGAAGGCGAAGAAGATCGCGCGCCAGCCCCATTGGCCAAGGATGAGGCCGCCGGCGAGCGTTCCGGCCGCGGGCCCGAGCGCAATCCCGCTCGCAACCGCGGCGTTCGCCACTCCGCGCCGCTCGGGAGGAACGTGCCGGGCGATGATCTTGGAGCTTCCCGGGAAGGAGATGCTTTCTCCAACGCCAAGCATGATCCGAAGGACCAGAAGCGAGGCCATTCCGCCGGCAAAGCCCATCATCAGGGTGCTCGCGGCCCAGAGCAGGATGCCAGCAGCCATCAGCCTGTAAACGGAGAAGCGGTCGCACAGCCACCCGGCAAAGAGCTGGACCGGCGCGTAGATCCAGAAGAACGCCGAGAAGGCGAGCCCATAGGCTTCCTCCGAGAGGCCAAGCTCGGTCTTCATGAGGGGCGCCGCAATCCCGATCGCCCCCCGGTCGACATAATTGAGGAACACCGCGGCTCCGAGCAGGAAGACGAGCGCCGAGGTGGTTCGGCTGGAGCGCCCCATTGCTGCTGTAGCCATCGTCCAGTCCCCCCAAGACCTTGAGACTAATAGCCGCCCTTCACCGCCGCGAGGAAGCGCTGGATCACGCCCTTGGGCTGGCGAGCGCGCGTGATCGGGCCGATGTCACGAATGTCCCCCCGGCCCTTGGCGGCGAGAAGCGCAAGCCCGACAAGTGTCGAAAAGGCGGGGCCGCTGTGCGCGTCGGGAAGGCCGGTGATCTGTTTGGGGCGTCCGACCCTTACGGCACGGCCAAGGACGCCCTGCATGTAATCGGCGATGTTCTTCAGTTCCGCGCCGCCGCCGGTCAGGACCACTTGCCGGCCGACCGGGCCGGTAAAGCCCAGCGCCTTCAGCGAGGCCTCGATCTCGTTCGTCAGCTCCTCGATGCGCTGGCGGATGACCATCATCAGCTGCGCGCGGGTGATCTTCATCGGCTCGGCGCCGGGCTCGGCGCCGATCTGGGTCGCCTCGATCATCTCGTGATTGTCGCGCGGGCTCGTCATCGCCGAGCCGTAGAAGCATTTCAGCCGCTCGGCGTCGCGGCGCTGGACCGCGAACGCGCAGGCGATGTCGTTGGTGATGTCCTTCGCCCCAAGCTGGATCGAGCGAAGCCCGACGAGCATGCCGCCATAATGGACCGACACGTTCGTCACCTCGGCGCCGATCTCGACGAGGGCGACCCCGAGCTCGCGCTCCTCTTCGCTGAGGCAGGCGAGCGCGGCCGCGATCGGAGAAGCGACGATCGCCTTCACTCCGAGGTGCGCCTGGCGGATGACGGTGTCGATGTTCCGAAGCGGCGACGGATCGGCGGCGATGACGTGGATGTCGACCCCGAGGCGATTGGCATGGAGCCCGATCGGCTGCTGGACGCCCTGCGCCCGGTCGATCGTGTAGAGGGCGGGATGGGCGTGAAGGACGACCTGTCCGTTACGGTCGATCGCGCGCTTTCCGGCATCGAGCAGCTCGTCGACGTCGGCCTGTTCGACCGCGTGCCCGCCGAGCTCCACTTCGACATTGGCAAGGTCGCTGACGAGACCCGGCGCTCCGTAGCTTGCCCAGACGTCCTCGACGGTCAGTCCCGACATGCGCTCGGCAAGCTCGACCGCCTCGCGGACTGCGAACTCGCTCGCGCCCATGTCGGTGATGTAGCCGCGCTTGACCCCGCGGCTCTCCCGCTGGCCGGTGCCGAGCACCGTCGGCCGGCCCTCGTCGTCGAGGCGCGCGATCATCGCGCTCACCTTCGACGAGCCGATGTCGAGGGCAGCGATGAGGTCCTGCTGGACAGGCTGGGCCATCAGCCCTCCTGCGGCGGGACCGGCTTTTTTGCCGGCTCGAGCGCGTGGGGAAGACGCACGATCATCTTCCCGGGAACCCGAAGGTCGAAGCGGACCATCCCGCGGCCGAGCAAGCCGTTCTGCTTGTCGGCCCTCGCGAACTTGTCGAGCGCGGCTCGCGCCGCCTGGTAGCCCTCGGGAAGGGCGACGGTTTCGCCCGACTGGAAGTTGAGGTCCCAGCGCCGTCCGCCGACCCAGGTCGCCGAGGCGAGCTGCGGCTTCAGCGTCGGAACATCCGCCATCAGCCTCGAAAGCTCCTGCTCCTGGGCGTTGGCCCCGGCACCGATCAGGAGCGGAAGGTCGGGCATGCGGTCGACCGGCACTCGATCGAGGACCACGCCTTCCGAATCGATGAGCGCGAGCTGGCCCTGGCTCTGCCACAGGGCGGCGGGCTTGCGCTCGACGATGTCGATGACAAGCGTATCCGGAAGGCGCCTCAGGATCCGCGCGTCCTTGACCCATCCGAAGCGAAGGAGACGCTGGCGGATCGCCCCCGCATC
>DASZYL010000175.1:0-1535 GCA_035545385.1 Sphingomicrobium sp. | reverse complement strand
GTCGGCATCGAGCCAGACCGGGTCGGGCGCAAATCCAAAGCCCCGGATGAAGGCGAGCTTGACGGTCTTGGGACCGGCGGGACCGTCGATCTGGACCGACTGGCCGATGCTGATGCTCGCATGGCCGTTGGGAAGGAGATCGAGGCCCTTGTCGCCCGCTGCGACAAGCGCTTCGATGTCCTGCTCGCTTGCAAGCCATGGACCGCCATAGGTGCTGTACCTTTTGTCGCCGACGGGCGCTGAGCCCGAATCGACGCTCGTCTTCCAATGGGCAACGCCATTGCTGTCGACGCTATAATCTTCGGTCGCATCGCCAGAATCCGTAAAGCCCCTGACCGCGATCGCTGTCGGCTTTCCGTCCGCGCCTTTCGTGATCAACTCGTCGTCTTCGGTGATCCAGCCGCGCAGCGACATCGACATGCGGTAAGCGCTCTTCCCGTCGGGAGTGGTCCACGACCAGATGTCACCGTGCTTTCCAGCGCTCGAGCTGATGACGTAGTGGCGCGCGCCTTGCGGCGGCGACATCAGCTTCTCCTTGGGAGTGGGCTCGGCAACTGCGATGGAAGCACTCGCAGCAAGAAGCGCGGCCAAAAGCATTCTGCGCATGAATAATCCCCCCGGGTTGATTGCGACGAAGCGCGGCAGGACGCCTTACCCAAAGGCAAGTGCCACTTCCACCATCGGCGAACGTCTAGAGCTTGACGAGGGCTTCCGGGGACTTGTTCGACCCCGGCGCAATGTCCCAGTAGATCCGCCGGCCGACTGGATCGGCCGCGGGCCCCTCCTCGCTGTTGTTCGTGACGATCTCGCCATTGGTGTGGATCGTGAAGCGGCCCTCGGCGCGCGAGGGCGGCGAAGACTTGGTGTCGCCGCCCATCTGCTGCGCCATCGGCCCCAGCATGTTCGTCCCCCCGGCGAGCCCCGGCGCATCGACCAGCACCGCTCCGTCGGTGCGGCGACGAAGAGCGACGAAGGGGATCACGATGTTGCTGTCGGGCATCAGCGGGAACACGTAGTCCTGGGTGAGCCGCCCCTCGAAATGATAATCGACGTCGTAGACGCCCTTCCCGCGATAGGTGACGGAGCGCCACCCCGCATATTTGGTGAGCTTGGAGGCAAAGGCCCGGTTTGAAGCTTCGTCGCTCCCGGGAAGGCCAAAGGCCCTCGCGGCTTCAGCGTCATCCTTCTGCTTCTTCTCGAACTGGCTTTTCTGCTCCGTGATTTCCGCCGCCGAGCAGGGCCGGTCCTTGCCGTCGTCCGACGAACAATGCGCCATGGCATCCTGCCAGGCCTGTCTTGCCGCCGATTGCGCGGTCTCGAGGATGATCTCCCCTCGATAGTCGAGGATGAAGCTTCCGTCCTTGCGCAGGACAAGATCCGAGCTGAACCGGCCGGGGCCCCAAAGGCAGCCGGTGACGAGAAGCGGCGCTGCAAGAGCAAGCAAGCGCCTGGTCCAATGATGCATGTCGCGCCCCCTCCTACGGTTGTTTACCGCATCGTCCGAGGGGCTGGAAGGAGGTGGGAGGCTTCTGTTG
>DASZYL010000174.1:0-12772 GCA_035545385.1 Sphingomicrobium sp. | reverse complement strand
TCACGAGCTCCCCGGGGTTCGCGAAGTGGTTCCGCTCAGTTTCTAGAAACTAGGGCTTGGGGCGGATCAACAGCTCATAGGGGATGTAGAGAAACACTTCGGTCAGGCTGGCACGAGACCATTCGACCGGCCGATTGAGGCCGCGCACCTCGACGGCATAGTCAGCGCCGAACTTGCCGGCCATCGTCGCCGCGTCAGCAGCGACGATACGCGCAATTTCCGGGCGGTATTGATCGGGCGCGACGACCGAAAGCGTCATGTCGTCGCGTGGTTCGACCAGCGCGCGTCCAATTGGCTTGATGTCCTTGAGGAACCTGTCGATGCGCGACGTCGCCTCCCGTGCGTCTGCTGCGCCCGCCAGGGAAGCCTTGACGAGCAGCTCGACCCGGTTGGTGTCCGGACGGCTGTCCTTTTGAAGTGTGAGCGACTGATAGTTCGCCAGTGTCAAAGGCTCGACGACGACATCGCCGAACGCGAGCTGAACGCCGTGCGAACCCGCAAGCTCGATCGCCCGGCGGATCGTCTGATACATCTCCTGGTGGCGCAAGTCCGGGTCGCGGGTGTCGCCCGTCACCACGACCGGCTGGATTGCGAAATCAGCGACCTTGCGCAGTCCCACCGCCGGCGCCTGGGAATCATAATTGTCCATTTCACGCCGGGCGCCCGTGACGATGATCTCCTGGGACCCAATTGTCTGGACGGTCGATGGCGGCGTTTGTGAATACCCTGGCGAGGAGCACGCGACACCAACGAGCAAGAATGCAAGAACCCCGCGCATCGATCCCCCTCCTCACCCGAGCACGGATCAGCTTCAACGGCGCAACCGACGGTGTCAACGAAAAGGGCGCGCCGGCGTGGGCGCGCCCTTCGATCCAGCCACCTGCGTGCGAGTGGCTGGCTTGTTACTGAGCGTTGTTCGCGATTGCGTCCGCCTTGTTGTCGGCAGCGTCCTTCATCGCATCGGCCTTGTTGTCGGCCGCCGACTTCATCGCGTCCGCCGCATTGTCGGCATTAGCAGTCATCTGGTCGGCCGCATTGCCCATGTTCGATTCCATCTGGTCCGCGGCATTGTCGACATTGGCCTCGTAATTGTCCGCGGCTTGCTCCTGCGCGCTCTTATTGCATGCGGCAAGCGAGCCCAGTCCAAGCGCGATCGCCAGGATGGTCATGGTCTTCATGTTCATTCCCCTTCTGTTGTTGCCTCGGCACTCGGCCGTAACGGGAGTGCAATACGCCGAACCGTTGCCGTCTGTTCCGCCTGCCCAATGAATTGTCGTGCGCTGGACCTTGCGGCCCTTCATCCCTAGGACCGCGCCCGAGCCGCACAGCAGGAAGCAGAAAAAAGTGGGTAACGTCACCGTCATCGGCGCCCAGTGGGGCGACGAAGGCAAGGGCAAGATCGTCGACTGGCTCGCCAGCCGGGCGGACATGGTCGTCCGCTTCCAGGGCGGCCACAATGCCGGCCATACGCTCGTCGTCGAAGGCAAGACGTACAAGCTCTCGCTCCTTCCGAGCGGGATCGTCACCGGCACGCCCTCGGTGATCGGAA
The DNA here is from genome assembly GCA_035545385.1 of Sphingomicrobium sp. GTDB lineage: Bacteria > Pseudomonadota > Alphaproteobacteria > Sphingomonadales > Sphingomonadaceae > Sphingomicrobium. Next base: position 11,223 of record DASZYL010000174.1, on the reverse strand, counting down.
ACGGCGTCGTCCTCGACCCCTGGGCCCTCAAAAGCGAAGTCGAGCGGATCCGCGAGCAGGGCGTCGCGGTCACTCCCGAAGTCCTGATGGTCGCGGACAACTGCCCGCTGATCCTTCCGATCCACCGCGACCTCGACGCGCTTCGCGAAGACGCCTCGGGCGCAGGAAAGATCGGGACCACCCGACGCGGCATCGGTCCCGCCTACGAGGACAAGGTCGGCCGGCGCGCCATTCGCCTCTGCGACCTCGCGCAGCTCGAGGACCTCGACCCCATGCTGGACCGCCTCTGTGCGCACCACGATGCGCTCCGCGCCGGCTTCGGCGAGCCGCCGGTCGATCGCGACCGTCTCAAGAACGATCTCGCGGAAATCGCAGGCTTCGTCCTTCCCTTCGCCCGCCCGGTCTGGCGCGAGCTCGACAAGGCGCGCCGCAACGGCAAGCGCATCCTGTTCGAGGGCGCGCAGGGCGTGCTCCTCGACTTCGACCACGGCACCTACCCCTTCGTCACTTCGTCCAACACCGTCTCGGGCACGATCGCGTCCGGCAGCGGCACGTCTCCCTCCGCCGCGGGCTTCGTCCTTGGAATCACCAAGGCCTATACGACCCGCGTCGGATCGGGCCCCTTCCCGACCGAGCAGGACAACGAGGTCGGGCAGGAACTTGGCGAGCGCGGGCGCGAGTTCGGGACCGTGACCGGGCGCAAGCGCCGCTGCGGCTGGTTCGATGCGGTGCTGGTCCGCCAGGCGGTCGCGGTTGGCGGAGTGAGCGGCATAGCGCTCACCAAGCTCGACGTTCTCGACACGCTCGAGACGGTCAGGGTCTGCACCGGCTACAGGCTCGACGGGAAGAGGCTCGACTATCTCCCGGCCCACGCCGCCGACCAGATGCGGATCGAGCCCGAATATGAGGAGATCAAGGGCTGGTGCGAATCCACCCAGGGCGCACGCAGCTGGGCCGACCTTCCCGCTCGGGCGATCAAATATGTGCGCCGCATCGAAGAGCTGATCCGCTGCCCGGTCGCCCTCGTCAGCACGTCGCCCGAACGCGACGACACGATCCTGGTGCGCGACCCCTTCGCCGGCTAAGCCCCTAGCGCCTCACCTCGAAGCCGTCGAAGTCGAAGACGTCGGCATCCCAGGTCCTCAGGCTCTCGACCCTGGCGGAGGGCGGCCCGTCGCGAAGCCGCTCGATCATCGCCTCGACCGCTTTCTCCTCGCCCTCGACATGGGCCTCGACATGGCCATCGGGACGGTTGCGGATCCAGCCGGCGACCTTGAGCTCGTCCGCCTGTTCGCGCGACCAGGCGCGGAAAAAGACGCCCTGGACCCTCCCGGAGATGCTGAGGTGACGGGCGATTTGCGCCATCATACCGTCGAGATGTCGGGAGCGTCCTCTGCCTTCATGCCGACCACGTTGTAGCCCGCATCGACATGGTGGATTTCGCCGGTCACACCGGCCGAGAGGTCGCTGAGGAGATAGAGCCCGGCGCCGCCCACGTCCTCGATCGTGACGTTCCGGCGAAGCGGCGAGTTCAGCTCGTTCCACTTCATGATGTAGCGGAAGTCGCCGATGCCGCTCGCGGCGAGCGTCTTGATCGGGCCCGCGGAGATCCCGTTGACCCTGATGCCCTCGGGGCCAAGGTCCATGGCGAGATACTTGACGCTGGCCTCGAGCCCCGCCTTGGCGACACCCATCACGTTGTAGTGCGGGATGACCTTCTCCGCCCCGTAGTAAGTGAGGGTGAGGAGCGAGCCCCCGTTGGTCATCAGCCTCCGAGCGCGCTGGGCGACCGCGACGAAGCTGTAGACCGAGATGTTCATGGTCATCAGGAAATTGTCCATCGACGTGTCGACGAATTTCCCGCGAAGCTCGTTCTTGTCCGAATAGCCGATGGCGTGGACCACGAAATCGATCGATTCCCAGCGCTTCGCGAGCTCGTCGAAGGCGACGTCGAGCGCTTCCATGCTGCTGACGTCGCAATCGACCAGCATGTCGGACCCGAGCTCGGCCGCGAGCGGGCGCACGCGCTTCTCGAGCGCCTCGCCCTGGTAGGAAAAGGCGAGCTCGGCGCCCTCGCCGGCGAGCGACCGGGCGATTCCCCAGGCAAGGGACCTGTCGTTGGCAAGGCCCATGATCAACCCGCGCTTGCCTTGCATCAATTGGCTCAAAGTTGCGGTCCCCCTGTCTGCAGTACCGGTTCGACGTCCTCACCGGGCTGAGGTTCCTCGACCTCGAGCTCGTCGCTGTAGGGCCCGGTGTAGATTTCGCCCTTTAGCGCCGTGGCGCCGCTTTCCGCCAGCGCCGCGTTGAGCTCTGCGCCAATCACCACTCCAAGGCCGACGACGAAGAAGAAAATGAGAGCGATCATGACCCCCGCGAGGCTTCCGTAGGTGCGGGTGTACCCGCCGAAGAGGCTGAGCGCGGGAGCAAGGAGCTCGACGGTTCCGAGCCACCAGACGGTCACCAGCAATGCCCCGGGCCATTTCCTGCAGTCGGGCTTGCGGTAGCGGGCCGGGGTGAGCGCGTAGAAGAGGCCATAGAAGGTCAGGAACAAGGTGACCGCCGGGACGAACCTGTAGAGGCCAAGCTCGTGCCCGAGGTTCTGCGCGAGCGGGAACCACTCCACGATGTAATGATGCGCGATCGTCATCGCTGCGCTCAGTGCAAAGGCGAGCATCAAGAGCAGGACCGCGCCGAGGATGAGGAAGATCGAGCCCAGCCGGTACTCCCAGAAGGGAGAACAATATTTGACGCCATAGGCACGGCGAAGGATGTCCCGGATCGTCTCGACGAAGCTCGTCGCGGTCCACAGCCCGACGATGGCTCCGAGCCAAAGCAGGGACCCGGTTCTAACCGTCAGCACTTCATAGATCGGCTCGCGAAGGGTCGCGGCGACGTCGGGCGGGAAGCGCCTCAATATGTTCGTGACCGTCAGCGCGGCATCCTGGCTCTGTCCGAGGAGATGGGCGACCGCGGCAGCAAAGATGATGAACGGGAACAGCGCGACGATCGAGAGGTAGGCGAGGTTGCCGGCGTGGATGAAGCCGTCGTTATAGACTCCGATCGCGATTCGCTTGACCACCTCCCAGGCCGTCAGGCGGGGCTTCAGCTTCTCCTCGACGTCGGTGCCGAAGGCAGCCCGCATCGTTGCAAGGCGCTTGCGACGTTCCTCGGGGGAAAGCGGCGAATGGTCTCTCATTGGGCGGGGGCCCTAGACTCCGAGCCCCGAGCGCGGGTTGCCGCCGTCATCCCACTTCTCGACGAACTTCTGGAGCGCGGCGTCATTGGGAGGCAGTTGGATCTCGACCGTGACGAGCTGGTCCCCGCGCTTTCCATCCTTGGCGGTGAAGCCCCGGCCCTTGAGGCGAAGCACCTTGCCCGAGCTCGTCCCCTTGGGAATGGTCAGCATCACCGGCCCCTCGGGGGTCGGCACCTTCACCTTGGCCCCGAGCACGGCTTCCTTCAGGGTCACCGGAAGGTCGAGCCTGATGTTCGTGCCTTCGCGCCTGAAGAAGCGGTGGGGCATGATCTCGATCGTGACGATGGCATCGCCGCGCCCCCCCGGGCCCTCCTGGCCCTTGCCCGCGAGACGGATCTTCGTCCCGTCCTCGACCCCCTTGGGAAGCTTGAGATCGATGGTCTTTCCGTCGGCGAGCGTGATCCGCTGCGGCTTGAGTGTAACCGCATCGTTGAATGGAACCTTCAGCCGATAGGCGACGTCCGCTCCCTTCTGCGGAGGAGCTGAGCGCTGGCGAAAGCCGCTGAAAGGACCGCGCCCGCCCCGAGCCGCACCCGCGGCTCCGAACAGGCCTTCGAAGAGGTCGCTGAGATCGCCGGCCTCGGCGCCGCCAAAGTTGAAATTCTCGAAACCCTGCGGCCCGCCGCCGCCCTGCGGCCCGTTCGCCGAATAGCCGCCGAACCCACCCCCGAAGGGCATCTTGGGATTTCCGTCCTCGTCGATCTCGCCGCGGTCGTAGCGCGCGCGCTTGTCCTTGTCCGAGAGGAGGTCGTAGGCGTGGGTGACTTCGGAAAAGCGCTTCGCAGCGTCCGGATTGTCCTTGTTACGGTCGGGATGAAGCTGCTTGGCAAGGCTCCTGTAGGCCTTCTTGATCTCCGCCTCGCTGGCGCCGCGCTTCAGGCCGAGGCGTTGATAGAGGTCGAGTGCCATTGTCCTCCCTTGCCGCAACAGTCCCTCGCTGACCAGTGCAGCCCTTGCTGCGGCTGTTCAAGCGCCAAGCCCTCTGTCATGAACCGGGGCCGGAGGGGGAATATGGAGATCGATGGCGCCAGCGCAAACCGCCGGCCCCTGAAGTCGCGTGGAACGGCATGGGCAGCGGCCGCCGCGCGACTGGCGCTTGCGAGCGGAATCAGCGCCGACGGAGTCTCGATCCTCGGGATCGTCATCTCGCTTCTGGGAGCAGCGGCGCTGGTGACGGGCTTTCTCTCGCCCTGGCACTTTCTCATCGGCGCGGCCGCCGTCCAGCTCCGGCTCCTTTGCAACATGATCGACGGAATGGTCGCCCTCGAAGGCGGCAGGAAGTCCCCTTACGGCCCGATCTACAACGAGCTTCCCGATCGGATCGAGGACAGCCTGCTGTTGATTGCAGCGGGCATGGCCGCCGGCGTCGAAGGATTTCTCCTCGGCTCGCTAGCGGCGCTGCTCGCAGCGATCTGCGCCTATGTCCGGCTGCTCGGTGGAACACTGGGTCAACCGCAGGACTTTTCCGGGCCCCAGGCCAAGCCCCATCGCATGTTCGTGCTGACGATCGGCCTCGTCGCTGCCTTCCTCGGGTCGATGACAAAGGGAAAATTCTATTACGGTTCGAATGCCCTGACGCTGTCGCTCGCAATCATCGCGGCCGGAACATTGCTGACCATCGCCCGGCGCACCCTGCGCATCGCGCGCCGCCTTCGCGAAGCCCAATGATCTCGGCCATCATCATCGGACTCACGCGATTTCTCGTGGGCGGCACGGGCCTGTGGCTCGGCTGCGCTCCAAGCGCTCGCCAGCGAATCTATTTCGCCAATCACTCGAGTCATCTCGACACGATCATCGTCTGGGCCGCCATGCCGGCCGACCTCAGGCGCCGGGTCCGGCCGGTCGCCGCGGCCGACTATTGGGGCAAGGGCCGCTTCAGGCGGCACATCGCGCTCAAGATCCTCAACGCGGTGCTGGTCGACCGGCAGGTCCGGACCTCAAATCCGCTTGCGCCGCTCGAGGATGCGCTCCGCGCCGGGGATTCCCTCATCATCTTCCCCGAAGGCACGCGCGGGCTCGAGCGCCTCCCGAGCCCGTTCAAGGGCGGCCTCTACCATCTCGCGCGCGAATTCCCCGAGCTCGAGCTCGTCCCGGTGTTCCTCGACAACCTGAGGCGAGCGCTTCCCAAGGGCAGCCTTGTCCCGGTCCCGATCAGCTGCATCGCCCGGTTCGGAGCGCCGCTTGCGCTGTCGGAAGGCGAGACGAAGCCCCAGTTCCTCGAGCGCGCCCGCAAAGCCGTGGAGACCCTCGCATGATCCATTTGCCGACGATCGAGCCGATGATGCTGTGGCTCTACGCGGGAGTGCTCGGGATCCTGGTCGCCGCTTCGCTCGTCGGCTTCGTCCTTTCGCGCAAGGTCAAGAGCGACACGGGCCTCGAAACCGTCCGCAACCTCAACGCGAGGATCAAGGCCTGGTGGGTGATGGTGCTCGTCTTCGCTCTCGCCTTCGTTGTCGGCAAGGCCGTCACTCTCATCCTGTTCGCTCTCATATCCTTCTACTGCCTGCGCGAATTCCTTTCGCTGACGCCGACTCATCCGCGCGACCATGCCGCCATCGCGATCGCCTTCTACGTCTTCCTTCCGCTCCAATATTGGCTGCTGTGGATCGACTGGCAGGCGATGCTGACGATCCTCATCCCGGTCTACGCCTTCCTTCTCCTTCCGGTCCTCTCGGTGCTTTGGGGAGTGACCGAGGATTTCCTCGAGCGAACCGCGAAGATCCAGTGGGGCCTCATGCTTGCGGTGTTCTGCGTCAGCCACGCCCCGGCCCTGCTCCTCCTCGACCTCGGGGATTCGAAGCCGATCTACCTCCTCTTCTTCCTGATCACGGTCGTCCAGCTTTCCGACGTTCTCCAATATTGCGTCGGCAAGCTGTTCGGGAGGACGAGGATCGCTCCCAATGTCAGCCCTTCGAAGACGATCGAGGGCTTCGTCGGCGGGGGTCTCCTCGCAACCGCGGTCGGGACGGGTCTTTGGTGGATCACCCCATTCTCCCCGCTCGAGGCCGCCGGAATGGCAGCAGCGATCGTATTGGCCGGCTTCTTCGGCGGCCTCGTACTTTCGGCGGTCAAGCGCTCGCTCGGAGCCAAGGACTGGGGGGTGATGATCGAGGGCCATGGCGGCGCCCTCGACCGCATGGATTCGGTGACCTTTGCAGCTCCCCTCTTCTACCACCTCGTGAACTATTTCTTCGCGCGCTGAGCGATGAGCATCGCGGCCCTTCTCCTCTTCATCCGCGCCCTTGGTCTCACCCTTCCCTTGTGGATCGTCGCGGGCTGGTCGGCGGCAGAGGCCGCGATCTTCTTCATCGTCGCCGACGTCCCGATCAGCTGGATCGCGGTGAGGAGCGGAACGAAGGCGGGGATCCTCGCTGCGATCGTCGCCGCGCTCGCGTCGGTCGCTGGAACGGCTCTCGTCCTTTTTTGGGGAGGGCGCGACCCTGCAGGGGCCGCCGCAACCATGGCGAGCCTTCCGGCAATCGACCCGGCGCTGATCGCCCGGGCCGCGGCGGGCTATCATCGCGGCCCCTTCGCGATGCTCGAGGGATCGTTCAGCGGGGTTCCCTTCAAGCTCTACGCGCTCGAGGCCGCGAAGGCCGGCGATATCGGGCTCCTCTTCGTTGCGCCGGTCATCCGCCTCCCGCGGTTCCTTCTCGTGGCGCTGTTCGTCGGAAGGGTTTCGGGCCTGCTCAGCCGCTGGCTGGATGTCCGTCGCCGCCTTACCGTCCTCGGCGTTTCGTGGCTCCTCTTCTATTCATATTATTTCACGGTGATGCCGGAGTGAACTCGACTTCATCCATCGCCCCCAGCTAGAGGGCCGCGGCAATGGCCGACCCCTTCGCCCTGTTCGACCAATGGCTCTCCGAAGCGGAGGCGAGCGAGCCCAATGACCCCAATGCGATGGCGCTCGCCACCGCCGACTCCGTCGGCAACCCGAGCGTTCGAATGGTGCTCCTCAAGGGCCATGGGCCGGACGGGTTCGTCTTCTACACCAACGAGGAAAGCAACAAGGGCCAGGACCTCAAGGACAATCCCTCCGCAGCGCTCCTCTTCCACTGGAAGTCGCTGAGGCGCCAGGTCCGGGTCGAAGGCGAGGTCGAGCGCGTCACGGACGAGGTCGCAGACGAGTATTTCGCGACGCGATCGCGCGATTCCCAGCTTGGCGCCTGGGCGTCCGACCAGTCGCGGCCGCTCGAGAGCCGCGAGCGTTTCGAGAAACGCTACGAGGAGATGAAGGCGAGGTTCGAAGGCCAGCCTGTCCCGCGCCCGCCCTATTGGGGCGGCTTCCGCCTCGTGCCGCTCATCTTCGAATTCTGGCAGGACCGGCCGCACCGGCTGCACGAACGCCGGCTGTTCGTCGGAAAGAATGACGGAAGCTGGAGCGAAGGTCTCCTCTACCCATGAGGGACGGCCACATCACTTCCGAGGAACGCTCGAGGCTGACGTTCCGGGCCGCGATCGCGAGCATCGCGATGGCCGTGACCCTCATCTTGCTCAAGAGCTTCGCCGCATACCGGACCGATTCGACGGCAATGCTGGGATCACTGGCCGACAGCGGCCTCGATCTCGTGGCGAGCCTCGTGCTCCTCCTTGGAGTGCGGATTGCCGCCCAGCCTGCCGATTACGACCATCGCTTCGGCCACGGGAAGGCCGAGGCCCTCGCCTCGCTCGTCCAGGTGATCCTCATCACCATCTCGGCGATCTTCATCGGGTTTCGAGCGATCCAGCGCCTGATGACGGGCGCCGAGACGACGGACGCCGAACTCGGGATCGGAGTCTCCGTCATCGCGATGATCCTGACCGCCGCTCTCATCAGCTACCAGCGGCACGTGATCCGCCGGACGGGCTCGCTCGCGATCGGCACCGACCGGCTCCATTATTCGTCGGACCTGTTGCTCAACGGCTCGGTGATCGTCGCCCTCGCGCTCGATCAATATGCGCGGCTGAAGGGTGCCGATGCAGTCTTCGGGCTGCTGATCGCCGCCTGGCTGATGTGGGGCGCGTGGAGCGCATCGAGCCATGCGCTCGACCAGCTCATGGATCGCGAATGGCCCGACGAGCTTCGCGAGCGCTTTCTTGCAGCGACCAAGGAATATAGCGAGCTTGCGGGCCTTCACGATTTGAGGACGAGGAGCAGCGGGACCCACTATTTCGCCCAGTTCCACGTCTGGGTGCCTGCGGACTGGACCGTTCAGGAAGCGCACGACCGTCTCGACGCGGTGGAAGAAGAACTTCAGCAGCGCTTCCCGGGAACGGAAATCCTGATCCACGTCGATCCCGAGGGACAGACGGATCGCGAGACCCTTCTCCCGCAGGAGATTACGGAGCGGGCAACGTGACGAGCATTCCCTTCTTCCAGGTCGACGCCTTCGCCGAGAGGCCGCTCGGCGGGAACCCCGCGGCCGTCATGCCGCTCCAGTCCTGGCTTCCCGATGAAGTGATGCAGGCGATCGCTGCCGAGAACAATCTCAGCGAGACCGCCTTCACGGTCCCGAGCACGAGCGAGGACGCCGACTATGAGCTTCGATGGTTCACCCCGGCAGCCGAAGTCGAGCTCTGCGGCCACGCGAGCCTCGCGGCCGGCCACGTCCTCATCCACAGCGATCCGATAAGGTTCGCGACGAGGTCTGGCATCCTCGTCGTGAGGAAGAGCGGCGACTTCCTCGAACTCGACCTTCCGGCGGCCCGGTTGAGCGAGGCCCGGGAGCCCGAGATGTGCCGCTCGCTCGGGCTTCCCGACAGCCCGGCCTGGCTTGCCGAAGGCTGCAACGACGCGGCGATCGTCGAGGTCGCCGATGAAGCCTCGGTCCGGGCCCTGAAGCCCGATTTCGCTGCGCTCGCGACGATCCCGCGGATGGCGGTCGTCACGGCGCGGGGCGAACGCGAGGACATCGTCAGCCGGGTCTTCGTTCCCTATCTCGGGATCAACGAGGATCCCGTCACCGGCTCGGCGCACGCCGCGCTTGCTCCCTATTGGGCGCAGCGGCTCGACCGAACCGGCTTCACCGCGCTTCAGGCGAGCGCGAGGGGCGGCCTCCTCCACTGCCGGCTCGAAGGAGACCGGGTGATCCTCGGCGGGCACTGCCAGACCGTCATCGTTGGCCAGTTCCAGCTATGAGCCTCCTTGCCTTCCTGGCACTCGCGGTGGCGGCTCCCCAGTCGGAAAAGGCCGCGATCCTGAAGACCGTCGAACGCATGGAAAGGGCGTGGAACGAGGGCGACTTCAAGGGCTATATGGCGGGGTTCAAGAACCCCGACGTGGTCTTCGTTTCCGGAGGCAGGTTCCAGGACGGCTGGCAGGGCACGCTAAACCATTACGTGCGCGATTATGGCGGCTCGCCCGAACGGCGGGGGAAACTCCACTTCTACAATATGAAGATCGATCTCCTGGCGAGCGATGCTGCAATGCTGATCGGCCAGTACCGCCTCGTTCGCGGGCGCCGGGTGACCGAGGGCGTCAACACGCGCCTGTTCCGCAAAGTCGGTGGCAAATGGCTCATCACCATGAACCACGTCTCGGCCTACGACGTCACTTCGCCGAGCGCTCCAGGAGATCGCTGAGGTCCTTCTTCCAGAAGCTCGCCCAGCTGTGGGTCCCGTGGCCGTGAGTCTCGGCACTTTCCGGAATGAGGACGAAACGAAGTGTCTTCATCCTTTCAAGAGCGCGCTTGGGTACGTCGAGATTGCGCGGGTTGATGAAATCATCCGCCGAGTTCACCCAGGTCACCGGCACCTTGATCTTCTCGAGACCCGGCCACGGATCGTAGCTTCGCGAAGACTCGAACTGGTAGATGACGTCGTTGGCGTCGAGCTCGGCCACTCCTTTCTCGACACGGTCCTCGACATAGGCTTTGGCGGCATCTCTCGTCGGGTAGCTCGCCTGGAGATTGAGAGGCGCCGATCCCGCGATGACAAGGATCGATTCGGCGGTTCGAAGTCCCTGGAGCGGCTCCTCCTGGTAATTGCCGCCGTTCCAGGCGGGGTCCTTCTCGATCCCGTCGATGACCAGCTGCCGCCACATTCGATTGAGCCCGGCGATCTCAATCGGCTCGCATGCCAGCGGCATCAGTGCGCTCGAGAAATCGGGATAGGTCTCGCCCCACATGAAGCTGTGCATGCACCCCATCGACGTGCCCATGATGAGGCGCATGTGGCGGATGCCGAGCCCCTCCGTCAGCATCCGGTGCTGCGCCTCGACCATGTCCGAATAATCATATTTCGGGAACTTCATCTTAAGCCCGTCGGAGGGCTTCGAAGACTTGCCGTGACCGATATTGTCCGGGAGGATGATCCAGTATTTGCGGATGTCGAGCGCTTCGCCGGGCCCGAAGAGCTCGTCGGCGAACTGGGGCCGGAGGAACTGGTGGCCGCTCCCGCCGGTGCCGTGAAGCACCATCACGGCATTGTCGATCTCGCCCCTCGCGTTGCGGTGTGGTTCGCCAAGCGTCGTATAATGGATCTTGAGCTCGCTCAGCCTCTCGCCGTCGGCGAAGCGAAAGTCCCTGAGGACCACGTCGCCCTCGTGGGTCGGCCAGGTCCTGGCAGGCAGGGCAGCGGCCTGCGCAGCGAGCGCGGCGATCAACGCGAACATCACTTGTCATCCCTCCAGCTTGGTCTTGAGCGCCTCGAGCAGAGGCAATTGGCTTGGAAGCATGAGGCGGCGGGCCTCCGCAAGGCCCATCCACCTGGCTTCGACAACCTCGGGAAAGCGCCGGTGCTCGCCGCTCCGGGGCGGCCATTCCAGCTCGAACTCGTTCGACGTGATGCTCGAAGGGTCAAGGTCGCCCTCGAGGGCGAACGCCTCGACGACCTTTCCTCCGGCCTGGCGGACCGTCGCTAGCGGAAAGGGTGTGGAGGAGAGGCGCGTCCCGGTTTCCTCCTCGAACTCGCGGAGCGCGGCCTCGGCGGCGGTTTCGCCGGGCTCGATCGCGCCCTTGGGGATCATCCACGCGCCCGCGTCCTTG
>DASZYL010000173.1:0-9789 GCA_035545385.1 Sphingomicrobium sp. | reverse complement strand
TTGTCGGCGATGACATCAAGGGTGACGTCGGCAGTCAGCGGGATCTTCCGGTAGTGCGCCCCTGCAATGAGCGGCGAATCCATGAGGATCTCGTAGCTCGTCACCGGATAGTCGATCCGGTTTCCGGTCTGGGCGCTCGGGCGAAGAGCGGTCGCAACCTTCCACCCCTGTGGAACGATCACCGAAGCCTGGATCGGGATGTCGCGGACGAAATAGCCCGCGGGGTACATGGAGTTCGAAAGCCACTGGATGCTTTCCATGTCGGGCGTCGCAAGAATTCGGCCCTGGTTGCCCGTCGTCGGAGTCACGTATTGATAGTCGACGTCGATCGCGGTCACGCCTTGGGGAACAGTCACGTGGAAGGCGTAAACGTCGAGGTCGTCGCGAACCCACTTCAGCTGCTGCCCGTTGGCCGATGCCCGAAAGCCCGTGATGTTCTTGATGTCGTTGCGCGGGCTGTGACCGCCGGGAACCCATTTCGGGTAGAGGAGAACGAAGTCCCCGGGAGCGGGAACCGGGACATGCTGGTGGATCCTGAAGATGGCCCGGGTCACGTCGGAGGCGTCGACCGTGAGTTGGATCGTCCCGGGATAGGCGATGTCGCGCGGCTGGGGGATGGTGTCGATCTTCTGGGTCGGCTCGGGCCTGCTGTTTTGCGGCGGGACGATCTGCGCGGATGCAGCGGTCGAAAGGCATGAAGACACTAAAGCGACAAGCGCGGCTCGGCGCATCGGACACTCCTGATGATGGGACCTTATCGGAAGTAAGCACTAGCGAGCTTTTCGCGAACTGCACAACGTGGCCCACGCGTTCGCAGACGGCAGTTGGCACTTTGTCGAACTTCACGGCGTTGTCAGCGGTCATTCAGTTCGCGCCGGTAACGGAGCCCCGATGAAATTCCGCTCGACGCTGTTTGCCAGCGCTGCCTCACTCGTCCTTGCTTCGCCCGCCCTTGCGCAAGAAAGCCAGCCAACGCCCCCTGCCGCGGCGGAAGCGGGCGGCTCGCAGCCATCACCGACGACAGAGCCCACCGACGCCCAGCCCTCGCAACAGGATACGTCAGCGGCCGAGGCGGTCGACGAGGATTATGGCGACGAGGAGGCCATCGTTATCCAGGGAGCGCGCGCCCGGGGGTCGGTGATCGGCGACATCCCGCCCCAGAACATCCTCGATTCCCGCGATGTCAGGGCGACCGGCGCGACGAGCATCACGGACCTCCTCGATGCGCTCGCGCCGCAGATCGGAAGTTCGCAGGGGCGCGGTGGCGAACGACCGGTCCTGCTTCTCAACGGCCAGCGCATCTCGGGCTTCCGCGAGATTCGCGACATTCCGACCGAGGCTATCGAACGGGTCGAAATTCTCCCCGAGGAAGTGGCCCTCAAATACGGGTACCGCGCCGACCAGAAGGTCGTGAACATCGTCCTTCGGCAGCGGTTCCGATCAACCACCGCCAAGGTCGGGGGGAACACCGCCACTGAAGGCGGATATGCGGGGGGCAACGCCGACCTTACCGAGTTCAGGGTCGAGAAGAACGGCCGCACGACCTTGAACGCGCACGTCGAGGGTAACGGCATGCTGACCGAGGCCGAGCGCAATATCATCCTCGATCAAACGCCGCCCGCGGGAGCGACAATCGACGATGAGCTTGCCGCGCGATCGCTTCTCCCGAGCCAGCTGGACGCCCATGTCGGGGGAGTCTTCAACCGCACCGTGCTCGGCGACGTCTCGGGGACTCTGAACACCGAGATCGAGCACAAGAAGAGCCGGGCCCTGATTGGACTTTCGGACACCCTGCTCGAACCGCTCGCACGCAACACGTCGAGCGACAGCGCGCACGCCGGGCTCGCGCTTAACGGGGTGAAGTCCGCCTGGCACTGGACGCTGACCGGCAATGCCGATCTCGATCGAAGCATCACCAGCACCGATAACGGGTCCGGCACACGGGACAACCGCGCCCGCGAGACCACGTCGTCGGGGGACATCAAGGCGACTGCGAACGGGAACCTCTTTTCGCTTCCGGCAGGCAACGCAAGCACGACGGTGACCCTCGCCGGGAGCACCGTGCATCTCGATACCCAGCACCGGCTTTCCGATCTTTCCAAGTCGAACTCGCTTGGACGGACGACCGGGGAAGCCGCGATCAACCTCGACTTGCCGATCTCGCGCCGCAACCGCGATTTCAGCGCGCTCGGAAACCTGACGGTCAACGCGAATGCCGAAGTCGACCAATTGTCGGATTTCGGAACGCTGACGACTATCGGAGCGGGCGCGAACTGGTCTCCGGTGGACCGGCTGAACCTCATCACGAGCTGGACCCGCGAGGAGGGGCCGCCGTCGATCAATCAGCTCGGCGACCCGGTTTTGGTCACTCCCAACACCCGGATCTTCGACTTCGTCACCGGCGATACGGTGCTCGTGACTGCGACAACCGGGGGCAACCCGAACCTGCAGTCGGACCGCCGCAACGTGCTCAAGCTCGGAGCCAACTGGCAGCCGTTCGAGAAGACGGACTTCAGGCTTCGCGGTGAATATGTTCACCAGACGATCGCCCGCCCGATCTCGAGTGTGACGGTTACTCCTGCGATCGAGGCGGCATTTCCCGACCGTTTCGTCCGCGACGAGGAAGGCCAGCTCGTCGCTGTCGACCTGCGGCCGCTGAACTTCGAGAGTTCGCAGCGGGACACGCTTCGAATTGGTTTCGACTTCTCGAAGCCGTTGAAGTCGCACCAGCCCTCGCAGGCGGTGAGGGATCAAATGCGCGCCCAGTTCGGCGGCCGCTCGCGTGGCCAGACCCCGTCGGACGGCCGCCAGGAAAGCAATTCGCCGCAAGCTTCTTCGTCGGCGGGCGGCGCTTCTCCCCCGGCGGGAGAGCAGGCGGCCGCTCCACCCCAGGAGGGCGGTCGCGGCGGCGGATTCCGCGGCGGATTCGGTGGCCGCGGCGGGCGATTCTTCGGCGGCGGTGATCGCGGGCGGATCACTTTCTCGCTGACCGATACCATCACCTTCGTTGATAAGGTGACGATCGCTCCGGGTCTTGGCCTCGACTATCTCCACGGGGATGCGGCAGGCCAGAGCGGCGGTACGCCCAGGCACCGGGTCGAGGCGCAGGCGGGCTATTTCAACAATGGTCTTGGAGCACGCCTCGTCGGCAATTTGCGAAGCGGAACGACAGTCAATACGCTAACTGGCGACGACCTTCGCTTCTCACCGCTCGCAACGTTCGACCTCAGGCTATTCGCCAATCCCGGCGACATTCCGGAAGTGGTCGTGAAACATCCGTGGTTCCGGGGCACGCAGGTGCAGCTTGAGGTGCAGAATGTCTTCAACAGCAAGCCCAAGGTGCATGACGCCTTCGGCAACGTCCCGCTCAACTACCAGCCCGACCTTCTCGACCCGCTTGGTAGAACCATCATGATCAGCTTCAGGAAGCTGTTCCTTCCGAACCCGAGCTGGTTCCGAAGGCAGTTCGAGGAGAGGCGTCAGGAACAGGGTCGCCCCTGAAGCCCATGCTTCATCAAGATTCATGAAGTGGCCAAGCTGTGGCGGCCGCGAGACCGCGATGCCCGGCCCACTCGAACTCACCATCATGTTCCCGTTCCGAAAGCCGATCCGGCCGAGGGGCTGTTACGGACAGCAGCTTGCGGGAAATTCGGGTAGCAGCTGCAATCGCTGCAAGCGCGATGACGAAGCTCTTTTGCCAATTCGGCAAATTGTGCTTTAGCGCCGCGGCCATGACGCCAGTTCAGCCCGTTCGGGGCACCCAAAGCCTTCTGGGAGAAGACGCGGACCGCCTCGCAACGGTTATCGCCGCGTTCGAGAAAGTGCGCCGTCTCTTCGGCTTCAGGCGCGTCGAGGTTCCGACCATCGAGCAGACCGCGGTCTTCGCCCGGACCATCGGCGAGACGACCGACGTCGTCTCCAAGGAGATGTATTCCTTCGAGGACCGGGGCGGAGAATCCATCACGTTGCGGCCCGAGTTCACGGCGGGAATCTGCCGCGCCTACCTCAGCGAGGGATGGCAGCAATATGCGCCGCTCAAGGTCGCGACGCATGGCTCGGCCTTCCGCTATGAACGTCCGCAGAAGGGGCGCTTCCGCGAGTTCCACCAACTCGACGCGGAGATCATCGGCGCGGGAGAACCGCAGGCCGACGTCGAGCTGCTCGCCCTTGCCGACCAGCTTCTCAAGGAGCTTGGAATCGAGGGCGCGATCCTCCAGCTGAACACGCTCGGGGATCCGGAGACGAGGGCAGCCTGGCGCGATGCCCTTTACGAGCATTTTCGGGGTCATTCCTCGGCCCTGAGCGAGGACAGCCAGGCGCGCCTTGAGCGCAATCCCTTGCGGATCCTCGACAGCAAGGCGCACCAGGACTGGCCGATCGTCGACAGCGCTCCGGTGATCGACGAATTCCTGACGCCCGAGGCCGCGGAGTTCTTCAGGGGGGTCACCGAGGGGCTCGATGCCGCCGGGATCAGGTGGGAGCGCGCTCCGCGGCTGGTCCGCGGTCTCGATTATTATCGCCATACCGCGTTCGAATTCGTGACCGACCGGCTCGGAGCCCAGGGGACCGTCCTTGCCGGCGGCCGCTACGACGGATTGATCGAAGCGCTCGGGGGACCGCACACTCCGGCGGTCGGCTGGGCCGCCGGGATCGAGCGCCTCGCCATGATGATCGGCGAACCTTCGCGCGAGCGGCCGGTTGTCGTGATCGTTCCACTGGGACCGCGCGCCGAACTGCAGGGGCAGGCGATCCTTGCCGGCCTTCGCCGCGAAGGAGTGAGCGCCGACATGGCCTATCGCGGAAACATGAAAAAGCGCCTCAGCCGGGCGAATGACGCCGGCGCCTCCTACGCCCTCATCATCGGCGACGACGAGCTCGAGCGCGGCGAGGCACAACTCAAGGACCTCTCGAGCGGCGAGCAGCGATCGGTGGCGCTCGATCTCATCGTGGAGGCAATCGGCCGGTGACCCAGATCTCCTCCGAGCGGATCGCCTCGATCGAGGCGAGGAGGCACGAGATTGCCGAGGCGATGGCGCGCGC
The DNA here is from genome assembly GCA_035545385.1 of Sphingomicrobium sp. Taxonomy (GTDB): domain Bacteria; phylum Pseudomonadota; class Alphaproteobacteria; order Sphingomonadales; family Sphingomonadaceae; genus Sphingomicrobium. The sequence continues at coordinate 4,749 of DASZYL010000173.1, read as the reverse complement.
CGACGTGCCGCCGGACGAGTTCGTGCGTCTGTCCAAGGATTATGCCGCGATCGAGCCCGTCGCCGCTGCCGCACGCGAAGTGCGCAGGCTGAGGGCGGAGCTCGAGGTTCTCAACGGGATGGTCGCCGACCCGAGCGCCGAGCCGGAGCTGAAGGAAATGGCAGCGACCGAGGCGGAAGAGATCCGCCACAAGCTGCCGGAGGCGGAGCGCTCGCTCGCCGTGCAATTGCTTCCGCGCGACGCGGCGGACGAGCGCGCAGCGATGCTCGAGGTCCGCGCTGGAACCGGCGGCGACGAGGCCGCGCTGTTCGCCTCCGACCTCCTCCGGATGTACCAGCGGTTCGCCGAGACACAGGGTTGGAAGTTCGAGCTCATCTCGGCGAGCCCGTCGGAGCTCGGCGGCTACAAGGAAGCGATCGCTTCGATCAGCGGGGCCGGGGTGTTCGCAAAGCTCAAGTTCGAAAGCGGAGTCCATAGGGTCCAGAGGGTCCCGGTCACGGAAAGCGGCGGGCGCATCCATACGTCCGCAGCGACGGTCGCGGTCCTGCCGGAGGCTGAGGACGTCGACGTCCAGATCGACGACAAGGACCTTCGGATCGACGTCTATCGGTCGTCGGGCCCCGGCGGGCAGTCGGTCAACACGACCGACAGCGCTGTTCGAATCACGCATCTTCCGACCGGGCTCGTCGTCATCCAGCAGGACGAAAAGTCGCAGCACAAGAACAAGGCGAAGGCCTTGAAGGTGCTTCGCACCCGGCTCTTCGAGCTCGAACGCGAGCGCCTCGCGAGCGAGCGGGCAGGAGCGCGAAGGTCGATGGTCGGCTCGGGTGACCGCTCCGAGCGGATCCGGACGTACAATTTTCCGCAAGGCCGGGTCACGGACCATCGCATCAATCTCACGCTTCACAAGCTCGACGAGGTGCTCGAGGGCGCGGGGCTAACCGAGATTATAGACGCGCTCGTCGCAGAGGACGAAGCCGAGCGGCTCGCAGGCCTGGAGGAGGCGTGAAGCCAATCGCACGCGCGCTCGACGATGCGACGCGCCAGTTGACGAAGAGCAGCGACACGGCGCGGCTCGATTCCGAGCTGCTCATGGCCGAGGCACTGCACATCGACCGCGACCGGCTGCTTCTCGCGCCTCCGGACCGGGTCGTTCCGGAGCGCTTCTGGGAAATGGTCACGCGTCGCTCCCAGGGAGAGCCGGTCGCTTACATCACCGGTCGCCGTGCCTTCTGGAACATCGAGCTCCACGTCGGGCCTGGAGTCTTGGTTCCGAGGCCCGATTCCGAAGTCCTCATCGCTTCCGCGATCGAGCATTTCGAAGGGACTGACGGGCCTAAGCGAGTCCTCGATCTTGGCACCGGGCCCGGAACCCTGCTCCTTGCCGCGCTCGACATCTGGCATGGGGCGACCGGCCTTGGAGTCGATCTCTCGCGCCAGGCGCTTACCTATGCCTCGGCGAACGCTCGGCGGCTCGGTCTCGAGGCCCGGGCCAAGCTGATGCAGGGCGACTGGGCGACCGGACTGCTCGAGAAATTCGACCTCATCCTGTGCAACCCGCCTTATATCGCGGACGATGCGGAACTTGGGCCCGGAGTGCGCGAATATGAGCCCGACGAGGCGCTGTTCGCCGGACGAGAGGGCCTCGATGCCTATCGCGAGCTCGCCCCGCAGCTCCCACGTCTCCTCAACCGCGGGGGCCTTGCGGCGATCGAAATCGGTGCCGACCAGAAAGAGGCGGTAACGGGCCTTCTCTCCCGCGACGGCCTCCGCGCGAAGGTCGCCCAGGACCTCGCCGGACGAGACCGCGCCTTGTTACTAACCTGGGTTTGAGAGAAAATTGCTTGGCATACGGTGTCGGGCGCACTACATCGGGGTTCTGGGCCGGGCCCGCTCCCTTGCGAAAAGCTGAGCGCATCCTGTCCCAACCCCCGACGCAATCGGCGTTCGTCTGTCGCTCCGAAAATGGCGCAGACCGGAACGAGAGGGTCAGGAGCTGCGCAAATGCGCGGCCCTGCTCGACTGAGGACCAAGGGGGCTAGCGACTACTGCGTAAGGACGTAGGCATTTGATCAACAATCGTCAGGGCGGCCGCAGGCGCGGTCGCGGGGGACAGCGAGGCCAGAACCTCGGTGGACAGCCGGGGAACCGGCAAGACAACCGCCAGCGCGGCAACGCCGCCCAGCTGCTCGAGAAATACAAGAGCATGGCGCGCGACGCCCAGCTTGCGGGCGATCGCGTACAGACGGAATATTATCTGCAGTTCGCCGATCATTACTTCCGGGTGCTGAGCGAGAGCCGTGCGCGCTTCGACGAGCAGAACCAGCAGAACCGTCGCCAGCGCGACGAGGAGCTGGAAGAGGACGAGGGCGAGGACGAGCTCGAGACCGCGGAGGCCGAGGCGCAGGGCGAGGAGCGCGACGAGCGACCCGACCGCCCAGAGCGGCCTGACCGTTCCGAGCGGTCCAGCCGGCGCAACCGGCCGCGCCGCGGCGATGGTGAAGACCGCGCCGCTCGCCCGGATCCCGAGCACGAGCAGCACGTGAACGGCGAGACGATCCCGTTCGACGCGCTGCCGCCGGCGATCGGTCGCGACGAGAGCGAGAGCGTTGAAGAGGAAGAGCCGAAGCGGCCGCGCCGCCGTACTCGTGCCTCGCGCCCGCCGGAGAGCGACGACGAGGTGGCGCCCGCCGCCTAGTCGCTGTCGACCGGACGCGGACGGTTGTTCGCGTCGAGCGCAACGAAGGTGAACAGGCCTTCGGTGACCTTCACCTCGGTCGCCCCGAGGTCGCGGTGAGCGACGACCTCGATTCGAACACCCATTGACGTGCGTCCCACCCGCTCGACGTGCGCGTAGACCGAGATGAGGTCGCGCAGGTGAATCGGGGCGATGAACTTCATCGCTTCGATGGCGATGGTGGCAACGGGACCTCGAGCCCGCCTCGTCGCGACGATTCCTGCGGCGATATCCATCTGGCTCAACACCCAGCCGCCGAAGATATGACCATTGGCATTGATGTCGGCGGGTCCCGGCATCACGCGCAGGATCGGCTCGGGATCGACTTCGGTCATTCATTATCCTTCTGCTGGTGCTGACCGCTCGCGGCCTCGTCGTGCCCGCTCTCGGCACTGATGAAGATGAGGCTCATCAGCGACGTGCCAAGCAGCATCGTGCAAAATACGCCAAGAGCGGTCGCGACGAGCATGTTGACGTGGAGCGTTGGATCACCGGCGCTCACAAGCACGACGGCAATGGCGGCAACGACGAACGAGAGAAGTGCGAGCAGCCGGAAGATCCGCCAGAAGCGGCGCTTCATCGAATTTGCGGGGCTGGGAACCGGGTCGGTGACAGGCACGGCTTCCATTTGGCGGCGCGAAGTGGGACTATCAAGCCAGCGATGGGCGAGTCTTTGGAGGCGAGCCATGACTATTGCAGCAGTGCTCCAGGGCAAGGGCGGGAGCGTCGAGACGATCGCTGCCGATCAATTGCTGTTCGACGCGGTGCACAGACTCGGTGAAAAGCGGATCGGCGCGCTTCCGGTTGTCGAGGATGGCCGGATTGTCGGCATCGTGTCCGAACGCGACGTTATCTACTGCCTGCGCGAGAACGGGCGCGAGGCTCTCGACTGGACCGTCGGGCGAGTGATGAGCTCGCCGGCCATTACCGTCGATTCGGAGACGCATGTGCTCGACGCGCTCGCGCTCATCACCGAGCGGCGAATCCGCCACCTGCCAGTGGTCGATCGCGGGCAGATTCGCGGGATCGTGTCGATCGGCGACCTGGTCAAATACCGGATGGACCGCATCGAGGCCGAGGCGGACGCAATGCGCGCCTATATCCAGAGCGCCTGAAAGATTCGGACAAAAAGCATTGAGGAGCAATAGCTTAGCCCTTGAACCGGGCGGCATCGTGCCTATCTCAACATGAAGCAAGGGTCGCCTGAACCGCGTCGCCGGGAAATTGCAACATAAGTGCAAAAACCCGGTTGACGGCTCGGAGACCCACACATATATGGCCCCTCACAGCGGCGGACGCGGCCTCCCATCGAGGTTTCGCGTTCGTTTCGTGCCTCTTCTTAGTCGGTACAACCGATGCCCGGAACAATCGAACCGGGGGAGGATGCGCGTCGGCTCTTTGACATTGTTGGTTTAGATGAAGGGACATGTGGGCGGCGGCCCGGTCACCGATAGCCTCTGGGTATCGGCCGGTCGGTCAAATTTATGCCGTTCCTTATGGATCCCGTCGAAGCCTTCTTGGCTTTGGCGCGGAGCTCATATGTCTCAAAAACGCAAACACACCAGTTTTGTGATTTTTGTGCAGGAATGGCTCCCAGAGATGCCGGTCCTGTTCCCGCTTATTCCGCGGGGGCTCGATCGTACATCAACTTGAGAGTTTGATTCTGGCTCAGAACGAACGCTGGCGGCATGCCTAACACATGCAAGTCGAACGAAGGCTTCGGCCTTAGTGGCGCACGGGTGCGTAACGCGTGGGAATCTGCCCTTAGGTACGGAATAACTCAGGGAAACTTGAGCTAATACCGTATAATGACTCCGGTCCAAAGATTTATCGCCTAAGGATGAGCCCGCGTCGGATTAGCTAGTTGGTGAGGTAAAAGCTCACCAAGGCGACGATCCGTAGCTGGTCTGAGAGGATGATCAGCCACACTGGGACTGAGACACGGCCCAGACTCCTACGGGAGGCAGCAGTGGGGAATATTGGACAATGGGCGAAAGCCTGATCCAGCAATG
>DASZYL010000172.1:0-2156 GCA_035545385.1 Sphingomicrobium sp. | reverse complement strand
CGGCCAATTACGTTGGGACAGGCGCCGCCAACATGCCAGCCATCACGAGCGGCATGCCGCGCTGCAGCGACCTTCCTCCGATTCATTAGAGGCCTTAAGGCAAGTGCATAGCCGACCATCGCTTACAGCAAGCGAATAGCTAGCGTCCGAATTCGAGCCACATTAAACACGTGCCGCAAATCGGGGGGTTAGCGCGGTGGCAGACGTGTTCCTGTCCTACAAGCGCGACGACGCGCGCCGGGTGCGCCAGCTGGTCACGGCACTTCGCGAGGCGGGGCTCGACACCTGGTGGGACGAGGACATCCCCCCGTCCGCCCCGTGGGAAGCGACAATCGAAAAGGAGCTCGCCAGCGCCAAGGCGGTGATCGTCTGCTGGTCTCCGAGCGCGGTGACGAGCGAGAATGTCCGGTCCGAAGCGCGCGTTGCGCGCGAGGACGGCCGGCTCATCCAGCTGTTCCTCAAGCCATGCAATCCGCCGCTCTTCTTCGGGGAGCGGCAGGGCATCGACTTTGCCAACTGGCGCGGCAAACCGGACGATGAGCGAATCTCGAAATTGGCGGCCTCGGTGCGCGGCGTCGCGGCCGGCAATCGGGCATTTGGTGACGATCAGGCCGGACTGAGGAGCCGTGTCAGCCGACGGTCCCTAGCGGCGATCGCCGGACTGGTCCTGCTCCTGATCGCAGGCGTCAGCGCATGGTGGCTTCACGCTGCGTCGAAGAACGAAGGGCCGCAGACTCTCGCCGTGCTTCCGTTCCGGGCAATCAATGCCCAGGACGCAAACCTCGTTGATGCCATCTGGGACGACACACGCGGCGCGTTGTCGCGCAATCCCAACCTTCGAGTGCTCGGTCGACAGACACTCGAGGCTCTCGCCAAGCAGGATCTTTCGCCTTCCGATTATCGCAACAGGGTCGGCGCTGATTACCTCCTCGACGGAAGCGTCCAGCATGTCGGCGACGAAGTGAGGATGAAATTCAACCTCACACGAACCAAGGACGGGGCCGAGGTCTGGAGTGACGAGGTCGGAGGCAAGCTCGACAATGTCTTCGTATTCCAGGAGCGCGTCGCCAATGAGGTGGAAGGACGAATCCGCGGACGTATCGCTCCTGGCGGCGGAACGAGGGCACAGAACATTGCGACGACGGGAGAGGTCTATTCAATCTATGCCGACGCGCTTGCGAAGATGCGCAATCGTGACAGCGCGGGGTTCCTCGCGGCAATTCCTCTCCTCAAGAAGGCCGTCGCCATCGATCCCAATTATGCGCCAGCCTGGTCGCGGCTTGGCCAGGCCACGGCGATGGGCCTCAGCCGAACCCCGGACAAGAGCCCCGCAGTGATGCAGAGGGAGGGTGTGTCTTACATAAAGCGAGCACTTCAGCTCGCACCAAATCTCGCGCATGCGCATGCTGCGCTCGCGATGATCCAGAATTTCCCGCCGGAGCTGGACGGGGAATTGAGAAGGGCCGTGGAGCTCGATCCCAATGACGCCGAGGCCTGGGGCTGGCTTGCAAATTCGCTGCAGGCCCAGAATCGCCTTCATGAGGCGCTGGCGGCGCGCAACCGGGCGGCAGAAATCGACCCGCTCTGGTACTGGACCGCCGCCAACAAGATCGGAACGCTGGGCCAGCTCAAGGACTGGAAGGGCATCGATGAGGAAATCGCCCGAGTGCAGAAACTCGGCGACCCCATCCTGCTCGCCAAGGCGCGGTTCAATGCAGCGAGTGCTTCAAATCATCCGGGCGACGAGATTCGCCTGCTCCTCGACCTGCGCTCGCGATACCCGGATCAATCCTCGTGGGTGGACAACCGGATCTATGCCCCCTTGATGCAGCTCGGCTTCACCGAGGAAGCCATGCTCGCCTGGCATTTGCCACTCTACGTAGCCAAGAATTATCGCGGAATTCCGGATTCGGCCGAGGTGATCAAACGGGACTGGCCGAGACCGCTCGATCTCTGGACCGACGGGGATGAAGCCATCGCGCTCTATGGGCGGCTTCTTCCGAAGCAGGGCCGCTTCAGGGAATATATTGGCTATTATGATGCCGCGTTCAAATCGCCCGAGGACCTCATCTCGCTGTGGGCGCTGACTCCGGGGCATTTCGTCGGCACTGCCCCGACGCTGGCGGCAAACCTTCGCGCTGCTGCGCGGGGCGAGG
>DASZYL010000171.1:0-9396 GCA_035545385.1 Sphingomicrobium sp. | reverse complement strand
TTGCCGGCGACTTCAGGAAGGCGGGTGTGAAGGTGATCGGCGTTTCGCGCGACCCTATGAAGAGCCACGAGAAGTTCATCGGCAAGTACGATCTCGCCGTGCCGCTCGCATCCGACGAGGACGGCACGATCTCGAACGCCTTTGGGACCTGGGTCGAAAAATCGATGTACGGCCGCAAGTACATGGGAATGGAGCGTGCGACCTACCTGATCGGGGCCGACGGGACGGTGCGAAAGGCGTGGCGAAAAGTGAAGGTTCCGAACCACGCCAAGGAAGTGCTCGAGGCGGCGACCGCTTGAGGCGGTCGCCCACACATCCTCTCTTCAGCCCGCGAGGCTCTTGATGATCATCGTCCAGTAGACGACGTCATCGTACATCGAGCGGACGGGAGTGCGTTCATCGAGCCCGTGGGCGCGCTCGTCGGCCGGTGAAATGCCCCAGCTTCCATCGATGTCGTAGACCGGGATTCCCTGGGCCCTGAAGAAGCTGCCGTCGCTCGCCCCGGTGGACATCATCGGATAGACTCGCATCTCGGGGCCATGGAGGTGCTGGATCGCCTTCGTCACGGCGTCGACCACGTCCTTGCGAAGCGGCGATGCGGGCGTTGGAACCCCAATGTACGCGGGGTCCGGCTTCACTTCGACACCGGGGCCCACGAGCTTCTGGAGCTCGGCCTGGACGTCGGTCGGCTGGACGCCCGGGAAGATCCGGCAATTGACGGTCGCCGTTGCACTCTGGGGAAGGGCGTTGTCGGCATGTCCGCCACTCAGCATCGTCGCGACGCAGCGCGTCCTCGTGAGGCCGACCTCGAGCGGGTTCGCCTCGATCGCGTCGGCCGCGGCGCCGTCATTGGGGTTCGCGAGCCAGGCACGGATCTGCTGTCCGAGCTGGCTGTTACCCTCCTGCCGTGCGCGCTCTTCGAAATAGGCACGGGTGACCTCGTTCTGCATCGGCTGGAAGCGATATGCCCTCACCTTCTCAAGAGCGTCCGCGAGGTCGTAGATCGCATTGTCGGGACGCGGCCGGCTGCTGTGGCCGCCAGGGTTGTGGGTGGTGAGGAAATAGGTCTGGAAGGTCTTCTCGGCCATCGAGATGCCGCAGCCGAGGGGGCGGAACTGCTGGTCGTAGGAGGCACAGCCGCCGTCGGCGTTGAGGCCGAACTCGGCTTCGGTGAGGTTGCGCCACTCGGTCGAGGCGAGCGTTGCTCCGCGGCCGTTGGTTTCCTCGTCGCCGCTGTAGAAGAAGATGATGTCGCGGTCCGGCTTGAACCCTTCGGACATGAGCTTCACGGCCGCCATCGTCGTCGCGACGTCGCCGTCTTTCATGTCGCTGGTGCCGCGTCCGAGGAAGTAGCCGCCCTCCTCGCGGAACACGAACGGATCGAACTTCCAGTCCGACGCCTTGGCTTCGACGACGTCCATGTGGCCGAGGATCAGCATCGGCTTCTTGGTCGGGTGGGGCGAGCGCCAGCGCACGATCAGCGCCTCGGTCTTGTCACCGGGAAGCGCCTCGTAGGGCATGACGTGGATGTCCGCATCGGGGATTCCCGCGGCGCGGAACTGGTCGGCGAGCAGCTTCGCCATCCTGGGGACTTCGCCGCGATGATGGACGGTCGGGATCTCGATCGCCTGCTTGAAGACCTCGCGCGTCTTCGTTTGCCAGGCCGGCGGCAATTGCGTGGGAACGGTCCGTGGATCGGTCGCTGCAACAGCGGTCGTAGCCGTGACGGCAAGCAAGATTCCGAGCGCAATTCGCATGAAAGTTCCTCTCCCCGGGTTTGAGTTTCGCGACGCTACCGATCGCTGGCTCGGCGTCAAGTTACAGCGCCATGTCCTTCTGCAAGATATTGGGCGCTCCGCATCTCCTCGAGGCGGCTCACGGTGCGCTGGAATTCGAAGCTTCCATCGCCCGAGGGATAGAGGCCTGAGGGCTCGGCGTCGGCGGCCGCGAGCAGCTTCACCTTGTGCTCGTAAAGAGCGTCGATGAGAGTGACGAAACGGGCCGCCTCGTTGCGCATGTCGGGACCCATCACGGGTATGCCGACGATGATCACCGTATGGTAGCGTCTCGCGATCGCGAGATAGTCGGCAGCGCCCCGGGCTTCACCGCAAAGCCGCTTGAACGAAAAGACTGCGACTCCCTTGAGGCTCTTGGGGACGTGGAGCCTGCGGCCGCCCGTGACCTCGATGTCTTCCGAGGGGACCTTGGCGCGGTCCTCGACCGGGTAGTCGGTCAGCTGGAAAAAGGCGCGCGAGAGCGCGGCGGTCGCTTCGGCCCCATTGGGAACGTGCCATACATCGACACCCGTCAACCGTTCGAGCCGGTAGTCGGTTGGGCCATTCACCTCGACGACCAGCATCTCCTTCTCGACGAGGTGGATGAAGGGCACGAAGAGTTCCCGGTTGAGGCCCTCCGAGTAGAGGTCGCCCGGCGGGCGATTCGAGGTGGTGACGATCTTCACTCCCTGGTCGAGCAGGTTCCCGAAGAGCCGGGAGAGGATCATCGCATCGGCCGGGTTGTTGACCTGCATCTCGTCAAAGCAGAAGAGCTTCGCCTCGGCGGCGATCTCGTCGGCGACGGGCTCGATCGGATCGCCCTCGTGGCGCTCGCGGATGCTCCGCAGCCGGCCATGGGTCTCGAGCATGAATTCGTGGAAGTGGACCCGTCTCTTCGGATGCACCTCGATGTGGTCGAAGGCGAGATCCATCAGCATCGACTTGCCTCGTCCGACCCCGCCCCAGAGATAGACTCCGGCCGGCCCCTGTGCGCCGCTGCCGAAAAGCCTCGAGAAGAACCCGCCGCCATTGCCGATCGACGCTGCAAGCCGATCGAGCGCGGCAACCGCGCGTCCCTGAGCGGGATCGGGCTTCAGTTCGTGGGCTTTGACGAGCTGGCTGTAGGCTCGGCCGACCGGTCCGGTCATGCCGGAGCGTTGCGCTCGCGGATACGCTTGAGGGTGCCGGTGAAGCTATAGCAGGGGGATCCGTCCTGGTAGACGACGCCCTGCAGGAAGGCGTGGCCCCTCGTCTGTTTCACGAGCTCGACATGGGCATCGAGCGGAGACCCTGGCTTCCCACGCGCGAGGAAATGGGTGGTGAGGTCGAGGGTCACGTAATGGCCGCGTTCCATCCCCGCGCAGAGCCCGCCGGCGAACATCGTCATGTCGATGAAGCTCATCACCGAGCCGCCGTGGAGCGACCCGCCGAGGTTCATGTGCTGCTCTGTCGGGAACATTCGGCAGACCGCGCGTCCGGCGCCGTCGGGCCTGAACAGGAGCCGCCCCGTCGCCGCGGCGAAGCTCCCGCGCGGAAAGTCGCCCCAGCTGAACCACCCGGGATGGTCAGGGTCGGGTGATGCCCCAGTCGGGACGCCAACGTCTTCCAGTCCTGATGCTTCGAACTTTTGTCCGTCTTCGCTCAAGCGGTGCGCTCCGCGATCAGCTTCTTGGTCTCGGCAATGGCCTTGGCCGGGCTGAGGCCCTTGGGGCACACGTTCGCGCAGTTCATGATCGTGTGGCAACGGTAGAGGCGATAGGGATCCTCGAGCTGGTCGAGCCGCTCCCCGGTCGCCTCGTCGCGGCTGTCGGCGATCCAGCGATAGGCCTGGAGCAGGATCGCGGGGCCGAGGAACCGGTCGGAGTTCCACCAGTAGCTCGGGCAGCTCGTCGAGCAGCAGAAGCAGAGGATGCACTCGTAGAGGCCGTCGAGCTTCTCGCGGTCCTCCGGCGATTGCAGCCGCTCGCGCGAAGGAGGCGGGCTCGCCGTCTTCAGCCAGGGCTGGATCAGGGCATATTGGGCGTAGGCGTGCGTGAGGTCGGGAACGAGGTCCTTCACCACCTCCATGTGCGGCAGCGGAGTGATCTGCACTTCGCCCTTCAAATCCTCGATCGCGGTCGTGCAGGCGAGCCCGTTCGTTCCTTCCATGTTCATCGCGCACGACCCGCAAATGCCTTCGCGGCACGAGCGCCGGAAGGTGAGCGTCGGGTCGATCTCGTTCTTGATCTTGATGAGGGCGTCGAGCACCATCGGACCGCATTTGTCGAGGTCGATCGTGTAGCGGTCGAAGCGGGGGTTCGCGCCGGAGTCGGGGTCGTAGCGATAGACCTTGAACGTCTTCAGCCGCTTGCCCTCCTCGGGCTTCCACTCGCGGCCCCTGGTGATCTTGCTGTTCTTGGGAAGCGTGAATTCGGCCAAGCTAAGACTCCTTGCTCGAGGAGAGCCGCTAGCACGCCGCCGACGGATAAGAAAAGGCCGCCGAGGCTCGGCGGCCTCCCTCCGGAGCGTCAACTCCTCTTTGTGGGCGGAGTGTCAAGAAGACGACCAAAGGCACGTCCAGGTTGCCGCCGTTCGGGCGAATAGTCTTTGGAAGCAACGACTTGAAAAGGAAAGGCCGCCGGGGAGGGCGCCGGCGGCCCTTCCGTACGCCTGGGACAGCCCCCGGATCAGAACGTCGGGATCACTCTCACGACCCGATAAGTGCGCGGATTGACCACGTAGATGTAGCCGTTCTCGTTGACGTAGCGGTAGTTGTGGCCGAGCCGGTAACGGGTGACGATCGGTCCCGGGAGAGCGCGCACATCGACATATCTGTAGCGCGGACCGAACGCGTACCCGACATTGTAGCGCGAGCGCCATTTGACGCAGTGGCCGTGACGCCACTTGGCGCAGGTCACCGGCCCGGTGCGCCGGGCATCGGCAGGAGCCGCAACGGTGAGCGCGACCGCCGCGGCACAAAACGCCAACACTGCCTTTTTCATTCATCTTCTCCCTGGATGTCTTGGAGCGGGAAACGATCATCCACCAAGAGCGGTTGCGGAGTTCATCCGCGAGAAAGCACCATTTAATGATTCGGGCTCGGTTGCCCCTGCCGAGCCACCTCGCTAAGCGGGCGCCGCGCTCCTGAGCGGCGACTCCCGTCAGCCGCCGCCCACACAACAGAAAGGTGAAAGCCAGCCCATGGCTCGCAAGAAGATCGCCCTGATTGGCGCCGGCATGATCGGCGGAACCCTCGCTCACCTCGCCGCGATGCGCGAGCTTGGCGACATCGTCCTTTTCGACATCGTCGAAGGCGTGCCCGAAGGCAAAGCCCTCGACATTGCCCAGGCGGGGCCGATCGACGACTTCGACGCGAAGCTCAAGGGCTCGTCCGATTACTCGGACATCGAGGGCGCGGACGTGTGCATCGTCACGGCCGGAATCGCGCGCAAGCCCGGGATGAGCCGCGATGATCTCCTCGGGATCAACCTCAAGGTGATGAAGGCGGTGGGCGAGGGGATCGCCAGACATGCGCCGGGCGCCTTCGTGATCTGCATCACCAATCCCCTCGACGCGATGGTCTGGGCGCTTCGCGAATTCTCGGGCCTTCCGCACCACATGGTGGTGGGCATGGCCGGGGTGCTCGACAGCGCGCGGTTCCGCCATTTCCTCGCCGAGGAATTCAAGGTCAGCGTCGAGGACGTGACCGCGTTCGTTCTTGGCGGTCATGGCGACACCATGGTTCCGGTCGTCGAATATTCGACCGTCGCCGGGATCCCGATCCCCGACCTCATCAAGATGGGCTGGTCGACCAGGGAGAAGATCGACTCAATCGTGAAGCGCACCCGGGGCGGCGGCGGCGAGATCGTTGCCCTCCTCAAGACCGGCTCGGCCTATTACGCGCCGGCGACGAGCGCGATCGCGATGGCGGAGAGCTTCCTGAAGGACAAGAAGCGAGTCCTTCCCTGCGCCGCCCACCTCACCGGCCAGTACGGCGTCGATGACCTCTACGTCGGCGTCCCTTGCGTGATCGGCGAAGGCGGCGTCGAGCGGGTCATCGAGATCGAGCTCAACGACGCCGCGCGCGAGAACTTCAACGTCAGCGTCGATGCGGTGAAGGAGCTCCTCGTCGCCTGCAGGCAGATCGACAGCAGCCTCGCCGAAGAGGCCCTGGCGTGAGCATCCTCGTCGATCGCACGACGAAGGTCATCACCCAGGGGATGACCGGCGAGACCGGGACGTTCCACACGCGCCAGGCGCTCGACTACGGGACGCAGATGGTCGGCGGAGTCACTCCGGGCAAGGGCGGGACGAGCCACCTTGGCCTGCCCGTGTTCGACACCGTCCACGAGGCGGTGGCGAAGACCGGGGCGACGGCCTCGGTGATCTATGTCCCGCCGCCGTTCGCCGCGGATTCGATCCTCGAGGCGATCGATGCCGAGGTGCCCCTCATCGTCGCGATCACGGAAGGGATCCCGGTGCTCGACATGGTCCGGGTGAAGCGCGCTCTCACCGGCTCGAAATCACGGCTGATCGGGCCCAACTGCCCCGGCGTACTCACTCCCAACGAGTGCAAGATCGGAATCATGCCCGGCAACATCTTCAAGCAGGGCAGCGTCGGGGTCGTCAGCCGCTCGGGAACATTGACCTACGAGGCGGTGTTCCAGACGACGAACGAGGACCTCGGCCAGTCGACCGCCGTCGGCATCGGCGGCGATCCGGTGAAGGGCACGGAGTTCATCGACATTCTCGAGATGTTCCTCGCCGACGACGAGACGAGGTCGATCATCATGATCGGCGAGATCGGCGGAAGCGCCGAGGAGGATGCCGCACAGTTCCTCGCGGACGAAGCGAAACGCGGCCGAAAGAAGCCGGTCGTGGGCTTCATCGCCGGGCGTACCGCTCCGCCGGGACGGCGCATGGGCCATGCCGGCGCCATCGTCTCGGGCGGCAAGGGCGACGCCGAAAGCAAGATCGCGGCGATGGAGGCGGCTGGAATCGTCGTCTCGCCGAGCCCATCTGAGCTCGGCAAGACGCTGAAGGAGCTGCTGGTTACAGCATAATCTCATGGCCGATAATCAAGCCTTCATGTTCGAACGGGAAGCCGGTCCAAGCTGGGAACGGCCGAACTGGCCCATCGAGGAGCTGGACGAGCTCAACCTCGGCCTCGATCCGACAAGGGCGACCATCGAGAAGGTGAAGCAGGCCGTCGGCGAGCGTGCGGCGGCCGCAGGAGCGAGCCCGGACGAGGTCAGGCGCGCGGCCGACGACAGCATCCGGGCGATGATGCTGATCCGCACCTACAGGGTGCGGGGGCACCTTGCCGCGCGGCTCGATCCGCTCGGGCTTTCGCGGATGGAGGTCCCGCCCGACCTTACTCCGGCCTTCCACGGCTTCAGCAACGCGGACCTCGATCGTCCAATCTTCATCGCCGGAGCGCTCGGCTTCGAGACCGCCACGATCCGCCAGATCGTGGCCGTCCTCCAGGCCAATTATTGCGGGCACATCGGGCTTGAATACATGCACATCAACGACGTGGAGGAACGGCGCTTCCTCCAGTCGCGGATGGAGGGGAAGGACGCCGAGGTCACCTTCACTCCCGAGGGCAAGCAGTCGATCCTCGCCAAGGTGATCCAGGCCGAGCAGTGGGAGAAGTTCCTCGCCCGCAAATATGTCGGGACCAAGCGCTTCGGGCTCGATGGCGGCGAGAGCGCAGTCCCGGCGCTCGAGGCGGTGATCAAATATGGCGGCCTCAATGGCGTCGAGGAAATCGACATCGGAATGCCGCACCGCGGCCGCCTCAATGTCCTCTCGAACGTCATGGGAAAGCCCTACCGGGCGATTTTCAACGAGTTCGCGGGCGGTGCGACCAACCCCGCGGACGTTGGTGGCTCGGGCGACGTCAAATACCACCTCGGAACGTCGTCGGACCGCGAGTTCGAGGGCATCAAGGTCCACCTTTCGCTTCTTCCCAACCCCTCGCACCTCGAAGCGGTCGACCCCGTCGTTCTCGGGAAGGTTAGGGCGGTCCAGACGATCAAGGGCGATCGCCAGGGCGACAAGGTCCTGCCGCTTCTCATGCATGGCGACGCCGCATTTGCGGGCCAGGGCGTTGTCTGGGAATGCCTCAGCTTCTCGGGCCTTCCCGGCTACGGGACGGGCGGCACGATCCATTTCATCGTCAACAACCAGATCGGGTTCACGACCAGTCCGCAGTTCGGGCGCTCATCGCCCTATCCGTCGGACGTCGCCAAGGGAATCCAGGCGCCCATCCTCCACGTCAACGGCGATGACCCCGAAGCGGTCACCTTCTGCTGCAAGCTCGCGACGGAGTTCAGGACCACCTTCAACCGCGACATCGTGATCGACATGTGGTGCTACCGCCGGTTCGGGCACAACGAGGGAGACGAGCCGAGCTTCACCCAGCCGCTCATGTACGCGGCCATCAAGAAGCATCCCCCGATCAGCCAGATCTACGGCAAAAAGCTCATCGCCGAGGGCGTCGTCGACCAGGCGTGGATCGACAAGACGACCACCGACTATGTCGCTCACCTCGAGGAGGAGTTCGAGGCCGCGACCTCCTACCTTCCCAACAAGGCGGACTGGTTCGAGGGACGCTGGGCCGGGCTCGCCCGTCCCTCGGAGCCGGTGGTCGGCAGGCGCAACATCGACACCGCGATCGGCGAGAAGGAGCTCGAGGAGCTCGGCAAGGTGCTGACGACGGTCCCTGAAGGGTTCGACATCCACCGGACGCTTCAGCGCATCCTCGATGCGAAGAAGGCGATGTTCGAAACGGGCGAAGGCTTTGACTGGGCGACCGCCGAGGCGCTCGCCTTTGGAAGCCTCATCGCCGAAGGTTCGGGAGTTCGACTTTCGGGCCAGGACAGCGGCCGGGGCACCTTCAGCCAGCGCCACGCCGTCTGGGTCGACCAGAAGAGCGGCGAGAAATACATCCCGCTGTGCCATGTCGACGGCGGGCGCTTCGAAGTGCGCGACAGCCCCTTGTCCGAGTTCGGAGTCCTTGGGTTTGAATATGGCTATTCGCTAGCCGACCCGCGCTGCCTCGTCCTTTGGGAAGCGCAGTTCGGCGACTTCGCGAACGGCGCGCAGAGCATCATCGACCAGTTCGTCGCCGCGGGCGAGGCGAAGTGGCTGCGTGCGAGCGGACTCGTCATGCTCCTTCCACACGGATTCGAGGGGCAGGGGCCGGAGCACAGCTCGGCGCGGCTCGAGCGCTACCTGCAGCTGTGCGCCGAGGACAATATCCAGGTCGCCAATTGCACGACTCCGGCGAACTATTTCCACATCCTTCGCCGGCAGATGCGGCGCGGCTTCCGCAAGCCGCTGGTGCTGATGACTCCCAAGTCGCTCCTGAGGCACAAGCTCGCGGTCTCGACAGCGGCGGATTTCATCGGCGAGAGCCATTTCCGGCGGATCATCTCGGACCTCAATCCGCCGGGCGAGGGCGAGACCCGCCGCCTCGTCCTGTGCTCGGGCAAGCTCGCTTACGATCTCATGGAGGCGAGGGACCAGGCCGGCGACCGGGGAGTCGAGATCGTTCGAATCGAGCAGCTCTATCCGTTTCCTCAGGAACCGCTGGTCGCGCGCCTCAAGGCGATGCCCAATCTCACCGACCTCGTCT
>DASZYL010000170.1:0-25801 GCA_035545385.1 Sphingomicrobium sp. | reverse complement strand
GGAGCCGGAGCCCTCGCCTCTACCTGAGCGCGGCGACCTGCATCGCCTGCGAATCGCGACCATAAATGTCGTCGACGAAGCTTAGCTGCCCGTCATGAACCTGCGCCGTCAGATAGGTTACGTAGATCGGAACCGGCGTCGGAAGAGTGACGTGCTGCTCGGGGGTGCTGGAATCGGTCCGGGGCTCGCGCCCCATCATCCAGCGCGCAAGACGCTCGGCGTCCTCGAGACGGATGCACCCGTGACTAAGCGTCCGATCGCTTTGCGCGAACAATTCCTTCACCGGAGTGTCGTGGAGATAGATGTCGTAGGCGTTGGGGAAGCCGAACTTCATCCTGCCCATCGAGTTTGCCGGCCCCGGGAGTTCCCTCACGCGCACATGGAGCGAGCCGTCCGCGACTGCGCGCCAATCGATCTTCGCCGGATCGAGCAGCCGATCGTCATTCTCGTCGGCGGGCATCACCTGGTAGCCATGCGACTTCAGATAGCCGAGGCCCTGGTCGAGCACGTTCCTGGCAATGAGCGAGCGCACGAGGTCGCTCGACACGTGCCAATAAGGATTGAGAGTCGCATAGTAGATCGTGCTCGCGATCATCGGAGTCTGGGTGTCGGCTCCCGCCTTCCCGACGACGACCTTCATCGAATCCGCGATCCGGCCATCTTCGATCATGTAGAGCCGCGCAGACGCTGCATCGACCATGATATATTTGTGCTGGAAAGGCCTCTCGCGCGCACGGTCGAGGCTGGTGAGGACGCGCGGGTCGATTGTCCCGCCATTGGATTGCATTTCAGCCCAGGCGACGTCTCGAAGCTGCGCATAGAGCGGATTGACCTGCGATACCGAGCGGACGTGGCCGGCGAGCGAGTCCGCTGCCGCCGCCCGCTGAAGGATCTGGATCGGCGTATCCCGTTGGGGCGCCGCCCAGCTATCGGCGTAGATCATCCCCCTGGTGGGTCGCTGAAGAGCCTCGACGTAGCTGACCCAGGCCGCCGAAAGCAGCCGGTCGGCCGCGCCGAGCGCTGCCGGGTCGCCCGACTGGGCCCGGGCAAGGAGTTGCTGGGCCTCGGCGGCAAGCGCAGGGCCATTGGCGAGCCCGTCGAGAGGCGAGCGATCGAGCACTCCGATCAATGCGCGCGCCGCGCCGCTGTCGCCGCCGCTCTTGAGCCAGAGCGGCGCACCGTGACGGCGCGCATAGAAAGCATTGACCGCCTGAGCTGCGGATGGGGAAATCGGGACGGCCGCGCCCGGAAGCTCCGGGGTCGTGGCGGCGGAAACGGGCATGGCGATGCCCAGCAGCGCCGCACAGGCGGCGCCGGCCAGTAACCGGGTTATCACGTTCAGAAACCTTCTAAATTCGTCTTTGCGACCTCAACGCAAGAGATCGCCCACGGTTCAAAATAAGTCTTGACTTCGAAGCCAGACCGTCCCGCATCGGAACGCCTTCAGGCAGCCCCGGACAGCGACTCGGCGTTGCCGACTTGCTGTATTGACACTATAATACACCTTGGATTATCCTCCCGCCGATTTTCGGGAGAGGAGAGCGCATGTACAGTCAGCAAGAGATTGACGACGCGGTCGCGTCGGGCGTCATTACCGCCGCAGCCGCCGATGCGCTTCGAGCGCATATCGAACAGCAACGCTCGACGGTTATCCCTGACGAAGAGCAATTCAGGCTGATCACCGGCTTCAACGACATCTTCGTCTCGATTGCTGCCGCGATCCTCCTGTTCGCAGTCGGCTGGATCGGCCAGAGCATCGGGCAATCCACCGGACTTTTCATTTCCGACCACGGCGAGGTCGGGCCGAGCTTCCTCGCCCCGTTGCCGGTTGCGGTCACCTCCTGGGCGCTCGCCCTCTTCTTCACCGCGAAGCGGCGGATGGCGCTTCCCTCGATCCTCCTGCTCCTCGCATTCGTCGGCTCGGTCCTTGCAACATCGGCGTTCCTCCTCGTGCAGGTCATCGGAGCGGACCAGTTCAATGGAGGGAATGAACTTCTCGCAGCGACCGTCGGCGGCGTCAGTGCCGCGATCGCGGCTGTCGCGGCCTGGGTTCACTGGCGAAAATTCCATGTGCCGATCACGGTTGCGGCAGGCGCCGCGGCAGTGGCCGGGCTGTTCCTCGCCATCGTCATCGCGATCATTCAGCCCGGCGACGCCAAGAGCGCGCAGGACATAGTCCTTGGCTTCGTCCTGCTGCTCGGCATCGGCGTCTTCCTCTTTGCGATGTGGTGGGATGCGTCCGACCGGTCGCGAACGACGCGCAGGTCCGACGTCGCCTTCTGGCTCCACCTGCTGGCGGCGCCGATGATCGCCCATCCGATCTTCACCTTGATGGGTCTCAACAACGGTGCAGTGAGCACTGGCGAGGCACTGGTCGTCGTTGGCCTCTACGTGCTTTTCGGCCTCACCGCCCTTGCGATCGATCGCCGCGCACTGCTCGTCTCGGCGCTCGCATATGTGCTCTACGCGCTGACCGAGCTCTTCAAGCAGTTCGGCGCGGTCGAGCTCAACGTCGCGCTCACCGCATTGATCATCGGATCGGCGCTTCTTCTCCTGTCAGCCTATTGGCACCAGGCGCGGCGCATGATCGTGAAGAAGCTCCCCTCGAACCTCCAGGACCGCCTGCCCCAGCTCGATCGTCCGGCGGTCGTCAGCCAACCAGCCGCATAAGACGGCGCTCAAGCGGGGCCAGGACGGGCGCAAGCTCGTGGCCCCGCTTCAAGACCGCGCCATGCTCGCCGACAAGAGCAAATGCCCCCTGCTTCTGCCGAAGCGCGGGGCGTTTCTCTATCCGGACGTCGGGGCGTTCGCTGTGGCGGCGGTAGGCGGCAAATATCGCCACGTCGGGATCGATCCTCAGCGCATAGTCGCGCCAGTGGCCGGCGGCGACCATCCGTCCGTAAAGGTCCAGGATCCGCTGCAATTCCCTGCGATCGAAAGTGGCAATTGGGCGCCGGTCCCAGTGACGCGGGAACGGCGCGATGACGCTCAAGCGCTCTTCACCTTGGGCTGGGGCTGCCGCGCGGTCTTCAGGACCTTGATCTCGGAGCGAAGCTCGTCGAGCTCGCGCTCGAGTTCGATGATTCGAACTCTGACCGGATCGCAATCCTCGCCGCACGGAGTTCCGTAGGGCATGAAGCCCGGGCTGTAGTGAACCGCTTCGACGGGTACGGGCTTGGCCGGGATCCCAACCACCGTCGAGCCTGGAGCAACGTCCTTTGTCACCACCGAATTGGCCCCGATCTTGGCTCCCTCACCGACCTCGATCGGCCCCAGCACCTGCGCGCCCGATCCGATCACCACTCCCGAGCGGATCGTCGGATGGCGCTTGCCGCCTTGGCCAGTCGAGGGATTGGTGCCGCCCAAAGTGACGCTCTGGTAGATGGTGACATCGTCCCCGATCTCCGCGGTCTCGCCGATCACGCTGAACCCGTGATCGAGGAAGAAACGCTGGCCGATCTTCGCGCCCGGGTGGATGTCGATCGCGGTGAGGAAGCGCGCGAAATGATTGACGAGGCGGGCGAGGAAATAGAGCCGCCCCTCCCACAGCCAGTGGGCGAAGCGATGGAGGCCAAGCGCCCAGACCCCGGGGTAGAATGCAACGTCCCAGCGCGAGCGCGCCGCGGGGTCACGCGATTTGACGGAGTCCAGATATCCAAGAAACCCGGAATTCAAGCGCAACACCTCTTTGCCAATACATTCTAAATGTAAGTGCGCGCCGTCGCAAAGAAAAGGCAGGTGACGCCGGAGGCGTCCTGCCGCCCCCTTGCCATCCAGCGTGCATTGGGCAAAGCAGCGCCCTCCACGAGGGGCGAAAGCGCGGCAATTTCCATGAATTTTCATCGCCTGAGCTAGGGGGCAGCGATCCTTTCCGCCTACAATCCACTCTATTCAGCCGCCGGCTTCCTCGTCGGCGCACTCGTCGGCCTGACTGGCGTCGGCGGGGGGTCGCTCATGACTCCGCTTCTCGTACTCCTCTTCGGATTCCATCCCGCGACCGCCGTCGGAACGGACCTCCTTTATGCGTCGGTGACGAAATCCGTTGGGACTGCAGTTCACCACAAGGGCGAGACGGTCGACTGGCGAATCGTCGGAGCGCTCGCCTCGGGAAGCATTCCGGCAGCGATCGTGACCTTGAGCCTCATGGCCTATCTCGACGTCAGCGGTGCAAAGAGCGCGTTCGTCCTCAACGTCCTCCTGGGCGGCGCTCTGCTCCTCACCAGCATCGCCGTCTTCTTCCGGCCGTGGATCCTGAGCTGGGCGGGCGAGCATATCGACGCCATGGAAGCGCGCCGAGTGACGCGCTGGACGATTGTCCTTGGAGCGATACTGGGGATCCTCGTTTCGATTACGTCGGTCGGGGCCGGTGCTCTTGGAACGACGGCGCTCCTGATCCTTTATCCAAGGCTCCCGATCGCGCGCATCGCCGGGAGCGACATTGCCCATGCAGTGCCGCTCACTCTCATCGCCGGCATCGGGCACTGGCTCATGGGCTCGGTCGACCTCAACCTGATGCTGTCGCTCCTCGCGGGCTCGGTTCCGGGAATCATCGTTGGCAGTATCCTCGCGACCCGTTCATCCGATTCCGTGCTTCGGCCGATCCTCGCAGTCACTCTTCTCGTCTCTTCGGTGAAGCTCCTCACCGCCTAGATCAGAGCGTGGCGTGAACCGTCGCCAGCGCCTTCATCACTGCAGCGATCCGAACTGCCGACTGGATCACGTCGGGCTTCACTCCATGTTCGAGAAGGACGCGCTCGTGGCTGTCGATGCACATGCCACAGCCGTTCATCGCGGACACCGCGAGGCTCATCAGCTCGAACTCCTCCTTCGCGATCCCGTGCGACCCGATGGCGTTCATCCGCAGCCTCGCCGGCATCTTCCCATATTCGGGGTTCGCGACGAGGTGGACGAAACGATAGTAGACATTGTTCATCGCCATCACCGCGGCAGCAGCCCGGGCAGCGTTCGCGACGGTCTCAGGAAGCCGTCCTGCGACTTCCGCCTCGGTGGCTTCGACGAGCGGCTTGTATCCGGACCCGTGAGCGCAGGCGAGGAGCAGCGCGTCCTTGCGCTCGGCTCCCGTCAACTGGTCGGAAAGGATCGAGCCGACGTTGAGTCGGATGTCCTTGGCATAGTCGGGCAGGGTCTCGGCGAATTGCTTGAGCGACATGATTTCTCCTGTGGGACATGAAAAAAGGGGCGGGCCTGGGGAGCCCGCCCCTTCCTTCGCAGCCGGCGAGGGGAGCACCGGCTGAAAGCTCCTCCTCTATAGAAGGAGGAGAAAACGTTACGCGGCGGGCTTCAGTACCTCTTCGCCCGGCGTCCAGTTGCACGGGCAAAGCTCGTCGGTCTGCAGCGCATCGAGGACGCGGAGCGTCTCGGCGGGATTGCGGCCAACGTTCAGCCCGTTCACAGTCACATGCTGGATGATGTTATCTGGATCGACGATGAACGTCGCCCGAAGCGCCACGCCTTCCTCCTTGTCGAGGATGCCAAGAGCTTCGGCGAGCTCCTTCTTGTTGTCGGCGATCCACGGGAAGTCCGCACCCGCGAGCTGCTCGTCCGAGCGGCGCCACGCAAAGTGGACGTGCGCCGTGTCGGTCGAGGCTCCGATGAGCTCGGCGTCACGGTCGGCGAAGTCGCCCTTGAGCTCGCCATAACCGACGATTTCGGTCGGGCAGACGAACGTGAAGTCCTTGGGCCAATAGAAGAGTACCTTCCACTTGCCGTTGCCCTGGCCAAGATCGATCGTCTCGCCGGCAGGAAGCGCGGACGTGCCCTGTTGGACCGGCAGTGTGAGAGCGGGAAGCTTGTCCCCAACGGTAAGCATTCAGTGATTCTCCTGTTTCTATTGCATTGCAGCGATTTTCTGCGGCAGCGCAGCATCTAGGGTGCTGGCATCAATCGTTCAAGTCTATTATAGCGTTGTCTGTGATTGGATTTGTCGATTAATGACCGTCCACCTTCCGACGCTGAAGCAGCTTCAATATCTCGTCGCGCTCCGCCGCTACGGGCATTTCGGAAAGGCGGCGGACGCCTGCTTCGTCACTCAGTCGACCCTCTCGGCTGGGCTTCGCGAGCTCGAAGCCCTCCTCGGCGTCACCCTCGTCGAGCGCACGCGCCGCCTCGTCCGCTTCACCGCGCTTGGCGAAAAGATCGCGGACAAGGCGATCCGAGTCCTTCGCGAGGCGGAAGAACTCGCGGAGATGGCCCGGGCCGAGGGCCAGCCGCTCCATGGCGAGTTGAGGATGGGGGTGATCCCGACCATCGCGCCGTTCCTCTTGCCCGCCATGCTCCCGAGGCTTCGAAGCGAATGGCCGGACCTCAAGCTCTATTTGAGGGAAGAAACCAGCAACGCCGCCTGCGAGGCATTGCACCGCGGCCAGCTCGACTGCGTCCTTCTCGCCCTCCCCTATAATTGCGGGGAGGTCGACTCCGCCCTGTTGTTCACCGATCCCCTGTACGTCGCCTTTCCCCCCGGGGAGGCGCCGAGCGGGCGCTCGGTCGAAGCCGCCTCGATCGACGAGACCCGTCTGCTCCTGCTCGAGGACGGCCATTGCCTCAAGGACCATGCGCTCTCGGCCTGCAATCGCCCCGAAATCAGGGCCCAGGCGTCGATGATGGGAACCTCGCTCCACACGCTCGTCCAGATGGTCGACAACGGCCTCGGGCTGACCTTCGTCCCTGGAATGGCGATCGAGACCGGGATCCTCCACGGGACCAATGTCGAGGCGAAGCGGCTGAAGTCGGATCACGGGTTTCGAAGCGTCGCCCTCATCTGGCGCCGGTCGAGTCCGCGCGAGAATGAATTTCACATGCTGGCGGCGACCCTTCGACGGATCGCCCGCGACCTCATTCCCGAGCTCGCGCCAGCCGGTCAGTCGCTCGAGCAAGCCGTGCTCGAAGGAGCATGTCTCTAGGCCCTGGAGGCGGGCCGCGGCGGGGAACTGGGGAGGGAGTCGGCCGCGGCCCTAACCGGTCCTTGTTACTTCGCCATCTCCGGCTCTCGAGCCTGCGCCCCGGCCTCCCCCTTCGCCTGCTGAAGGTCGTACCGGTCGGAGTTCATCACCTTCGTCCAGACCTTGATGAAGTCGCGGACGAATTTCTCCTCGCTGCCCTTTTCGGCATAAACTTCGGCGATTGCGCGAAGCTGGCTGTTCGACCCGAAGATGAGGTCGGTCCGTGTCGCCAGCCACTTGTCATGATCGCCGCCAATTTCCCTGCCGATGAACTCCTCGTCACCGCTCTCGTCGACCACCGTCCAGAAGGTGTCATTGTCGAGCAGGTTCACGAAGAAGTCGTTGGTGAGCTGGCCCTTGCGCTTGGTGAAGACGCCGTGGGGCGAATCCTTGTAGTTGGCGCCGAGCACTCTCAGTCCGCCGACCAGCACGGTCATTTCCGGTCCTGACAGTCCGAGCAGAGACGCGCGGTCGACGAGCAGCTCCTCGGTCCGAACCGAATGCTTGGTCTTGAGGTAATTGCGAAAGCCGTCGGCCGCGGGCTCCATGACCTCGAAGCTCTCGACGTCGGTCCAGTCCTGGGTCGCATCGCCCCGTCCGCCGGTGAAGGGAACGGAAACCTCGAAGCCCGCGTCCCTCGCCGCCTTCTCGACGGCCGCCGTGCCGGCAAGGACGATCGCGTCGGCCATCGAAAGATTACCGCGCAGCTCGTCGATCTTGGCGAGGATCTTCGCCAGTTCCTCGGGCTCGTTGACCTGCCAGTCCTTCTGCGGAGCGAGCCGGATCCTTGCGCCATTGGCGCCGCCCCTGAAGTCGGACTTCCTGAACGTCGAGGCCGACGCCCAGGCCGTTTTCACGAGCTGGCCGATGGTGAGCCCCGAAGCGAGGATCTTCGACTTGAAATCGGAGACATCGCTCTTCGACGGCATCGTTCCCGCCGGAACGGGATCCTGCCAGATGAGGTCCTCTTCCGGGACTTCGGGCCCGAGGTAGCGGGTCTTCGGCCCCATGTCGCGGTGAGTGAGCTTGAACCAGGCCCGCGCGAACGCGTCCTTGAAGGCTTCATGGTCATTCCGGAACTTCTCCGAGATCTTCCGGAACTCGGGATCCTCGCGAAGCGCCATGTCGGCGGTCGTCATCATCGTCGGCACGCGCTTCGAAGGATCGTGCGCCGCAGGAGCCATGTCCTCGGGCTTCTGGTTGATGGGCTGCCATTGCTGGGCCCCGGCCGGGGACCTCACCAGCTCATATTCATAGTCGAGGAGAAGCCGGAAATAGTTCTCCGACCATTGGGTCGGAGTGTTCACCCAGGAGCCCTCGATGCCACTGGTGATCGTGTGTTCGCCGACTCCGCTTTCGAAGGAGCTTGACCAGCCGAGGCCCTGCAGCGCGATATCCGCGCCTTCGGGCGCGGAATCGACGAGGCTCGGGTCACCGGCGCCATGCGCTTTTCCGAACGTGTGGCCGCCTGCAGTGAGGGCGACCGTTTCCTCGTGGTTCATTGCCATTCGCTCGAACGTGATCTTGATGTCGCGCGCCGACTGCAGCGGGTCGGGAACTCCGCCTGGGCCTTCCGGATTGACGTAGATGAGGCCCATCTGGATCGCCGCCAGCGGATGCTCGAGCTCCATTTCGCGATCGGGCTGGATGCGCGTTTCCGCGCCTTCGCTGACCCATTTCTCTTCAGCGCCCCAATAGACGTCGCGTTCGGGCTCGTAGATGTCGGGGCGACCGCCCCCGAATCCGAAAATCGGTCCGCCCATCGATTCGATGGCGACGTTGCCGGCGAGGATGAAGAGGTCCGCCCAGCTGATGTTCTTCCCGTATTTCTGCTTGATCGGCCAGAGGAGCCGGCGTGCCTTGTCGAGGTTGCCGTTGTCCGGCCAGCTGTTGAGCGGAGCAAAACGCTGGTTGCCGGAATTTGCCCCACCGCGCCCGTCGGCCGTCCGGTAGGTGCCGGCGGCATGCCAGGCCATCCGGATCATGAACGGGCCATAATGGCCATAATCGGCCGGCCACCACGGCTGGCTGTCGGTCATGAGAGCGGTGAGGTCGCGCTTCAGCGCCTGGTAGTCGAGCGCCTTGAATGCCTCCGCATAGTTGAAGTCGTCATCGTTGGGATCGGGCGAGACGTTGCCGGTATGAAGGATCTCGAGCGGAAGGGAGTCTGGCCACCAGTCGCGGTTCTGGCGTCCAAGCAGGGAACGCACGGTCGTCGGCCTGTCCACCGGGCATCCCATTTCACCGGTCTTTGCGTCCATCTCACATCCTCCAGGTCGGTTTGTCGACTGGACGCCTAGCGGGAGGAACTGATCGACTGAAACGAGTTTCCTTCGTCAGTCAGAACAGCAGAATCGATTATTCCTCCATGTGCCTCAGGCCGGCGCGCATGTAATCATAGCCGGTGATGAGGGTCAGCGCCGCGGCGGCCCAGAGGCAGAAGATCCCCACCATGTGGACAAAGGGCTGGTGCGGCAGTGCGCCGCCAAGGATCAGCGCCCCAAGCGCGATCAGCTGGAGCGTCGTCTTCCACTTGGCGAGCGCGCTCACGGGGACGGAGACCTGGAGCCCGGCGAGATATTCCCGAAGGCCCGAAACGATGATCTCGCGAAGGAGGATGACGAGGGCCGGGATGAGGTTCAGCCCGTCGATCTCGGGCACGGGGTTCGCCTTGCGGCTCGAAATCAGCATCACGAGCACGGCGGCGACCATGATCTTGTCTGCGATCGGATCGAGGAATTGCCCGAGCTTCGAGATGCTTCCCCATGCGCGTGCGAGATAGCCGTCGAAATAATCGGTGATTCCGACGATGCAGTAGAGGACGAAGGTTATCGCATAGTCGACCGGTGCCGGGCGCCACAGCAGGAACACGAGGATCGGCACGGCGAGGATCCTCGAGAGCGTCAGGAGGTTCGGCAGCGAGAGCATGATTCAGCCATGAGCGTTATAAGGGTTTGGCGGCTTCGGCAAAGCTGGCTATGCCTCGATCCAAGTCCATGAAACCCTGTGCCCCCAGGCTTTGATCCAGAACGTTTCTCACCTGCTGCGAGCGCGGCGGTTTCTCCCGCTGTTTGCGACCCAGTTCCTGGGCGCGTTCAACGACAGC
This sequence comes from Sphingomicrobium sp., assembly GCA_035545385.1. Lineage (GTDB taxonomy): Bacteria > Pseudomonadota > Alphaproteobacteria > Sphingomonadales > Sphingomonadaceae > Sphingomicrobium. Next base: position 15,736 of record DASZYL010000170.1, on the reverse strand, counting down.
CTGTTCAAGCAGGCGGTCGTCCTCTACGTCACCTACCAGCTGCTCCAGAACCCGGCCAAGGAGTTTCAGTTCAGCTCGATTGCGCAGGGCCTCTTCATCCTTCCCTTCTTCCTGCTCTCCGCACTTTCGGGACAGCTTGCCGATGATCATGACAAGGCCCGGCTGATCCGGATCATCAAGTTCGCCGAGATCCTCATCATGATCGTTGGTGGCGCCGGGCTCATGCTCGCCAACATTCCGCTGATGCTTGCTGCGGTGTTCGCGATGGGCATCCACTCGACCTTCTTCGGACCGATCAAATATGCGATCCTGCCCCAGCACCTTCGCCACGACGAGGTGCTCGGCGGAACCGGCCTCGTCGAGGCGGGGACCTATGTCGCGATCCTTCTTGGAACGATCCTTGCCGGCGCCCTCGCCTCGCGGCCGCAATATGCCGCCGGAGCGGTCCTTGGCTTTGCAGCGCTCGGATTTCTCGCGGGTCGCCAGGTCCCGCCGGCTCCTCCGGCTGCCGGACGGCTTCCGATCACGTGGCACATCGTCCATGCCTCGATCGAGCTCGTCAGCGCGACCATGCATATCCGAAGGCTGTTCCTCGCCATCCTCGCGATCAGCTTCTTCTGGACGATCGGAGCCGTGCTGATCATCATCTTCCCCCCGCTCGTGAAGAATGTCCTTGGGGCAAACGAGCAGGTGGCGAGCCTGTTCATCGCGATCTTCTCGATCGGGATCGCGGTCGGGTCGGTCGCGATCAACCGACTGTTGAAGAGCGAGGTCTCGGCGCGTTTCGCACCCGCCTCGGTGATCGCAATGGGGGTCTTCGTCCTCCTGCTCCACTTCGTCGCCCTCACCTGGAGCAAGATCGGTCCCGATCTCACGACGCTTCAGAACTTCCTCCTGAACCCGATGGCCTGGCCCATGATCCTCTGTCTCCTCGGAGTTGCGATCACGGGCGGGATGTTCGTGGTCCCGCTTTACGCATTCCTGACGACAACCGTCCCGAAGACCGAGACAGCGCGCACGGTCGCGGCAAACAATATCGTCAATTCAGGAGCGATGGTGGTCGGAGCCCTGATCGCCTTTGCGCTTTCGAGCCTCGGGATCGGGCCGGTCGGCCAGCTGCTGCTCGTCGCCGCGATGTGCCTGATTGCAGCCTGGCTAGGCTGGAAGCTTCACATCGCTTGCGACTGAGCGAACAGGCGTTCGATCAGCTGATCAGGATCGTCACGAAGAGGAAGCCCGCAGCAAAGGTCGTTGCGAAAAGCCTGACGTCGTCGCTGAAGATCGGCCGAGATTCCGGGGGGCCCGGCAACTGGCGCGAACATCCCTTCCCGAACAGCCTCGGGTCGAGCGCGAAGCTTGGTCGTGCGACCTGCATGGCAAATCCTTAACGCGGCTTTTACCATGTTTGAACTCGCCTCGTGCACGAACGGCTCCCTCGCGTCCCGAGCTGGGACAGGAGCCCTGCAATGTTCCAGGAAAGATCAGCCGTTGACGACGGCGCGCGACTGCTGGTTGCGACGGCGCCTCGCGAGCAGCTCTCGGGTCTGCTCGGCGGTCGTCGCCTTTCCGAAATACCAGCCCTGCCCGATCGTTCCGCCGAGCCTGACGACAGCTTCATAAGCGTCGACATTCTCGATGCCCTCGACGCAGACCGGTACCGAGAGCGCTTCAGCAAGGGTGGTCACCGCATGGATGATCGCCGCGCTTTCGCGCTTCGCGCTGACGTTCGTCACGAAGCTCCGATCGATCTTGATGATGTCGAACGGCAGTGAGCGAATGTGCGCCAGGGAGGAAAATCCGGTCCCGAAATCATCAAGCGCGAGCCGGACGCCCTGGTTCTTGAGGCTGGTCACGATCGCTCGTGCCTGGTCCATGTCGGCGAAAAGCGAGCTCTCGGTGATTTCGATTACGAGCCGGTCGGCCGGAAAGGCCGTTTCCGACAGGATCCGGACGATGCGCTGGGCGAGCCACCCGTCGGTCAGCTGAACCGGCGAGATGTTGACGGCAATCGTCAGCGTCGGGTCCCAGTCGACCGCTTCTCGAAGCGCTGCCGAGATCAGCTGCTCCGACAGCCGTCCGATCAGCCCGATTTCCTCGGCGACAGGGATGAAGACGTCGGGTCCGATGATGCCCGAAAGGGGATGCTTCCAGCGTGCGAGCACTTCGAAGCCCACGATCTCGCCGGTAGCAAGATCCACCTGCGGCTCGAAATAGGGAACGAACTGGCCGTGATCGAGACCGAAGCGGATCCCCTGCTCGACCTCGCCGTGCGCGATCAGCGCCCGCTCCATTCCGGCATCGAACCACACGGGCCTCGCGATCCGGCCGCTCCGCGCACGGTCCATGGCGATGTCGGCGCGGCGCAGGATGTCGGGAATCCTGACCTCGAAGGAAGGCGCCGACGCGATCCCCGCAAAGGCCCCGACCTGGATGATCCGGTCGTTCAAAAGAAGCGGCCGCGAGACGATCCGAAGAATGCTGTCTGCAAGTTCCTCGGCGCGAGCCGTCTCGCCTGGTCCAAGGGCGAGGGCGGCCGCGAACTCGTCACCGCTCAGCCGGGCAATGACGACCCCTTGACCGAGCTCGGCGCGAAGCGAGTCCGCGATCGACTTCAGGAGCCACTCTCCGGCCTCGTATCCATGCTGGTCGTTGACCGACTTGAAGCGGTGGATCTGGAAGGAGATGACAACGAGATTGTCGCCGCGATCGCTCGCCCTAACGCACAGCTCCTCGGCGCAATCGGCAAAGCCCTTGCGATTGTAGAGCCCGGTCGCGGGATCGGTCGTCGCGAGCAGCGCCGCCCGCCGCTCCTGTTCGGTCCGGACCTCGGCTTCATGCTGGAGATCGATGTACCTGCGCCAGCCGAACAGGATCAGGGCTACGTTGAGCGTCAGGGCGGTACTTGCGACACGAACGTCGCCCGCGAAGTTCCCGCCCTCGATCCTCAGATGACTGAAGAACGTGCTGCCGTTCCAGATCAGCATCAGCACTGCCGCAATGAGGACGGTGAGCACCATCGCATCGCGGCGCGCGCTCAGCACCCCCGAGCTTCCGGGCTTCGGTCCCCACCTGGACATTGGTCCCTGCTACTCGGGAACGCTTAATAAATTGCTGTTCAATATAGACTAATTGGATTGGGTTTCGTCCAAACGCGCTTCATCGGCGGCTCTCGCGCACGCGTGCCCGACCCTTGTTTTCCCCGATCTCAACAGGTGGGTTTGTTCCCCTTTTGTACGCTCTGCGCTAACTGCGCGGACATGTCGACGAAACAGGTTCGAACCACCGGTGACCTGATGCGGTTCGGATGCGCGCTGAGGATCGAGTGCACCAACTGCCACTCGACGCGCACACTTAGCGCCACTTCTGCCGTGAAGGGGCTGGGCCTTGTTGCCCTCAAGGGGCTGCCCCGCCGCCTTCGCTGCATTCGGTGCGGGATGAAACAGGCGCAGATCGTCGTCCTACCGCCGGTCTAGGCCGTTTGGAGGGATAAGCGGGATTTTGCGGGGGTTTTCTCGCCCTCGCCCGTCGAACCATTCAAAGATGCCCGGGTTCGCTCACCTGGGAGGCGGAGAGAAGGGTGTCGGGTGGCGTCGCGTGAGAAGCCACTTGGAGGCAGGGACTGAGCAACCCTCCTACGCCGGCCGTGCCTCTTCTGCTCCGTCACTCACGCGGCGGTTCAAACCCAAGACGATCTTCTGGCCTGCGCCTCGAATGGTGCGGACGGCGGGATTTGAACCCGCACTCCCTATCGGGAAAAGGATTTTAAGTCCCCAGCGTCTACCGTTCCGCCACGTCCGCTCCTTCGGGCCACGGCGACGGTAGTGCCAGCCGGACCTATTCCGCGGTCACTTCCTTGAGGTTTAAGCGCTCGCGCATTTCCTTGCCGGGCTTGAAATAGGGCACGCGCTTGGCGTCGACCGAAACGGCTTCGCCCGTCCTGGGGTTGCGACCGATGCGACCGTCGCGCTGGCGCGTCGAGAAGGCGCCGAACCCGCGGAGCTCGACCCGCCCGCCCTTCGCGAGCTGATCGGTGATGGAATCGAAGATGGCGCTGACGACGCCCTCGACTTCGCGCTGCGTAAGATCGGGAAAGTCGGTGCAAAGCTTTTGCACCAGTTCGGAACGGATCATCGTAACCCCGCTACGGATTGGAGCGGTCCCGCCCCCTCTGGGACCACTTTCCGTATTAGGCTGTCAGGAAACACTGGCACAAGCAAGAAAGTTTTGCGCGGCGTCCCAGGGAAGGAACGCCGCGCATACAGTCACTTGCGGCTACTTTTTCTTCTTGCCCTTGGATTCCTGGGCTTCCTTCAGGGCGGCGCCGAGAATGTCGCCCAGAGAAGCGCCGGAATCGGAGCTGCCATATTGCGCGACAGCCTGCTTCTCCTCGGCGATCTGGAGCGCCTTCACGGAGAAATTCGGCTTCTTGGAGCGGTCGAAGCCAATGACCATGGCATCGAAGTGCTGCCCGACCTGGAAGCGTTCCGGGCGCTGCTCGTCGCGGTCGCGGCCAAGGTCGCCGCGCTTGACGAATCCGATCGCTCCGTCGTCGCCGACCTGAACGTCGAGACCCGCATCCTGCACGGCCCGGACGACGACCGTGACGGTCTCGCCCTTCTTCACTCCGCCGGCCGCCGAGGTTCCGCCGGCTCCAGTGCCGGTTCCGCCGCCTTCGAGCTGCTTCATGCCGAGCGAAATCCGCTCCTTCTCGACATCGACGTCGAGCACCTGGGCCTTCACCATCTCACCCTTGCGGTGAAGCTGGAGCGCGTCCTCGCCCGACACGCCCCAGGCGATGTCGGACATGTGCACCATGCCATCGACGTCGCCCTCGAGGCCGATGAACAGGCCGAACTCGGTCGCGTTCTTGACCTCGCCTTCGACCACGGAGCCGACCGGGTGAGCTTCGGCGAAAGCTTCCCACGGATTGGCCTGGGCCTGCTTGAGCCCGAGCGAAATCCGGCGCTTCTCCTCGTCGACCTCGAGCACCTTCACGTCGACCTCCTGCGAGGTGCTGACGATCTTGCCCGGGTGAACGTTCTTCTTGGTCCAGCTCATCTCCGAGACGTGGACGAGACCCTCGATCCCCGGCTCAAGCTCGACGAAAGCGCCATATTCGGTGATGTTCGTCACTCGGCCGCGGAACACTCCTCCGACCGGATACTTGGCGGAGGCGCCCTCCCACGGATCGCTCTCGAGCTGCTTCATCCCAAGCGAGATGCGCTGGGTTTCGCGGTTGATGCGGATGATCTGCACCTTCACCGTGTCGCCGATGTTGAGAACCTCGGACGGGTGATTGACGCGCTTGTAGGAGATGTCAGTGACGTGGAGCAGGCCGTCGATCCCGCCGAGATCGACGAAAGCACCATAGTCGGTGATGTTCTTGACGACGCCCTCGATAACCTGGCCCTCGTGGAGCGACTGGATGAGGCCGCTGCGCTGCTCGGCGCGGGTCTCCTCGAGGATCGCCCGGCGCGAGACGACGATGTTGCCGCGGCGGCGGTCCATCTTGAGGATCTGGAACGGCTGTGGGACGTCCATCAGCGGCTGGACATCGCGAACCGGGCGGATGTCGACCTGCGATCCCGGAAGGAAGGCGACGGCGCCGCCGAGGTCCACGGTGAAGCCGCCCTTCACTCGTCCGAAGATCACGCCCTCGACACGGTTGCCGGCTTCGAATTCCTTTTCGAGCTTGTCCCAGGCGGCTTCGCGGCGCGCGCGATCGCGCGACAGCATCGCTTCGCCCACCGAATTCTCGACACGGTCGACATAGACTTCGACCTCGTCGCCGACGCTGAGATCGGCCTTCTGGCCAGGAGCTGCGAACTCGCGCAGCGGAACCCGGCCCTCGCTCTTCAGGCCGACGTCGATAACGGCCATGTCATTCTCGATCCCCGTGACCTTGCCCTTCACCACCTTGCCTTCGAACGCTTCGTTCTCTCCGCCGAGGCTTTCATTGAGGAGGGCCGCGAAATCGTCGCGGGTCGGGAATGTCGTAGTCGCCATGATAAAATTGTTTCCTGCAGTTCAAATTCGCTTGCCGCGCCCACGCCACCATGGCGAGGCTCCCGCATGCGGACCTGGTTCTATTCACCGCCACGACCGGCTCATCCGGCCGCGGCATCCGGCGCCTCCCGCATGGCAAAAAGCGCGTCACGGTCCCGGTTCAACCGGGCGACCGTACGCGCTCGCCAGAGGACGGGCTGCCGAGGGCGCTGAAAAACGAGCACCCGCCGGACGGCGCGCGCCTTAGCGGAGAGCGGCCCTGACAGCAAGGTGGGACCGCCGCCGTGGCATAACAAGTCCAGCTCGTTGATAGTCAACTCACTTGACTTATTTTGCCCACTGGCTATCGGCGAGACCATGCAGGACAAGCCCTGGTACGAAGATGTCGTCATCCCCGCCCTGCTCCGGCACGCGCGGACGACCTACGGCAAGGCGATGCGCTCCGCGCTCGAGGAGGCCGGCTATGACGACATCCCGGCCAATGGGCTCTACGTGATCGGCGGACTCGCGCTTAGCGATCGCGATGTCCCCCTGAGGCAATTGGTCCACGAGCTCGGGATCACCAAGCAGGGCGCAGGCCAGCTCGTGGATGCGCTCGTGTCGCGCGGCTACCTCGCCCGGACGCCGGACAAGACCGACCGGCGGCAGCTCATCGTCACTCTTACCGATCGCGGCCGAGCCGCAGCGGAAGTCCAGAAGAAGGCGCGCGAGCGGATCGATCGCGAGCTCCTCGAGCGGATCGGCGAGGACGATGTCCGCTCGATGCGACGAGGGCTTGGAACGCTCATCGACATGCGGCGGGAAGAAGCCGAGAGCCGCGAGTGACTTTCACTTAGGACCGACGGCATCCGCGCAGAAATGTCCCGCTTATCTGATAGGTATTTTCCTATTGCATTGTAGGAACAAATAGGGAACATGGGCTCCTAGGAGTCGCGTCGAATGCTTGTTCTTGATCCCGCCGTCCTGGTCGCTCTGGCTGCACTGGTCAGCAGCCTTTCTGCCTTCGTCTGGTCGGTCCGGCGAAAGCCGTGATCCGCCTCAAAGCTCGCGGGTCATCTCGATCATCGTGCGCCGAAAGCCGCTGCGCTCGAAGAGCGCCTGGGCGCTGCAGTTCTTTTCCGCGGTAAAGAGGAGGACACGCGGAGCGCCGAGCTTTGAAAGCGCGTCGAGCGCAGCGTCCATGAGAGCCGAGCCGACGCCCTGGCGGCGGAAGGCGGGGTCTACGACGAGATCGTACAGCATTCCGGCGGGCCCGCGGAGCGCCATATAATCATTCCCTTCCATCCCTCCGAAGGCATAGCCGATTGGCTCTCCCGAACGCTCGGCAACGATCACGACCTTGTCGGGTCTCCCGATCTGCGAGACCAGGAACTGGCCGTAGCGGTTCGAAAGATCGGGAACCGGGGCGATGAACCGTTCGGGATCGAATCGATGGTGCTCCTCGACGAGCATCGCACCGAGGCGGCCCAAGGCCTCCTCGTCTTCCGGCCGGGCCGGCCTCACCCACAGGTCGGAACTCATCCGGCCACTGTCGCAGCGCCGCGGGATGCGGGCAATGGGAAGAGAAGTAACCTCCATCAATTTCGCGATCGGCTGAGAAAAGCGCTCCACCGCAAGGACTTGTTAGGTTATCGAACCCAAGTTCTCGCGTAACAGGGAAGAGATGTGATGAAGCGGTGGCGGTTCATGCTTGCGGCAACGGCGATCGGCTTGGCCGCTTCCGCGGGGGCGCAGGAGGCGGACGTCGCGCCCGTGCCAGCCGTCAAGAGCGTTGCAGTGATCCCGGCGCCCGCCGCCGACAGCAACGTCGCTCCATTCTACGCCTCGCGCCCGGGCCTTCTCCTCTGGCTCAAGGACGCCGAGAGCCGCGCAGCGGCGGAAAAACTCGAGAATGTCCTGAAGCGCGCGCCGATCGATGGCTTCGGCCAGGGACCGGCGCTCGCGGCAACGGTCGAGGCGGCACTCGCGAGCGGGACTCCGGCCGACGACCAGCTGATCTCGAACGCGTGGGTGCGCTACGTCCAGGCGCTACGGCGACCTGTCCAGAACATCAGCTTTGGCGATCCGGCGCTCCAGCTGCAGCCGCCGAACGCGCGCGAGATCCTGCGCGAGGTTCAGGAAGCGCCGTCGCTTGCCGCTCACATCGATTCAGTTTCGGCCATCAACCCCTTCTATTCGGCGCTTCGTGACAATGCGATCGCGAACTCCGAGCAATCGGATCCCCGCGTTCTCGGCACTCTCGACCGCCTCCGGCTCATTCCGGCAAAGGGCCGAGCGATCCTCGTCGATGCTGCCAATTACGAGCTGATGATGCTCGAGGACGGCAAGGTCGTCGACACGATGAGAGTGATCGTCGGAAAGGCCGATTTCCCGACGCCGCTTCTTGCCGGGTCGATCTGGTACGTGACCTTCAATCCCTATTGGCACATCCCGCAGGACGTCGCGAAGCGGAAGGTCGCGCCGATCGTTCTCAAGCGCGGCGTCTCCTACCTGAAAGCCGCGCGCTACCAGACGGTCGCGGCATTCGGAGGGACCAAGGAATTGCCGATCGATCCCACCACCGTCGACTGGAAAGCGGTCGCTGCCGGGGACGTCGAGGTCAACATCCGACAGCTGTCCGGTCCTGCCAACATGATGGGCAAGATGAAGTTCGGCTTCGTCAACGATTATGGGATCTTCCTTCACGACACGCCGCACAAGGAGCTGTTCAAGAAGGCCAAGCGCAACCTCAGCCTCGGGTGCGTTCGAGTCGAACGCCCGCAAGAGCTCGCGGAATGGCTGATGGGACACGAGCCCGAGGTTCCCGGCGACGACAGCGAGCAGAATGTCCAGATCGCCAAGGGCGTCCCCATCTACATCAGCTACCTGACGGCTCGGCCCGACGGGTCGTCCATTGCCTTTGCCGATGACGTTTACCGGCTCGACGGCACGAACGACGGCAAGAAGGAGCTCGCGGCGAGCGCGAGTGCCGCCGGGAAATAGCGCCTTTTGCCCGTGGGGCCGTCCCCCCCGCGCGTTCGTCGAAAGGGCCTCGCCCGCTTTTGCAACACGGTCTAGATTCCAGGACCCAAGTGGCTCGCCAGCCCCTGCCCTTCGAGGAGACAGAAGATGGCTTACAAGGCAGCATTGGTCGCATCCTGCTTGATCGCCGCCGCTTCGCCCGTCGCAGCTTCGCAGCCCGATCAAGTCGCCCCTGGCGCCGGGGAAGGCGCTCCTCAGGCGCCCGCGGATGCAAGATATTGCCTGAGGGTCGACCCCGTCATCGGGAGCAGGATTTCGAGAATCCTCTGCGAGACGCGCGAGCAATGGTCGATGCTCGAGGTCGATCTCGACAGGGAATGGGCCAAGGAGGGTGTCCGGGTCGTCGGCCCCGAAGGCCAACCCGGCTAGGGGCGAACAGCCCCTTCCCTTACTGCGGCATCTCGACGTGGCCGCCAAAGCCGAAGCGCATGGCCGACAGGAGCTTGTCGGCGAAGCTCTCGTCGGTCCGGCTCCGGTAGCGCGCGAAGAGCGCTGCGGTAAGGACGTTCGCGGGCACCGCCTCTTCCATCGCAGCGTCCACCGTCCATTGCCCTTCGCCGCTGTCCGCAACCCGCCCTGAGAATTTCTCGAGACCGTGGTCCTGGGCAAGCGCGAGAGCGCACAGGTCAAGGAGCCATGAGGAGATGACCGATCCCCGGCGCCACACTTCCGCGACGTCGGGAAGGTCGATCTCGAAGCGCTGGTCGTCGGGAAGTTTCTCGGAGGCGCGGCCCTTGAGGATATCGAAGCCCTCGGCGTAGGCCTGCATCAGGCCATATTCGATCCCGTTGTGGACCATCTTCACGAAATGGCCCGCTCCCGCGGGCCCCGCGTGGATATAGCCGCGTTCCGCACGATCATCGCCGGTGGAGCGGCCTGGCGTACGCGCAATTGTCCCGAGGCCAGGAGCAAGCGTGTCGAAGATCGGATCGAGCATCTCGACCACCCCCTTTTCTCCACCGATCATCAGGCAATAGCCTCGCTCGAGACCCCAGACCCCGCCCGACGTCCCGACGTCGACGTAGGAGATCCCCGCTTCGCGGCACTCGCGGGCGCGCCTGATGTCGTCCTTGAAGAAGGTGTTTCCGCCATCGATGATGACGTCGCCCTCACCTGCAATTGCCCGAAGCTCGGCAATTGTCTCCTCGGTCGGATCTCCTGCCGGGAGCATCACCCAGAAGATGCGGGGAGCCTCGAGCCTCGATGCGACCTCCTCGAGCGACGAGGCGCCGATTGCGCCCTCGCCGGTCAGCGCTTGGACGGCCACGCGATCGCGGTCGAAGCCGACGACCTGGTGCCCGCCACGAATGAGCCGGCGCGCGATGTTCGCTCCCATGCGGCCAAGGCCAATCAATGCGATCTGCAATGGATAGACTCCGAAAATACGACCAGCCGCCGTCGAACGGTCAGATGGTCATCGAGTCAAGCTCGAGCCAGCCCCTTGCGATAAGGAGAGGCTCCACCCTAAGGCTGCGGGAGACCGGGTGGGGAGGATGAGAGTGGGCGTATTGGCGCTGGAGCGCGTGAGCAAGCGCTTCGACCAGGTCCTGGCTGTCGATGATCTGAGCTTTTCGGTCGAACCGGGGACGGTGTTCGGATTTCTCGGCGGCAACGGCGCCGGCAAGACGACCTCGCTTCGGATGGTCCTCGACATCATCCGCCCGACGAGCGGGCGCATCGAGGTCCTCGGCCGCGCCCCGGGCCGAGCCAATGCCCCTCAGATCGGCTTCCTTCCGGAAGAGCGCGGGCTGTACCGGCAGATGAGCGCGCTCGAGGTGATCAGCTATTTTGGACGGCTGAAGGGAATGAGTGCTGCCGACGCGAAGAGCGAAGGTGCCCAACTGCTCGAGCGCTTCGGGCTCGCGGCGAACGCCAGGTCGAACGTCGACAAGCTCTCCAAGGGCATGGCGCAAAAGGTCCAGCTTGCAACGGCGCTTGTGAACCGACCGAAGCTCCTCATCCTCGACGAACCCTTCTCGGGGCTCGACCCGGTCAACCAGGGACTGCTCGAGGAAGAAATCCGGCGAATGTCCGCTGCGGGATCGACCATCGTCTTCTCGACCCACGTGATGCAGCACGCCGAGCGCCTCTGCGACCGGCTGCTTCTCCTCGCGCGGGGCCGCAAGAAGTTCGAAGGCACGCTCGACGAGGCCCGCGCCGAACTTCCCGCTCGGCTGACGCTCGTCGCAAGAGAGGACCCGGCGAGATTGCCGGAGGTTGAAAGCGCAAAGGACATGGGTGAAGCGGATCGGGGCTGGCGTCGCTGGGACGTGCGGCTTTCGCCGGGAGTGGTTCCCGGCGACGTTCTCGAGCGCTGCGTCGCAGAGCAGTTCGCGTTGCGCCGGTTCGAACAGGTCCAGGCGAGCCTGCACGATGTCTTCGTGCACATTGTCGGAGCGCCGGAGACTGCCCAATGAACAACATCCTTCTCGTCGCCGCCCGCGAATTCCGGCAGATTGCGAGCATGCGCAGCTTCTGGCTGACGCTCCTCATCATTCCGCTCTCGATGGTCATCGGTGGCTATACGCCCAAGCTGATCCACCGGGACGATGCCGCGAGGGTCATGGTCATCGACCGCACTGGGGGCGAGGAAGCGCGTGCAATTTCGCAGCGCTTCGAAATGGACGCGAACCGCGATTCCTTGACCGAGCTGTCGCGCTACGTTCAACGCCACCATCTCGAATCCGCCGATCCCGGCGCGCTCTGGAGCCAGCATGACCGCTGGTATTCGGATGCCGACGTCGCGCGCTTCATGGCCGAGGGCGGAGTGTCTTCGGCAAAGGCGAAGATCGCTCGAGTGAAGGACGAGGACACGCCCGAGTTCAAGGCGTCGAGCGCGGACTATGAGATCGTTCCTGTGCCGCCTTCCCTTTCATCGGTCGCTGACAAGGATCTCGACCGGGCACTCAAGACGGTGCTCAAGCCCGAGGACAAGGAGACGAAGGCGGTCGATTATGTGATCCTCGTTCCCGCAGATTTCGGGCGGAGCCCGCTCGTTCGCCTGTGGGCCAACAGCCAGCCCTCGCAGCGCCTCGTCGGCACCATCCAGGACGTGCTGACGAAGGACCTGCGTACCCGGTTCCTCACCGGTGAGGGCGTCAGCGAGGCGGCAGCGCGGGGCGCGAGCGCGATCGCCCCTGCCCTTGCAATCTCGACTCCTCCGCCAGGAGGCGGAGCGCGCGAGGCGATGCTCGTGCGTTCGATCCTCCCGCTGGCCGCCTCTTACCTCCTCATGATCAGCCTCATGCTCTCGGGCAGCTGGATGCTCCAGGGAACGGTCGAGGAGCGATCCAACAAGCTTCTCGAAACGGTGCTCGCCTGCGTCAGTCCCGAGGAGCTCATGTACGGCAAGCTGATCGGCACCGCGGGCGTCGGCCTGTTCATGATCGCGGTCTGGATCGGGTGCGGCCTTTTCGCCGCCTACGCTACCCAAGGCGCCATTGCCGATTTCATCCGGCCCGCGCTCGACCCACTGACTTCCCCCGGGACGATCGTCACGCTCATCTATTTCTTTATCGTCGGCTATCTCGCCATCGCGGTGATCTTCCTCGCGATCGGCTCGATGAGCGATTCGATGCGCGATGCTCAAGGCTATCTCATGCCCGTCCTCCTCTTGATCCTGCTTCCGATCTCGATCCTCCTGCAGGCGGTCGTCGGCGGGAACGGCTCGGGGCTCCTCGTGGAAGTCCTGACCTGGGTCCCGATCTGGACTCCCTTTGCCGTCCTTGCACGGCTCGGCCTTGGCATCCCGACCTGGGAAGTGGTCGGTTCAGGAGCGCTCCTCGCACTCTTTGCGGCGGTTGAGCTGGTGATGCTCGGAAGGCTTTTCCGGGCGAGCCTCCTCGCCCAGGGTCAGCGCCCCAATTTCGCCGAGATGCTGTCGAGGATGCGCGCCGTTCCGAGCTGAGGCGCGCTTTTCGAGGCGATCAGCCGCTCCGCCGCACTCTCGATGGAATGGCGCCTGCCTGGCCTTCTTCCGGGCCGACGCCCGTTTCGCTCATCCTCAGGAAGGTCTTGACGGCGTCACCCGAAACCGCGCGGCCGAATAGCCAGCCTTGCGCCTCGGTGCATCCGAACCTCTCGAGCGCCGCCCGGATCTGTTCTGATTCGACGCCTTCGGCGCTGATCGGAACGTCGAGCGTGTGGCCGAGGGCCGCGATCGTGTTGACGATCTCGGCGGTGCGCTGGCTGCGAACGATCGTCGTGATGAAGCTCTTGTCGATCTTGATCCGGTCGAGCGGAAGGCGGTTCACCTGGGCAAGGCTCGCGTAGCCGGTGCCGAAGTCGTCGAGCGAGATCCGAACCCCGACATTCTTCAGGCTTTCGATGATCGTCAGAACCTGTTCGCGATCCTCGAGGAGCGACCCCTCGGTGATCTCGATCTCGAGCCGGTTTGCGGGGAAGCCGGTCCCCGAGAGAAGCTTCAGGATCTGCTCGGCGAGCGTTGGGTCACGGAACTGGATCGGCGAGACGTTGACGGCGAGCTTGAGGTGCGCGGGCCATTCGCGCGCTTCCTTCATCGCCTGCTCCATGACGCTGAGAGTGAGCGGGCCGATCAGTCCGGTGCGCTCGGCCGCCTCGATGAAATTCTCGGCATCCATCATGCTGCCGTCCGAGCCGCGCCAGCGCGCCAAAGCCTCGAAACCGACAATCTGCTGCGAGTTGAGGTCGATCAAAGGCTGGAAATAGGGGACGAAATCGCCCTTCCGGATCCCGAGACGGATCCCTTCCTCGAGCTTGAGCCGGTCGGAAAGCTCGAGTTCGAGCTGCTCGTCGAACCACGCAAAGGCGTTGCGGCCGGAGCGCTTTGCAGCGTAGAGCGCAACGTCGCTTCGGCGAAGCGCACCCTCCTCGTTGTCACGGGGTTCGAGCCGGGCGAGGCCGATCGAAACCGACGCCTGGAGCTGTGCGCCGTCGACGAACACCGGCGCTGCGAGATACTCCTGGATCTTGCGGGCGACATCCTCCGCGTCCTGGTCGTGGATCGCGGTGAAGAGCATCGCGAACTCGTCGCCACCGGTTCTTGCACAGCAGGCGTCCTCGGGACCGCTCTTTCGAAGGGCGTCGGCAACGGCAAGCAGCAGCTTGTCCCCGGCGGCGTGGCCGTGAAGGTCGTTCACCCGCTTGAAATGATCAAGGTCGAGAAGGAGCAGCACCCCGGGTGCCTTGGCTTCCAGCATCTCGGTGAGCGAGCGCATGAGCTCGCGCCGGTTTGCAAGTCCGGTGCCGGGATCGGTGTTCGCGTTGCGCTGAGCGATCCGCTCGGCGGCCTCGTAGGCGTCAAGCGCTTCCTTGAGATCTTTCGACCGGCGCCATCCGAAGAGGATGATCGCGATGTTGAGAAGGAAGGCAACCTGGAGCGTCCCCGAGGCGTCGACGCTCGGAATCCCGGCGACGGCCGCGGGAACGAGCCTGCTGCCAATGGCGACGAACAGCAGCAGGGCTGCAATCGTCGCGCAGGTCGTGATGACGTGGCTGCTCGCTATGCGAACCGCCTTGCTTCTTACGCGCTTCACACTCTGGTCCACTTCTTGCCCGAACGAAGCCTCGCACAAAGGCATGAAGATTTCGCATATTAACTTTGGTTAGTAAAAACCGGCCCATGACATTGAGGCCGGGCGCGCCCCGGCTTAGGTTCGAAGCCTCTCCTCGACGATCCGGATCGCTTCGGAAATCGACGCTTTTATGTCGAGCTCGCTCGTATCGAGGATGATCGCGTCGTCGGCGGGCCTCAAAGGAGCAACTTCGCGCGAGGAATCGCGCTCGTCGCGCGAGCGGATATCGGCGAGCACGTCCTCGAAATGCGCTTTCATTCCGCGTGTCTCCAGCTCTTTCAGCCGGCGCCCTGCGCGGACTTCGGGCGATGCGGTGACGTAGAGCTTCACCTCGGCCTCAGGAGCAATGACGGTCCCGATATCGCGCCCGTCGAGCACCGCGCCCCCCTCCTGCCCCGCGAAATCCTGCTGGCGATCGAGAAGCGCCGATCGAACGGAGGGATAGGCCGATATCATCGATGCGATCTTCGAGACGGGTTCGCTCCTCAGCTCCGGATCATCGGGATCGAACCCGAGGTCGTCGCAGGCGCGCAAGGCTGCAAATTCATTCGATGGATCGCCGCCCCGGCGCCAGAGATTGAGCGCGACCGCGCGGTAAAGAAGGCCCGTGTCCATGTGCGGAAGCGCGAAATGCCTGGCGAGCGCCCGGGCGATCGTTCCCTTCCCGCTTGCCGCCGGCCCGTCGACCGCGATCACTGTCATCAGGAGCCGTCCTGCCGGTCGAGCCACGGCCGCAGAATCCCGAGGGCTTCGCGGGGGCGGTCGCTCACAAATCCATGGGCCGCTCCCGGGACGACGGCAAAATCCGCGCCAGGAACGCGCTCGGCAAAAGCGCCGAGCGTCTGCGGACGGGCCTCGTCATACTGGCCGTCGATGAACAAGGTTCGAGAGCCATTGAGCTTTGCAAGCAGCGGCTCGCCGTCATAATCCTTCAACGATCCCGTCGCGACGAACTCGCTCGACCCCCACATCCTCTCGTAAAGCGCCAGGTTGAGGCCAAGCGCCGGATGCGCGTCGACATAGGCCCTGGCGGCCGCCGAAGCGGGCTCGCGGCGATTGAAATTCTGGTAGAAGACGTCGGTCGCCTGGTCGCATTGCGGAGTGATCGGCGCGGGCGGGTCACATCCCTTGAGGACGGCCTGGATGTCGGGGGG
>DASZYL010000169.1:0-11399 GCA_035545385.1 Sphingomicrobium sp. | reverse complement strand
CGAAAGGGCCTCCTTCCAGGCTCGCGAAAGTTGGCCAGGCTCGTCGATGAAAATGCCTCGAAGGCCGACCATTTCGGCGAATTTCGAATAGCGGACGTCGGGAATGTCCTGGCTCGCGTCGAACCTCGGATTGCCGTTCATCACGCGTTGCTCCCACGTGACCTCGTTCAGGTCCTCGTTGTTGAAGACGCACACGACAAGGCGCTTGTCGCGCCAGCGGTCGCAATATTTGGCGATGGTAATGAGCTCGGCCATGTTGTTCATCTGCATCGCGCCGTCGCCGACGAGTGCAATGACCGGCCGATCCGGGTGCGCGAACTTGGCTCCGATCGCGTAGGGAACTGCCGCGCCCATCGATGCGAGTCCACCGGAGAGCGAAGCCAGCTGGCCGCGCTTCACCCGATAGTCACGGGCATACCAATTGGCGCACGAGCCGCTGTCGCTCGTCACTATGGCGTCCTCGGGCAGATGGGGAGACATTTCCCAGACGACACGCTGCGGATTGACGGGATGCGCTTGAGTCTTGGCGCGCGATTCGAGGGTTTGCCACCAGTCTCGGATCGAGCCTTCGATCCTGTTGCGCCAGCTTCGGTCCGCCTTTTCATGAAGCAGTGGAAGGAGTGCCTCGAGCGTCGTCTTGGCGCTCCCGTGGAGGTTCACTTCGCACGGATAGCGAAGCGACAGCATCGAGGCCTCGATGTCGATCTGCACGGCCCGGGCCCGTCCTTCCTTGGGCAGGAACTCCGACCAGGGAAAGCCGCTACCGATGATGAGGAGCGTGTCGCACTCGTCCATCATGTCCGAACTTGGGCGCGTTCCAAGAAGGCCAATGGCGCCGGTGACGAAGGGAAGGTCGTCAGGAAGGACGGACTTTCCGAGGAGGGCCTTCGCAACCCCCGCTCCGAGCCTGTCAGCGAGGGAGATCACCTCGTCGGTCGCCTCGGAGGCGCCTGCCCCGACGAGAATCGCGACGCGATTGCCTTCGTTCAGCACTTGAGCGGCGCGCTCAAGGTCGCGCTTCGTGGGGACGATCACCGGGCGTGAATAGCCAGACCCCGAGCGGGTGAAGCCATGGGCGCGTTTGGGAGGCTCATAGGTCGCCTCCTGGACGTCCTTGGGAATGATGATGACCGAAGGCGCCCGGCGGGCAAGCGCGATCCTGATCGCTCGGTCGGTCACGTGGCGGAGCTGCGCGGGCGTGTCGACTTCCTGGACGAACGCGGCGACGTCGGAGAAGACCCGGTCGAGGTTGAGTTCCTGCTGATAGCTTGCGCCGCGGACCGTGGCTTCGGCCTGGCCGCAGATGGCGAGGACCGGCATGTGATCGAGAAGGGCATCGTAAAGCCCTGTGAGGAGGTGGGTCGCTCCAGGCCCGCCAGTTGCAAGACAGACTCCAAGTTCGCCCGTGAACTTGGCGTGGGCCGTTGCCATGAAGGCGCCCATTTCTTCGTGGCGGGGCTGGATGAAATCGATCGTGCCGTCGCGCTGGATGGCACCTATGACGCCGTTGATCCCGTCCCCCGAATAGCCAAAGAGCCTCCTGACGCCCCAGTCCTTGAGGCGCTGGACGAAGAAGTCGGCAGTCTTCATGGCGCGATCCATTCGTTGAATGTGAGTTCAAACGCCGCGAAGGGCGCGATTGCTCCCGTGAACAGTTTGCAACCGCGAAAGGCGCTCGCTAGCTAGGCCGAGCCGCGGAGCCCCTGTGGCGGAATGGTAGACGCGCTCGACTCAAAATCGAGTTCCTTCACCGGAGTGTCCGTTCGAGTCGGACCAGGGGCACCACGACGAGCCCATGACGGTTGCCTCAGGCTTCGAGGATCGTCCTTAGCCTGTTGGCGAGGTCATCGACTCCGAATGGCTTCAGGAGCAGTTCGACGCCCGAGCCCGGATCCTGGCGCTCCTCGAGCGCACTTCTCGCATAGCCTGTGGCGAACAGCACCTTGAGATCGGACTGGAGCTCGCGCGCCTCTTTCGCGAGGTCCGCGCCGGTTCTTCCGCCTGGAAGAACGATATCCGTGAAGAGGAGATCGACCCGGCCCCATTGGCGCAATGCCTCGAGCGCGGAGGCCGCATCATGAGCTTCGATCACCTCGTAGCCCAATTCATCGAGCGTCTCGCTCGAGAAGCGGCGAACGTCCGGATCATCCTCGCACAGGAGGATCCGCTCCATCTTCCCGCGGGGGAGGTCGGCCTGCTCGCGCCTTGCCTTGCGTCCCTCGGGGGTTGCCTCCGAGGAAGGGAGATAGAGCTCGACGGTCGTCCCTTGCCCCTCCTTCGAATTCAGGATCACATGGCCGCCCGACTGCTTGGTGAAGCCGTAAACCATGGAAAGTCCCAGCCCGGTCCCCTGGCCAACCTCCTTGGTGGAAAAGAAGGGTTCGACGGCTCGGTTCAATACCTCCGGGCTCATCCCTTCACCGCTGTCGCTGACCGCGATCCTCACGTAACGGCCCGGCGCTGCGTCGGCTTCCTCCGCAGCCTCGGCTTCGCCGATATCGGCGATGCTCGTCGAGATCTCGAGGCGTCCGCCGCGCGGCATCGCGTCTCGAGCATTGATTGCAAGGTTGAGCAGCGCGTTTTCGAGCTGGTTCGCATCGACGAGAGCGCTCGGCAGGTCGTCGGCGAACCGGGTCTCGATCGCAATCGTCTCGCCGAGCGTCCTGTGGAGAAGCTCGATCATGTCGGCGATCATCCGGTTGACGTCGAGCGGCTTGGCATCGAGCGGCTGGCGCCGTGAGAAGGCAAGCAATCGCTGGGTCAATGCGGCAGCGCGTTCGGTGCCGGTCAGCGCGTTGACCACCGATCGCTGCCACTTCGTCTCGCCTTCAGGGATCGAGCGTTGAAGAAGTGTCAGATTGCCATGAATGATCTGCAGGAGATTGTTGAAGTCATGCGCAATCCCGCCCGAAAGCTGGCCCACGGTCTCCATCTTCTGCGCATGCCTTAGGACTTCTTCGGCCTGGGAGCGCCGGGCAATCTCTTCGGCCACCCGGCTTTCCAGGGTCTCGTTGAGTGCACCCAGTGCCTGCTCGGCTTTGACTCGGTTCTCGATCTCATATTGGGCGGCTCCGTAGAGCCGGGCATTGTCGATTGCGACCGCGGCCTGAGCGGCAATTCCTTCCATCAGCCTCTCGTGGCGCTGCTTGAAGCGACCGGGAGCCTCGTGCCCGAAAAAGAGGCCGCCGATGACTTCGTCGTCGCGGCCGATCACTGGAACCGCGAGATAGCTGACGACTGGAAGATGTCCCTTGGGCTTGCCGTAGAAGGGAGGATTCTTCCCGTAGCGGGGGTCTTTCGTGATGTCGTCGGAGCGAACGATCCCCTCGCCCCTGAAGGTCGGGCCGAACACCTTCGTATTGCGCGGCATCGGGAACTTCTCGAATGCCGATCGGTCGACGCCGGAGAGCGTGTAGAGCGTGTAGCTTTCGCCCTTCTCGTTGATGACATTGTAGAAAAAGGCGCCGAACTGGGCGCCGGTGAGCTCGACACCGGCATCGGTGACGAGCTGGACCACGCGCTCGAGGTCAAGTTCGCCGGCGATCGCCGAGCCGGTCCGATTGAGGATCTCGAGATTGTGGCTTTCTTCGCTGAGCTGGTCGGCGGCACGCCGGCGCTCGCTGATGTCGATGGCCGTGCCGATCATGCGCAGGCAGCGCGCCGTGGCACCCTCGCCCTCGAAGATCCCGCGGCCCTTGGCCGCGACCCAGCGCAGGATTCCGTCCTGCTTTCCGATCGTTCGATATTCGACATCGTAGACCGCTCGCCTCGCGGGATCCGCGGCCGCGGCATAAGCGGCGGCGACGCGCTCGCGATCATCAGGGTGAAGGCCCGCGTAGAAATCGTCCATCGTGACTGGCGCCTCGGGCGATATCCCGAACATCGCCTTGGTTCGCGGCGGCCAGGTGAGATCGCCGTGGCCGTCCTGCACGTCCCAGAACCCGATCTCGGCGTTCTCGACCGCGAGGCGAAGCCGCTCTTCGCTTTCCCGAAGCGCAATTTCTGATTGTACCCTGTCAGTCGTTTCGTTGACGATGCAGAGCACGCCCGCGACCGCGCCCGCTTCGTCGAAGACCGGGGAATAGCTGATGTCGAAATAGACGGTTTCCGGATAGCCGTGCCGCTCGATGTAGAAGGGGCGATCCTTGGCAACCACGGTCTCGCCCGCATCCCGAACGCTTCTCAGGAGCGGGTGCAGGTCGTCCCACAGCTCGGCCCAATTCTCGCTTGCCGGACGGCCGAGCGCGCGCGGGTGCTTCTTTCCGATCGTGGGTGCGTAGGCGTCGTTATAGAGCGCGACGAAATCGGGTCCCCAGAAGAGGACGATCTGCGCTGCGGCGGGAAGAATGAGGCCGACGGTCGTCTTGAGACTTTGCGGCCAGTCCTCGGGCGGTCCGAGGGGCGAATTGGACCAGTCCCAGGTGGAGATGAGCCGAGCCATTCCGCTGTCGCCGAATGGGCTGGGTCGGGGAGCGGCGGGTCGAATTTCACGAAAAGCCACGTCGCTTTCAGCCATTGAACCTCGCTCGACTCTCCCGATGGGCCTGGCCGTTCCGCCAGTGCAGGCAAATTGCTTGCAGGTGAGATTGGTTCCAATTCGCTGGCGAGCGTCCCGCCTTTGGGATTATGGTCATTGGATGGATGCGCGGACGAGGAAACAACAGCAGCAGGTAGAGGAAGAGCATGGCGAAGAAGCGCGCATGCTCGCCGAGACCTTCGGCGCCAAGCGCGATCGCCTTCTCGCATCGCTGACCCTGATCGCGGGCATCGGAGTGCTCATCACGATCCCCTTCGCGCTTCGCGCCGGTGCGGAATTCTTCATGCCGGTGACCGCCGCGCTCGTGGTCGCCATTGCGCTGGTCCCGATGCTGGAGTGGTTCGAGCGGCGCGGCATGCCGTCCAAGGCGGCGGCCGGGCTTTGCGTCCTCCTCTTCCTGGTCGCGGCGATCTTCGCCGTCGCCTCGATCGTGATCCCGGCGCGCGACTGGGTCGCCCGGGTCCCGGCGAACATCCCCAAGGTCCGCGCCAGCCTTGAACCCGTGATCCAGATCTACAAGCACCTCGACCGGTTCATCGATCGAACCGTTTCCCAGATCGCGATCACTCAGGAGCAGACGCACGCGGTTCGGATCGAGACTCCCAATTCGATGTCGAGCCTTCTCATCACCTCGGCTCCGCATCTCCTCATCCAGCTGTTCTTCGCGCTCCTCGTCATCTTCTTCTTCCTCGCGGGATGGACCGCCATGCGAAAGAAGACGATCGTCAGCCGGGGCAGCTTCGAAGGAGCGCTGACGACCGCCCGGGTGATCCAGCAGGTGGTCGATGCGACATCGACCTATCTTGGCACCATCACCCTCATCAACATCGGCCTTGGGACGCTGACGGCGGCGGTGCTGTGGCTCCTTGGAATGCCCTCTCCGGTGATGTGGGGCGGTATCGTCGCAGTTGCCAATTACATCCCCTATCTTGGACCGATCGTCTGCGCCCTCCTGCTCTTCGTCGGAGGCCTCATGTCCTTTGCCGACGTGTGGTCCGCGCTCCTGCCGCCCGCAGTGTTCATCGGCTTCCACCTGGTTGAAGCCAATTTCTTCACCCCGATGGTGGTCGGGCACAGGTTGACGATCAGTCCACTCTCGATCCTGGTTTCGCTGTCCTTCTGGGCATGGGTTTGGGGGACGACCGGGGCGCTTCTTGCAGTTCCCTTGCTGATCATCATGAAGACGATCTTCTCTGCGGCCGGCACGCCGGACATCGCCGGGTTCCTGTTCGAGCACGGGACCTTGACCCACATCGGAGACGAGGACGAGGAGGAAGAGGAAGAACGTCAGGAAATGCAGCCAGCGATGGTTGACACTCCAAAGGCCCTCTCCTAGGTCGCCGCCACGCCAAAAACGCGGGTGTAGCTCAGTTGGTTAGAGCGCCGGCCTGTCACGCCGGAGGTCGCGGGTTCGAGCCCCGTCACTCGCGCCACTTTTCACATTGCGTGAGAGTGGATTAGACCCGCCATCATGGCCGGACGCGCTTCCGCACTCGCCGTTCTCGGGCTTGAGCCCGGCGCCGACGCGGCCACGGTCGAGCAGGCCTACAAGAGGCTCATCAAGGAGCATCACCCCGACCGCAAGGGCGGAGACGCTGGACGTGCCGCCGAGATCACCCGGGCCTATCGCGAACTTCGAGGCGGCAAGGCAGCAACGGACCCGCTCCAGTTCAACGATGAACTGGGCTTGGAGCGAAAGCGCCGGCGCTGGCCGCTGGCCGCGCTCGCAGCGGGAGCGGCGATCGGCGTGACACTGTCAATGGTCGGCCCGAGCGCTCCATTGAGGCAAACGCTCGCGGCCGCCAAGGCGCAGCTTCCGATCGGCGAAGAGATTGGACGGGGCGGGGACCCCATTGGCGAACCACTCAACGAGGACGTTATCGATGATGCGGTGAGCGAGGCCGTGAGGCTGTTTCGAACGAAGGACGAAATGGCGCTTGCGAGCGAAAGCCGCGATTGTCAGCGGCGCTTCCGCGAGGATCCTGGAACAAGGCTGCTCGACCGCTGCGCGGCCTTCGACGACGCCGTCGTCGGCTTACAGGACCGCGATCCCCTGCGGGACGGCGGCCCCTTTGCCCCGCTTGCAGTGACGGGCCGGCAGTGGAGCTCCGCCTCCGCGCTCAGCGATGATTATCTCGCGATCGACAGCCGCCTCGACCAGGTGAGATTGAGGGTGGAAATTGCATTGACGCCGCAGGTCCCGCCGGTCGCACCGGCGAGCAGCAACGGCGATTAGCGTCCCGAGCCGGCGGCCGACCCGCTCGGGGGAGCCGCCGAAGCTTTGCCAAGGGGTTGCTCGTTGGAGGCTGCGACGTCCGACGAGAGCGCATATTTGAGATTGTCCGAGGCATCGAACTTCGTCGTGTAATTCTCGGCAACGACATCCTTCGAAGCTTCGCGAGCAGCGAGGTTGAAGCGGACTTGAACGCGCTTGTCGCCGCGCATCGAGGGTGAAAGCTTGATCGCCTCGGCTCCGGGAATGTCCTCGATCGCCTTGGCGAGCTCGCCCTGCTTGCCATAGACGGGGGTCACGTGCGGGACGGAGAGCGCCGCCGTACGAAGCGCCGCGGCATTGGGCTCATGGCCCGAATAACGATTGCTGAACGCACCCGGCTGGCCCCAGCTTCCACCCCAACGGTAGAACAGGTGAGCGCCGACGATGGCGTTCTTGGCCATGCTCGAGGCCCAGGTCGGGAGCACGTAGTCCGCATGATAGTGGGTGGCCCAGCCCACGGGTACGTAAACCGAGCCCGAAAGCGCCTCCTCGGCGACCTTCCAGGCGCGCCGCCAGCCATCGGGATCCGGCTGACGGGTCAGCGATCCATCACAGGTGAAGGTGAACTGGCAGCCGGTGGGGCGGGTCGAGCCCTCGTAGACGACGCCGCAAACGCTGTTCGGGAAGGCGGGGTGCCGGACTCGGTTGAGAACGACCTGCGCGACCGCGCGCTCGCCGTCGATGTCCTGGTTGCCGGCTTCATAATAGACGGCGCTGGCAAGGCAGTTGAGGGCCTGGCTACGCGCCGTTGCGCTGCCATTGAAGACGAAGGGCTGAGCGGCCGGGTTCGGGCCGCCCGTCACCGGGATTTCCGAATTGACTTTCAGCGCCTGCTGCGGAGCAACCGGCTGAAGGATGAGCGGAGGCGGGGCAGGGGGCGCGGCATGAACTGCCGAATTGGTCGCAGGGTTCGGAACGATGGCGCTGCCAAGCGCGACAAAGCCGACGAACCCCAGGACGCCCAGACCGACGGCGCCTCGCGGGTGAGCGCGGATGAGCGCACGCGAGCGCTCATGCAGGCGAAGTGCTGCGCTGCGCATGCCGTCGAGCGGCCGGGAGAGGGTCAGGGCCTGTGCCATATACCAGTGATATAGTCGACTAATACAGTAACTTCAACGCAATCAGTGACGAACTCGAAACGACCCGGTCTGGATCCACCGTATCAAGGGTTTCAATGGGATAGCCCACGCCACTCCCACGACCAGATAATATGGAGCCTGCGCCAATACAGGCCATTTGCCGACGAAGGGCGCCAAGCTTGCGACGAACGTCGCCCACGCAACGATAATCGCAAGAATGAGCGCGATTCCGGCGAGTTTTCGAGGCGAGGGCTCGGACATGACAGCGCGAGATAGGGCCTGAGTCACCCTGAATCCAGCTGGAGCTTGGATCAGGAGGGGTGAAGGCCGAGGCTCGAGAAATGCTCGATCCTGCGCGGAGCGATGACGAGGCCATCGACTCCTTTTGTCCCGAGCACGAAGCGAAGTGCAGCTTCCCCCATGCTGAGCTGCCGCTCGCCTGCCAATTGGCGCAGTCGCTCGATCGAGGCGAAGGCTTCATCGCTCTGGTAGGCGGCGCAAACCGCTGGGGCCTCGGCGAGCCTGCTCCCGGCGGGAGGTGCCTCGCCCGGCCGGTATTTGCCGGTGAGGAAACCGCCTGCGAGCGGACTGAAGGCAATGTAACGAACGCCCTTGCTTGCGCAGCAGGGGATCACGTCCGTTACGTCCTTCGTCGCAAGGAGGTTGTACTCGTTCTGGACATATTCGAGGCGAAGCCCGAGCCTGCTTGAGGCGATGCTCACCGCCTCGATGTCGGAGAGGGAGGCATTGGAGATTCCGAAGGACGCGATTTTTCCCGCCTCGAAGGCACGGGCCATTGCTCCCAGCGTCGCGTCAAGCGGCGTCACATGGTCGAACTCGTGGATGTAGTAGAGATCGATCCGATCGACCCCGAGGCGCTCCAGGGACTCGTCGAGGTGATGGGTGACCTCGGCTGCGCTGAGCGGCGTCTCGCCGGGTCGGCAGCCGTGGGGATTTCCAACCTTGGTCGCGATCTTGGCCTTTGCGAGAAAGTCCCGGCCCTGCGAGCGAAGCCATTTGCCGAGGATGGTCTCGCTCGCTCCTCCACCATAAGTGTTGGCGGTGTCGAAGCGCAAAATGCCGACGCGCCGTGCATGATCGAGGAGTTCGAGCGCCTGTTCCTCGCTATCGCCCGCTCCGCGCAGGCGCGGCGATGAGCCGATCCCGCCAAAGTTGCCACAGCCGAAGCTGATCCGTTCAACGTCGCGTGGGTCGAGCATGGCCCTTTCGATCTCCCGGGGCTTTCCAATCGGCGTTGAACCGTTTCGTCAATCGGGCTCACTGACGCCGGCGCGTGGCAAAGGAAAAGAGACAGAGGCTCTTGCGCGACCGGGAGCTCCTTCTTGGAGCTCTTCGCGACTATCGAAAAGGCAAGGTTCCACCCCTCGAGGAGCAGGAGCTTGTCGCCCATGTCGTTGGAATCCAGCGTCGCCTCGAAGATATCGAAAGAAAATTGAGAGCATTCGATCGCCGCTAGGTTTCGGGCGTGATTGCGAAAGCCCACGATCCATTCCAGTCTGCCGGCATGATCCGCCAATGTGTCCCGTTCGCCCTCGCAGCGCTCGCCCTCGCCGGCGACGCATCCGCCAAGGTCCAGCCGCCAGCGCCGCTTCCCTTCGTCCTCAGGGAAGTCGGCCCCGGCGTCTATGCAGCGATCGACGGGCCTGAACACAAGTCCGGCTCGAACTCGGGCTTCGTGATCGGTGACGATGGAGTGCTGGTGGTCGACGCTTTCTTCAACGTCGATGCCGCGAGGGCCCTGGTCGGAGAGATTCACCGGCTGACCCAAAAGCCGATCCGCTATGTCGTGAATACGCATTACCACGCGGACCATACCGGGGGTGACCAGGCGCTTCGCGAGGCGGGTGCGATCATCATCGCCCACCGTAACGTCCGGGGGTGGGTGCGGACCTACAACGTCCGCCTCTTCGGCGAGAGCATCACCCCCGACCTCAAGGCCCGGATCGAGGCGCTTCCGCTTCCCGACCTCGTGACCGACAAGGATCTCACCATCTGGCTGGGCTCACGAAAGGTCGTGGTTACGACGGTCCTTGGACATACCGGCGGTGACCTCACCATCCTCGTGCCCGATGCGAAGGTTCTCTTCACCGGCGACATGCTGTGGCGAAAGGTGCCGCCCAACCTCATCGACGGTTCGGTGAAGGAATGGGCGGCCACCGACGCGGATTTTGCGGGCATGGCCGGGGCCGATCGAATGACCTACGTGCCGGGCCACGGCGATGTCGCAACATTGAAGGATGTCGAGGATTTTCGCCGCTATCTCACCGACCTTGAGCGTCTCGTCGTCGAAGGGCGGGCGAAGGGCCTTTCGGGCGACGCCCTGGCGAATGACGTCGCTCCAAAGCTAAGGGCGCTCCACCCCGACTGGACAATCAGCGACCGGGCAGTTTCCTTCGAGGTCCGCTACATGGTCGAGGAACTGGAAGGGACGAAGAAGAGACCGGTTCCCGAGGCCGGGTGATCGGGAAACCCGAGCCCTTCCTTGACCCTCGAGCCGTTGCCGCCGGGGAGACGTGGTCGCTAGAAGCCAAAGAGAATGACCAAGAGACCGCCACGCGATCCCAGGCTTCTGAGGCGCCTTCTACGCGCCAAGGACCGCATGGATTGCGCCTCCTTCGAGGAGTGGCCGGTGAAGAGGCTGGCACGCGTGAGCGGAGTTTCAGAGGCGCATTTCGCACGCTCTTTCAGGGACGCCTTCGGGATCCCGCCGCACCGCTACCTTCTCACTCGGCGGATCGAACGCGCCAAGGCATTCCTTCGCGATACGGACTTGCCAATCACCGAGATCGCCTTCCAGACCGGGTGGAACAGCCTCGGGACCTTCGGCCGGGTATTTCGCGACATCACCGGTGAAAGCCCGGGCGAGCTTCGCGAGCGCGAGAAAGCCGCCGGGCACGCGCTCGAGGAGGTTCCGCACTGCTTCGTCAGCGCAGCGCACCGGCCCCATCTCAAGTCCGCAGTTTCGGAGAAGCGGCGGCTCGAGAGCGGAGATATCGGGGACTCTGAAGAAACGGAGGTCCCATGAACGAAGGAGTGCAAGTTGCCGGCATCTATGTCCGCGATCAGGACGAGGCGCTGGACTTTTACGTGGGCAAGCTCGGGTTCGAGGTCCACACCGACGCCAGGAACGGCGACTATCGCTGGCTGACGGTCCGCCATCCGGCCCAGCCGATGTTCCAGCTCGGGCTTTTCAGGCCCCAGGCGCCGGTCGTCGACGAGGCTACGGCGCAATTGCTCGACGAAGCGGTCGCAAAGGGCGCAATGCCGCCGCTTGTCCTCGTCGTCGAGAATTGCCTGACTGCGTACGAGGAGATGCGCTCGAGAGGAGTCGAGTTCACCCAGGAGCCGGTCGAGCGCTACGGAAGCGTCGACGCGAGCTTTCGCGACCCCTCCGGGAACGGGTGGAAGATGCTCGAGCCACGGCGGTCATGACGATGTGCGTCTGGCGAGGTTTCGACGGAGTTGTGATGGACAAGGAAAAAGAAGG
>DASZYL010000168.1:0-20364 GCA_035545385.1 Sphingomicrobium sp. | reverse complement strand
CGACGACTTCGAAGAACTCGACGGGCGCCTCTTTCCTCGTGCGCGTGCGCTCGAGCGCGAGCTGAGGAAAGTCGGGAAGCGGCGGCGGGCCGAAGCCTCCCGCCGACGGCTCTCGACGATCTGACCAACAAGCCCACCCATTTGAATGGAGCAAGAGATGAACCCGCAAGCCAGCCTCACCCGCGAAGAAGCCGCAGACCTCCTGCGGCGCTACCCCGATGTTTCGCAGGATGAGACCAAGCTCATCATTACCTTCCTTCGAAAGGGCCGCCACCTCGACGTCGGAATGCTCACTGCCGACGAGGACCTGAAGCCTTACGTCGAGGCGTTCATGGCCGACCATAAGAAGGAGCTTCGGGTCGGCTTCGTCGAGGGAACTGCGGTCGTCGCCGCGATCGCAGCGTTCTTCGCCATGTGCTGGCTCCTCTGGGAAGCCGTGAAACCTGCAAGCCTTGCTGTCTGACAGGAGCGGAAAGCCCCTGTTGCACTCGGCTCAAGGGATGTGGATGATGCATCGCCCGCCGCAGGAGAATGGCCATGTTTCGCCGCGTGATTCCAGCGATGCTGGTGCTCCTGACGCCCGCATTGGCGAAGGGCCAGGAGGTCGAACCAGTCCCTGCTGACGCATTGATTGGACATGCCTACTTCAGTGACAACACGCCTTCGCAGATCCTCTTTATCAACGTCCGAAACCGGCCGGTCCGCCTCATTTGGGTTGCCTTCGACGGGAGCGAGCGTCCCTATGGCGAACTCGGGCAAGGGCAGCAGATTCTTCAGCCGACGTTCCTTGCTCATCGCTGGGTCGTGAGGGATGCAGGAGACGGCACTCCGCTCGAAGGCTTCATCTCCACCCGTGCAGCGGCGCGGAGCGACGGAACACCCCAGATCGCGCTCATCCGTTAGGTGAGAGGAGGCGCCGGGAGCATCCTCAAGCCTGCCCGAGGTCTTTCAGGACCACTACAGGCGCCACGACCAGTCTCGAATTCTTCCGAACGGTCGCCGAGAGCCGGCTCGCCGGCTATGGTCACCATCAATGGATGAGCAGCGCGGCGGTTTACCCGTCCTGGTTTTTGTCGACGGCGAGAGCTTCGAGGAATGGCTCAACCAGCAGCCCGTGGATGCCGCGGGTGCCTGGCTCAAGCTCCCGAAGAAATCGGCGGACGTGCCAGGCCTCACGAAGCGGGAAGCCATCGACGCCGCGCTTTGTCACGGGTGGATAGACGGCCAGCTCGACGGATATGATGACAAGTATTGGCTGGTACGCTTCACCCCCCGAAGAGCTCGAAGCCAGTGGTCGGAGGTGAACAAGAGACGGGCGGCCGAGCTTCTTGCTCAGGGCCGCATGCGAAGGTCCGGGATCGCGCAAATCGAAGCGGCGAAGAGCGATGGACGGTGGGCGGCAGCCTACCAGCCTGCAAGTTCGGCGAACGTTCCCGCTGACCTTCAGGAAGCACTCGACGGCAATCCGGAGGCGGCAAGGTTCTTTGCGACGCTCAAGGGTGCGAACCGATACGCGATCCTCTACCGCATCGGCTCCGTTAAGCGGCCAGAGACCCGCGCGAGAAAGATCGCGCAATATGTCGCCATGCTCGAGCGCGGCGAGACGATTCATTAGGCCGAGCCGGCGCCCAAGGTCTCAGCGGCGGCTTCGGGCCGATGCTGGCGCGCCGGACTGCGGATGGGCATTTCTCCGATCGGTAGAAGTTCCGATGGCGCGCTCGGCGAGGCTGCTGCCATGGGAAAGGGCGCTGGGCGACAAAAGAGAGGGAGAAGACCATGAAGTCAGCTTTGGTCAGGGCATTGGCGCTTGCCGCGCTCATCACGCTCGTCGGATGCGAGACCTCGGGGACGATCTCCGAAATCGACAAGAAATTCTACAAGGGATGCGGCACGAACCCGCCGGAAGACCCGACATGCGGGCATTTCTAGGCGCGCCGGGTCCAGACGCGTCGTCCTGAGGGGCTCGAGCGTCTGAACCCTCAGGGCTGGCCGATGTCGTTGAGCAGGTCGACGAACCACGGCGCGGACGTGTCGAATGCCTTGCCTCCCCTGATCCGCTCGAATTCGATCACCCGAAGCTCGTCGCCACGCTCTTCGTCCTGGCCAACCACTCCTGCTTCGCCCCTCAGCGCCGCATCGACGGCATAGGTGGTGCAATCCCTGATCAGCGCGAGGTCGGCCTCGTTGGCCGGCGCTGAGCGCGCGAAATAGCCGCTCTTCTGTACGAGCACCTTCTCGGCTCCGAGCGCCGCGGCGAACTGCTTCGCAAACCACTGGCCGGGGTTGATCCTGTCGAGCTGGACGTGGCCGAACGGATCGCGCGGAACGTCCTCGCCCGCTTCCTCCATCGCGGCGACGATGTCGCGAACGCCCGCGCCTTCCGAGATGAAGAGATTGACCCCGCCCCGCTCGTCCATCGTCTTCCTGAGCCGTTCGGCCTCGGCCGCGACGTCGAACGGGCGCTCGGGGATGTAGATCCCGTGGACGTCCCAGCGGGCGGCCGAGTTCTCGAGCCACTCGGCGAACTGGGCGTCGTGGACCCACTGATGATGGGCGAGCGCCGTCGCTGCAGTCAGCCAGCCGCAATTGCGGCCCATCACTTCGTGGACGATGAGCATCCTTGGATTGGACGAGCATTCGGCAATGATGTTGCGTGCATAAAGCGCGCCCTGCTCGGCCGCGCTCCAGGCGCCCAGCGTCTGGCGGATCGGGACCACGTCATTGTCGATGGTCTTTGGAAGGCCGACGACCGTCAGGTGATAATCGTGGCTCCTGAGATAGGCGGCGAGGTCGGCCGCGGTGCCGTTGGTGTCGTCGCCGCCGATCGTGTGAAGCACGTCGACGCCGTCGCGCCTCAGCTGCGCTGCGGCCACCTGCAACGGGTCCTCGCCGGGCTGGACCAGGCCCTTCTTCACGCAATCCTCGACGTTGGTGAGCCTCACCCGGCTGTTTCCGATCGGGCTTCCGCCAAAAGCGTGAAGCCGGCCGGCCGTCTCGCGCATTTTCGAAGTCACTTCCGCGGACTTGCCGGTGAGGAGTCCGGCATAGCCATTGAGGTAGGCGATGATCCGTACGCCGGGCGCGACCTCGGTATAGCGCTCGATCAGCCCAGCGACGGTCGAGGAGAGGCAGGGCGCAAGGCCGCCCGCGGTAAGCATTGCAACGGTCGTAACTGGCATCGCGCTCACTAATGCCAAGTCGTCGCGAGCGGGGCCAGAGCGGTCTTCGATCGCGAACGCGCCCCGTCGCGCGATCATCGATCACGTTATTGCCGCCAGACCTCCTTCGGCTAGACTGGCTTCAAAGAGGGGAGCAGCCGAGTGACGAGCCTTGAGTTGAGGGAGGTCCGCAAGTCCTTCGGCTCGGTCCAGGTCCTCGACGGCGTCTCGCTCGAACTCGAGGCGCGCGAGTTCATCGCGTTCCTGGGGCCGTCGGGCTCGGGAAAATCGACGCTCCTGCGGATCATCGCCGGGCTCGAGCAGGCCGATTCCGGCGAAGTGTGGCTCGAGGGCCGGCGTATCGACGAGCTTCCGCCCGGCGAGCGCGGCGTCGCAATGGTCTTCCAGCATTATGCGCTCTACCCGCACATGAGCGTTCGCGAGAACATGGCGTTCGGCCTCAGGAACGCCCGGATCCCGAAGGACGAGATCGAGCGGAGGATCGAGGCCTCAGCGCGGGTGCTCGAGATCACCGAGCTCCTGGAGCGCAAGCCCGGACAGATGTCGGGCGGGCAACGCCAGCGAGTCGCGATCGGCCGGGCGCTCGTCAAGGAACCCAAGCTCTTCCTACTCGACGAACCCCTCTCGAACCTCGACGCCGCGCTTCGCCTGCGAACCCGCGTCGAGCTCGCGCAGCTGAAGCAGCGGGTCGATGCCGCTGTCATCATGGTGACCCACGACCAGGCCGAAGCCATGACTCTCGCCGACCGGATCGTCGTCATGAACGACAGCCGGATCCAGCAGGTCGGGCCGCCGATGGAAATCTACACGAGACCATCGAACGTCTTCGTCGCCCAGTTCGTCGGCTCCCCGCAAATGAGCCTTCTTCGCGCAAGGCTCGTCGACGGCGAGGGCGCTGCGCGCTTCGAAATCGGCGAGGGGACCCTCATCGAGAGCCGCGTTCGACGCTCCTCCCTTCCCCGAAACAGCGACTTCAGGCTGGGTCTCCGGCCCGAGGCGGTCCGGGTCGCAAGGGAAGATGCCGGCCCCGAGGCGAAGGTGGAACTCGTCGAACGCCTTGGCGAGCGGACGCTCGTCTACGCGCGCCTTGCCGACGGCCAGCCGATCACCGCCGAGGATGAAGGCGACAGCAAGGTCAGGATCGGCGAGACGGTCAGCCTCGCGATCGACGGTGCATCGGCGCATGTCTTCGATGGCGCTGGCACCGGCTATCATGGAAGCTTCGAATGACACGCTCGCGCGACTGGAGCGGGTTCCTCTTCGTTGCGCCGTTCCTCTTGCTTTATTCGGTGATCCTCATCTTCCCGCTGCTCCGCGGCGCGTGGCTCAGCCTCAACCAGGTCGACCTCTTCGGAGCCGGGCATTTCGTGGGCGCCGGCAATTATGTCGCGCTGCTTAACGATCCCGTCTTTGGAACCTCGCTCGTCAACACCTTCGAAGTGACGTTGATGATCGTTCCGGCGCTGACCGTCATCGCTCTCCTCCTTGCGCTCGCGCTCAATCGCGCGAGCCGGGTCGCGGCGCTGTTCCGCGGGATATTCTTCTCCTCGGCGGTTCTTTCGGTGACGATCGTCACCCTCGTCTGGCGCTTCATGCTCGCGCCGGACTCGGGGCTTCTCGGGTTTCTCGCGAAGCTCGCCGGAGCCGATCCGCTGCCCTTCCTCAGCGACCAGCACCTCGTGCTCCCGGCGCTCGCGATCACGACCATCTGGTGGTCGGTGGGATTTCCGATGCTCCTCTTTCTCGCTGGCCTCCAGCAGATCCCGCAAGACATGTACGAGGCCGCAGCGCTCGACAGCGCGGGGCGCTGGACGACGTTCTGGCGCATCACCTTGCCCTCGCTCCGGCGAACGCTCGTTCTCGTCGTCATGCTCCAGACCGCAGCGCAGCTGCAGCTCTTCGGCCAGTCGCAGCTTCTGACCGCCGGTGGGCCGAGCGGCGCATCGAGGACCGCCGTCCTCTTCCTCTTCGAAACCGCGTTCGGACGATGGGAGCTTGGCTATGCGAGCGCGGCGGCCGAGATCCTCTTCCTCATCATCCTCGCAGTCACTCTCACCCAATATTGGGCGACGGCCCGGGAAAGCGCGGGGCATGGCCGCTAGCCCGACGCGAAGCCGCCTCGGCCCTGCCGGGTGGGCGGGCTTGCTCGCAGGCTCCGCGGTCATGCTTGCGCCGCTCCTTTGGACTCTTCTCCTCTCGCTCAAGAACAATGCGGAACTCGTCGGCCATAGCGAAGCGGCGCTCCACGGGCCCTACACGCTTGCCAATTACTGGGCGATCCTCGGCAACAGTCTCACGACCCGCTGGCTGTTGAACAGCGCCATCGTCGCGCTCGGCCAGACCGCGGGCGTCCTCGTCCTCGCGAGCCTTGCGGGATACGGCTTCTCGCGCCTCGACTTTCCCTTCAGGCGAAGCCTCTACGTCTTCGTCCTCCTCGGCCTCGCGATCCCGAGCCAGGCCGTCATCCTCGTCCAGCACCAGCTCTTTGCATGGCTCCACCTCCACAACAGCTACCCGGGGCTCATTCTTCCAGGGCTGGTGGCTCCCTTCGGCGTCTTCTTCATGACGACCTACATGCGCGGCATTCCGCGCGAGCTCGACGAGGCGGCGATGCTCGACGGAGCGTCGCGATGGACAATCTTCTGGAAGATCATCCTTCCGCTCACGGTTCCCGCGCAATCGACGCTCGCGGTCTTCACCTTCCTCGGAGCGTGGAACGATTATTGGTGGCCGCTCATCAGCGCGACGAGGAGCGACATGTATACGCTGACCGTCGGACTCGCCGCGGCGCAGATGAACTATGCGCAGACGAGCGGGCTTGGCTACCTGATGGCCCAGGCGATCTTCGCCTCGATCCCGATCTTCATCGTCTACATCGTCTTCCAGAAACAGATCGTCCGGGCGATGGCTGGAACGGCGGTCCGATGAGCCGGGCGCTTTTCGCGTTCCTTCTCGCGCTCGCGCTCGGAAGCTGCTCTCGAAGCGATGGGAAAACGCACATCTACCTGCAGCGCTTCTTCGGCGAGTGCGGCGCCGAATATGGAGCAAGCATCGACGTCTCGAAAGCCGAAGGCGAATGCGGGATCATCACGACGCTTGTCGCGAAGTTCAACGCCGAGAACC
Organism: Sphingomicrobium sp.; assembly: GCA_035545385.1. Taxonomy (GTDB): domain Bacteria; phylum Pseudomonadota; class Alphaproteobacteria; order Sphingomonadales; family Sphingomonadaceae; genus Sphingomicrobium. The sequence goes on along the minus strand of DASZYL010000168.1, from coordinate 14,062 downwards.
CCGACCTCCAGGTCGACGTCAACGTCGTCGCCTGGCCCGGCTATCCGCAGCTTACCGCGCAGGTCGCCGCGCGCGATCCGCCGGACCTCGTCACGATGCACGAGGGCGTGATCAGCGACTATGCGTCAAAAGGACTCGTCGAACCCGTCGATTCCTATCTCGAAGCGGCGGGCATCTCGACCGACGACTTCACCGAGGCCGCGCGCCAGGGCGTCACCATGTACGGCCATGTCTACGCGCTTCCGTGGGACACCCATGGCGGCCTCTTTCACGTGAACACGAAGCTCTTTTCAAAGGCCGGCCTGATGCGCGGCGGAAAGCCGATTCTCCCGACGAGCGCGACCGAGCTCATCGCTCAGGCGCACCAGTTCGAGGAGCGCACCGGAAAGCCCTATCTCATCCAGAGCAACGTCGGCGACCCGGCGTTCGCGGCGCGCAATCTCTATACCTACATGATGGCCAAGGGAGCGGTGATCTTCCCCGATCCGAGGCACATCAGGCTGTTCACTCCGGCGGGCGTCGAGGTCGCCGAGTTCTTCCGCCGGATCAACACCGAGAAACTCGGCACCCAGAACATGGATACGCCCGCCGCGATCGCGGCCTTCGTGAGCGGCGAGGGCGGCATCTACCCGACGGGAACGTGGATGATCGGCTCCTTCCAGAAGGAAGCCGAGACTCCGGGCCGTCCACTGTACAAGAGCTACGCCGTCTTTCCCTATCCGCGGCTCTGGGGCGCGCATGTCGAATATGTAAGCGGCCACAGCTGGGTCGTTCCGGCGCGAAAGCGCAGTTTGAAGCAGCGCGCCGCGATCGCGCGCTTCTTCAGGTTCATGGCCGCGCACAATTACGACTGGGCGCGCACCGGCCATATCCCGGCGTTCAGGGCCGTCCTTCAAGACCCGAGGTTCGCCGCATTGCCGCACCGCAAGGACATTGCGCCCCTTGCAAGCATCGGGCGCCCGCTTCCCGCTTACGTGCTTCGCCAGAACGCGATCGAGGGCATCGTCGGAGAAGAAGCCGCCGCGGCGTTCACGGGACAGAAAAGCGTGCCCGACGCGCTTCGCTCGGCGGAACGGCGCGTCGACACGCTGCTCGCGCAGGTTGATTAGGGATTATGCTTCCTAACGTGAATCAGTGTTGCCCCATTACGTCTTGTAATGTTTCGGTTCCGGCCCCTAAAGTTGTCAGGACCTGAGCTTGGTCCGTGTCGCTTGGAGGGGGCTTCATTATGCGGCGTGCACATGCATTCCTGTGGTCGACTGCGCTCTTGGGATCGGTCGCGATCTCGTCGGCAGCTCTTGCTGAAACCCAGCCGGTCGTTCCACCCGATCCCAATGCAACCGCCCAGACCAATCCCGCCGACCCGGTGCAGAATGCGGACGCTCCGCAAAGCCCGGACGCGGCCTCGGGGCCCGGTGAAAACACGATCGTCGTAACCGGGCAGAGGCGCGCCCTCCAGTCGGCTCGGAACATCAAGCGCAACAGCGACCAGATCGTCGATTCGATCGTCGCGGGGGACATCGGCAAGCTGCCGGATATCGCGGTTTCCGATACGGCGGCGCGAATCCCTGGAATCCAGGTCACGCGCGAACGCGGCGAAGCCGATCGCGTGCTTCTTCGCGGCCTCGACCGCTCCTTCTACACGACGACCTACAACAGCCGCGAGATCTTCACGGCCGAGACGAGGTCGGTCGCGCTCCAGGATTTCCCGTCGGGCGCGATCGCCGCCCTGGAGGCGTTCAAGACATCCACCGCTGACCTCATCGAGCCCGGGATCGCCGGGCTCATCAACGTCCGCTCGCGCCGGCCGTTCGACTTCCAGGGCTTCGAGCTCGACGGCTCCTTCTGGGAGCTTCATCCGCGCCAGGCGCACGGCTGGACCCCCAACGGCAACATCCTCATCACCGACCGCTGGAAAGTCGGCGACGAAGGCGAGTTCGGAGCGCTTCTCAACTTCTCCTACACGCGCCTCCACTATCTCGATTCGATCATCCAGAACGCCTATTTCGTGGCGCCGTTCGCGGACGGGACGAGATCCCCCGACTGGCCGCTCATCGAATATGACGAGGCGACTCGAACGAGGCCCTCGCTCAACGGCGCCATCCAGTACCGGGTCAACCCAGACCTCGAATTCTACGTCGAGGGACTGTGGCAGGGCTTCCGCCACGACATCGAGGACCGCCACTTCGAGCAGCCGATCTGGGGCGGCCAAACCTATACGAACATCGTCACCCAGCCGGGCACCAACCTCGCCGAGAGCGGGACAGTGTTCAATCCGAGGCGGGGCGAGGGGTGGCAGGGCGGCACCTACAACAAGACCAACACCTACCAGTTCGCGGCCGGCGGCCGCTATGACGCGGGCCCATTGCGGATCACCGGCGATCTCGCCCGGACCGACAGCACCTTCACGGGTTCGACCGAGAGCGTCGACTATCGCCTGTGCGGCCAGCTTCCGGGCGATCCCTTCAACTGTGGGCACACCGTCAATTTCGTCATCGGAGCGCCCGGCGATATCCCGAGCTTCGAGCTCACCAACTTCGATCCGACCGATCCCTCCAATTATGCGTTCCGCGGCCTCTTCGAAGAGAACCAGGTGGCGAAGGGCAAGGACTGGCAGGGCCGGCTCGATTTCGATTACCAGACGGGGCTGAGCTTCCTTCCCAAGCTGCAGTGGGGCGTCCGCTACGTCGATCGCGACGCGAGCCGGCAATATGGAAGCCGCTACAATACTTCCCGCTTCGGGACCCCGATCGTCGATGTCCCGCTCGATTACGAGCCGTTCAGCCCGGGCTTCCGTGGCGCCGACAACCCGCCGTTCCCGACCTTCTGGCTCGCGCCCACCTATTCGAGCATCCGCGACAATCTCTCGGAGCTTCGGACGTTCGCCGGATATCCGACGACTCCTGCTCCCTATGACCCGACCGCGAGCTTCAAGGCGAACGAGAAGAGCATCGCCGCCTATGTCCAGGCCAATTGGGGATTCGACCTCGGCGGGATCGCGGTCGACGGCCAGCTCGGCCTTCGCGGAGTCCACGCCAATCGCGACCTCCACGGCACTCAGCGGCTCGATACCGGGTCAGGGCTCGACTTCACTCCGGTGGATGCGTCCGACAGCGAGACCTACTGGCTTCCGAACATCAACGCGCGCTTCCATCTCACCCGCGAGCTGCAGCTTCGCCTCGCAGCGACGAAGACAAGGACGAGGCCGCAGTTCCTCGATCTCAGCCCGTCGATCAGCATCGGCCGCTCGCCCGACCCGAATTGCGGGCCGCCGACGCTTTGCGAAACCGTCGGCACGGGCGGGAACCCCAATCTCAAGGACCTCAAGAGCAACAATTACGACGCGAGCCTTGAATATTATTTCTCGCCGACGGGCTTTGCCGCGATCGGCGTTTTCGACCACGAGTTCACCGGCTTCGTCACGCCCTCGTCCTTCACCCTCGGTGAGGAAGGCGGATTTCCCTTGAGGGTCTTTGCTCCGATCAACTCGGGCAAGGGACATGTCCGGGGCTTCGAAGCGCAGGCCAACACCTTCTTCGACTTCCTCGGCGGCCCCTATTGGCTGAAATGGTTCGGGGTCCAGGCGAACGTCACCTACCTCAAGCACGGCGCCAAGTTCCCGCGTCCGATCACGGTCGCGACCTGCGGGTTCAACAACCCGGATGCCTGCACGAGGCTGACGAACGACCCCTCGGACCAGATCAACCGGCCGCTGCTCAACGTTTCGAAATGGTCGTACAACATCATCGGCATGTTCGAGAGCGGCCCGGCCTCGATCAGGCTCGCCTACAACAAGCGCAGCCCCTACTGGGCCGACTGGTCGGAGCGCGCGGATTTCTCGAGCTGCTGCACGACCGTGACCACCGGCCCGCAGGCGGGCGGGGTCATCTACAATCCCTATATCCTCAGGCAAAAGGTGCATGAGCCAGGAAGGCTCGACCTCTCGGCGAGCTACACGTTCTTCGACCGCTACACGATCTTCGGCGACTGGACGAACATCCTCTCCAAGCCGCAGAAGACGGACCTCGTCCGAATGGATCCGACCGGCACGGTGTTCGATCCCGGAACGAGCGACATCGTGAGCTTCGCCTGGCGCGCCCGCTACACCGAGCGGATCCTCTCGCTCGGAGTGAGGTTCAAGTTCGGAGGCGCTGCCCCGGCAGCCGCCCCGCCGCCTCCGGCCTACGTCCCGCCGCCGCCTCCGCCGCCTCCGGCCGCGGAACCGCCGCCGCCACCGCCGCCGCCGCCTCCACCGGCGCCTGTCGAGAGGGGCGAGCGCGGAAGCTGATCAGCGGGAGGAGCGGGCCCACCCGATCGTGTAGCAGCTTGAAATCGCGCGCGGCAGCGAGCGCGCAGGCGTGCTTGCGTCAATCGCGAACGCGTGCAGGATGAGCCTTCCATGAGCGATCATTCGATCCGGAAGCTTGTGATCGTCGGTGGAGGGACCGCCGGCTGGATGGCCGCCGCGGCACTGTCCGCCTGGTTCCCAAGAGGGTCGATCGAGATCACGCTCATCGAATCAGACGAGATCGGAACGGTCGGCGTCGGCGAGGCGACGATACCGCCGCTCCTTCACTTCAATGACCTTCTGGGAGTGAACGAGGACGAGTTCCTCGCCGCAACCCGGGGCACGTTCAAGCTCGGCATCGAGTTCGTCGACTGGGGAGCGATCGGCGAACGCTATTTCCATCCCTTCGGGCCGCACGGCGCCGACGTCGACGGAGTGCACTTCCACCAGCTCTACCTTCGAGAGAGCAGGCGGCGTCCGCTCGCCGATATCCGCGAGTGGTCGATGAGCGCGGTGGCCGCGGGCCTCGGCCGCTTCGGTCGCCCCGGGACGGGGGCGCGCCTCCCCTTGTCGCAACTCGTTTACGCCTTCCACTTCGATGCGAGCCTCTACGCGCGCTTCCTCCGCCGCTACTCCGAGGAGAAGGGCGTGACCCGCCTCGAGGGCAGGATCGTCGACGTCGCCCAGGACGCTGAAAGTGGCCATGTCGAAAGCGTCACGCTCGCGGACGGGCGCGAAATCACCGGCGAGCTCTTCATCGACTGCTCAGGGTTCAGGGGACTTCTCATCGAGGGCGCGCTCCACACCGGTTACGAGGACTGGAGCCGATGGCTCCCTTGCGACCGTGCCATTGCGGTCCCTTGCGAGCTCCCGGGACCGCCCGATCCCTTTACCCGTTCGACCGCCCGGAGCGCCGGGTGGCAGTGGCGGATCCCGCTCCAGCACCGAATGGGAAACGGCCTCGTCTATTCGAGCGGGTACCTCGATTCCGACGCGGCCGAGCAACTGCTTCTCGCCAACCTCGAGGGCGAGCCGATCGCCCCTCCGAGGCATCTTTCGTTCACCACCGGCCGGCGAAAGCTCGCGTGGAACGCGAACGTGGTCTCGCTCGGGCTATCCACGGGCTTCATCGAGCCGCTCGAATCGACCAGCATCCACCTCGTTCAGAGCGGGATCTCGAAGCTCCTTGGGTTGTTCCCGGACAGGCGCTTCAACCCCGCCGAGCGCGACGAATACAACCGCCAGGTCGAGGAGGTTTACGAGGACGTCCGCGACTTCATCATCCTCCACTACAAGGTCACGAGGCGCAGCGATTCGGATTTCTGGAACTACTGCCGGACGATGGAGCTTCCCGACAGGCTCGCTTCGAAGCTCGAGCTCTGGCGATCGAAGGGGCGGATCTTCAGGGACGGGCAGGAGCTGTTCGGGCCGGCGAGCTGGGTCGCGATCCTCCTCGGGCAGGGAATCGTCCCCGAGGAGCAGGACCCGACCCTCCAGCGGATCGATCCCGCTGTGACTTCGGAGCTGATCGACAAGATGCACCTCAGCTATCGCCTCGTCGCCGAGCAGATGCCCGCCCACGCCGATTTCATTGCGAAAGCCTGCGCGGGGAAAGAAGCCATGGAAGGCTAGCGCAGGCTCGGGCCGATCCGGGGCTTGCCGTCCTTCCACGAGAGGGGCGCGACATAGAGGTAGCGCCGGTCGTCGACCTTCCTGCATCCGCTGCTCGCTTCCCAGGCGTGGAAGCTCATGAAACTCTGCTCTCCAACCGTGAAGATGCTCTGGTGCCCGGGGCCGCTGAGGCAGCCCGAGCGCCGATCATAGAAGCTGTGGAGGATCGGGTTTTCGCTTGCCGGTGCGCACGGGCCGAGAGCCGAGGCGCAGGTCGCATAGCCCATGGCATAGGGGGAGAGCCCGCCTTCGCCCGGGTTCCAGCCGAAGAAGCCGCCGGAAAAGAAGAGCTCATAGCCTGTGGGCGAGCGGACCATCGTCGGCGCCTCGACGACGCGCTCTTCCCAGCGCTGGTCGTCCTTCACGAGCTCGACCGGCTCGCCCGTCACCGAAAGCCCGTCGGGAGCGAGCGGCTGGCCCCAGAGGGACGTTCGCGCATGGACCCGGTTCCCGTCGTTCTTGAAGTAGAGATAGAGCTTTCCGTCGTGATCCCGGAACGGGCTCGCATCGATGCTACCCCCGAGCTTTTCCTGGCAGACGATCGGTTCCGGGCGCGTGTCGATGAATGGTCCCAGGGGATCGCTGGCCTCGGCGACGCCGACGCATTGAGCGTCGAGCCTCGTGTCGCTCGCTGTATAATAGAGAAGGTATCGCGTTCCGAGCTCGATCACTTCGGGCGCCCAGGTGAAGCCGGTCTTTGCCCAGCTCCCGAGCCTCGGGAGCGCGTCCCTCTTCCTCCCGGAGGAGTCGGTCACGAAGGTCCAGTGGACGAGGTCTCTCGATGTCGCCATCGGCACATTGGGCCCGTCATTCGTCGCGTAGGCGATGAAGCGGCCTCCCGCCTGAAGGACGAACGCATCGGGGAAGTTCTCGCGAAAGACCGGGACGAAGGAGGGTTCGAGCGGAGCCGCGCTCGCCGGACTGGCGGCAGGGGCCATCGCTCCAAGGAGGATCGCCGCGATGAGCCGCATCGGCGTCAAGCAAAGGCGAACGAGCCCTTCCACTTCGCGGCTGTCGATAGGGCCCGGCCATCGCGGTGAGAAGCCCTTCATCGCAGGCGAAGCCTCGCATAGACTGGCGGGCGATGGTGGCTCGATCCTGGATCCTGGTGGTATTCCTCTTCCTCGCCGGAGGCTGCGCTGCGCCTTCCGCCCGGCCCGCCGCGAACGCCCAATATGTGAACCCGGTCCTCGACTCCGATTTTCCCGACCCGTCGGTGATCCATGCTCCCGACGGCTTCTATTATGCCTATGCGACCCAGACCGAGCGCGGGGGCCGCTGGATCAACATCCAGGTCGCCCGTTCGCCTGACCTCGTCCACTGGCAGATCCTTGGCGATGCCCTTCCGGCAAAGCCGGCATGGGCGTCACGAACGCAGGATTTCTGGGCCCCGGACGTGATCCGCGAGGGTCCGCGCTACATCATGTATTATTCTGGAAAGCCGGATACGTCGGATGAGCGGCACGGCCTCTGCCTCGGGGTCGCGACAGCGACCTCCCCGGCGGGTCCTTTCGTCGACATGGGTCATCCGCTGAAATGCGGCGAAGGCTTCGTGAACATCGATCCCAAGGCCTTCGACGATCCGGGGACTGGCGAGCACCTCCTTTACTGGGGCTCCGGGTTCAAGCCGATCAAGGTCGAGAAACTGGGGCCGGACAGGATGTCGTTCGAGCGTTCGAGCGAGCCCGTCGAGCTCGTTTCTCCGGGCTCCAGCGATGCCTTCCCGGTGCTGGTCGAGGGCGCCTGGGTCCTTCGCCGGGGCGGCTATTACTACCTCTTCTATTCGGGGGATAATTGCTGCGGGCCAAAGGCCAATTACGCGGTCATGGTCGCGCGTTCGCGAAGCGCGAAAGGGCCGTACGAGACGCTCGAGCAGGCGACCGGAAAGCCGCACAGCATCGTCCTTCAAAAGCGCGGCTACTGGATCGCTCCTGGCCACAATTCGATCGTCACCGATGCCGCCGGCGCCGACTGGATCGTCTATCACGCGGTCGATGCGCGCCGCCCGCGCGAGAAGGCGAGCGACGAACCGAACACGCGGCGAGTGATGCTCATCGACCGGATCCGGTGGGTGAGGGGGTGGCCCGAGATCGATGGCCCTTCGGCCGACGCGCGGGCCGCGCCCGTTCCCTAGTCCTCGTTCCCTTTCAAAGGGCCGTTTTTGGGTTCGTCCCCTTCCAATTTCCCCAATGGTTCGCCGCTCTCGTCGGCCGAGAGCAGGGACCGGTAATTGGCGATCATCGACTTCAGGGTCTTGAGGCCGTCCGCGAGGCCAGCGCTCACCTTCTCGATGTCCGCGTCGCGCGGAGCGGGTTCACCTGCCATTTTACGGATTTTCCAATTGCTGGCGCTTCGCCGCTAACCGGCGAGACCGGTGGAGGGTTGCACGGCTCGTCGCTTCGAGCCCGCGTGCCGGTCGAAGATCGGGCAGGCGACTTTCACGAGACGCATGCGCCGCAGGCCCGCGACAGCGCGGCCTGGAGCGCGGTCAGAGTGAAGGGCTTGGGAACGACCTCGACCCCTTCGGGGCGGTCGCCGATCGCCTCGGCATTGGCATAGCCGGTGATGATGACGGCCGGGACCCCTGGGCTCAGCGTCCTTGCTTCCCTGAGGAAGTCCGTCCCCGAGCAATGGGGCATGGCATAATCGCTGATGAGGACGTCGAAATCGCCGTCACGCTCCTTGAGTGCGGCGATCGCGTCGGGGCCGTTGGCGGCTTCGACCACCTCGTGGCCAAGGTCCTCGAGCATCGCTGCTGTCGTGCTTCTCACCTCGTGATGGTCATCGACGAGGAGTACCCGAAGCGCGGGGAGGCTCTCGGGTTGCGGCTCGGATGTCCGTGCACTTTCGGCTTCGAGATCGGCCGGAACGCGCGGCAGCCAGAGCTCGGCCGTCGTTCCCTCGCCGACTTCGCTCGATAGCCGGAACGCTCCGTTCGACTGCTTCGCGAACCCGTAGACCATGCTGAGGCCAAGCCCGCTGCCTTTGCCCATCTCCTTCGTGGTGAAGAAGGGCTCCATTACCTTGTCGATGAGGTCAGGGGCGATTCCGACCCCCGAATCGCTGACCGAGAGGATGACGTAGTCGCCGGAAGGCACTCCCGCGTCATTGCCTGCCGGAGCCTCGATGTTCTTCGCCGTCACCGTCACGGTCCCCCCCGCCGGCATCGCGTCCCTGGCGTTGATGATGAGGTTGAGAAGGGCGAGCTCGAGCTGCGCCTGGTCGGCAAAGGCCTTCCAAATGGCCTTCGGCGCCCGCCACTCGACATGGACGAGGCCGCCAAGCGTATGGGCGACGAGGTCGGAGAGCGCCTCGTTGAGCTTCGCGATGTCGATCGGCTGCGGCTCGAGCTTCTGCGCCCTCGCGAACGCGAGGAGCCGGCGGATGAGCTCGGTCCCCTGGTCGGCTGCGCGCCGGGTCATGGCGAGGATCTTGCGCTGGTCCTCGTCGAGCTCGGCACGCTTGTCGAGGAGGGTCAGCCCGCCGATCATGGCGGCAAGCAGGTTGTTGAAGTCGTGGGCGATGCCGCCCGTCAGCTTGCCGATCGCGTCCATCTTCTGCGCCTGGACCAGCTGGCTCTCGAGCGAGCGCTGGTCGCTGACGTCGGTGATGGTCCCCGCGAACTCGGCCGGATGGCCACCGAGGTCCTTGAGGAGAACCGCCTGGTCGAGGAAGCACTTGTACCGTCCGTCGGCGCACTGCCAGCGATACTCGATGGCCATCCTGCCGGTCTCGCTCCGGGCGTTGAGCGCCTCCATCACCCGTTCCCGGTCGTCGGGATGAAGCCGCTTGAACCAGATGTCGGGATCCTTCTCGACATCTTCGTAGCTGAACCCGGTCATGGAGGCGAAGTCGCCGCTCACGTAATTGGGCGCGCGCCGCTTTGAATCGTGGGGCTCGAGATAGAGCACCATCGGCATCGACTGGATGATCGCCGCCTGCCGCTGCTCCGCCCGGCGAAGCTCCTGCTCCGCCTTGAGGCGCTCGGCATTCGCTCGAAGCGCCTCGTCGAGGAGCTTCTGCTCGAGCCTGGCCTTGCGCTCGATCTCCCTCGTCTTTGCGAAGAGATCGACGAACACGGTGACCTTGGAGCGAAGGACCACGGGGTCGACCGGCTTGAACACATAATCGACCGCGCCCATCGAATAGCCGCGAAGGAGATGCTCGGCTTCCTTGTTGACCGCCGAGAGGAAGACGATCGGGATGCCCTTGGTGGATTCACGGCTTCGGATGATCTGGGCGGTCTCGTACCCGTCCATCCCGGGCATGTAGACGTCGAGCAGGATGACCGCGAACTCGCCCTTGAGAAGGTGACGAAGCGCTTCCTCGCCGGAGCGCGCGAGAACCACTTCTCCAAGGTCCTCGAGCACGGTCGCGATCGCAAGGAGGTTGCGCTCGTCATCGTCGACGAGGAGCACGCGCGGTCGCTCGGCGCCCTCGCCCTTCTCGTCTTTCCCGGTACGCATCCGGGCTGGAATCTCCCCCACGGGCCCGTTCATGGCTTATTCCGCGGGGGTCATCGCCATGGATCCGACGGCGGGCGCTTCAGCCCGTTCGCGCGAACGGGCCACCCACACCCTCAGGAGCGCCAGCAGGAGCTCGATGTCGACGGGCTTGGCGATATAGTCCGACGCTCCCGCGTCGAGGCACTTCTGGCGGTCGCCCTTCATCGCCTTGGCGGTGACCGCGATGAGCGGAAGATCGGCGAGCGCCGGGCGCCGCCTGATCTGCTGCATCGTCTCGTACCCATCCATTTCCGGCATCATGATGTCGATCAACGCGACATCGACGCCCGGCGTCTGTTCGAGGATCAGGATTCCGTCCTTCCCGCGCTCTGCGTGGAGAACCTCCACGTCATGGCTCTCAAGAACGCTCGTCAGTGAGAAGATGTTTCGAATATCGTCGTCGACGATGAGCACCCTCGCGCCCGAGAGCTCGGGAACAGCGCGCGGTTCCGCCGCCCTGGCGGGCTTTCGCGCCTTGCGCGGCTTCTTCTGCGCTTCCTCGCGAAGGTTCCGGAAGACCCTCACCAGTTCATCGCGCTCGGCGGGCTTCTCGGTCACCCCGAAGGCTCCCATTGCCGCCGCCGACTGGCTTCGCCCCGCGCCTGAAACGACATGGATCGGGATCTGCGACGTCTCGGCATCGTGCTTCAGGAGATCGAGGAGGACGAAGCCGTCGATGTCGGCAAGCCCAAGGTCGAGCGAGATCGCGCTCGGCTGGAGCTTTCGCGCCATCGCGAGCGTACCTGCGCCGGCCGTCGAGACCACGCCCTTGAGGCCTGCCTCGTGCGCGGCGTCGAGCAGGATCGAGGCGAAGGTCGCATCGTCCTCGACGATGAGGACGAACGGGCTCTTGCCGAGCTCGTCGCGGTCGTCCTCGACGTCGAACCCCGTGGGAAGCGCGCTGGTGACGACAGCGCCGCTGTTCTCGAGGTGGATCGCGGTGCCTTCGGACACCTCGACTCCCTCGGTCTCGAGCGGGACGTAAAGGGTGAAGGTCGATCCCTCGCCGGGCGTCGAACGGACCTGGAGCTCGCCCCCAAGGAGCCTTGCGATTTCCCGGCTGATCGAAAGCCCGAGCCCGGTGCCGCCATATTTGCGGCTGGTCGTTCCGTCCGCCTGGTGGAACGGCTCGAAGATGAGCTTCTGCTTGTCCGCGGGAATCCCGATGCCGGTGTCCGTGACCGAGATCTCGATCGCCCGCTTGGCGTTGCGAAGGACGGGATGGCTCATGCTCCACCCCTTCTCGGCACAGCGCACCGCGAAGGTGACGCTGCCCTTGGCGGTGAACTTGAACGCGTTCGAGAGGAGGTTGAGGACGATCTGCTGAAGCCTCTTCTCGTCGGTTCGGACCGTCTGCGGAAGCTTGGGATCGAACCTGACGTTGAAGTCGAGCGCCTTGTCGGCCGCGAGCTGGCGGAACGTGCGCTCCATGTGCTGCTTCAGATTGGCCATCGGCATCTCGCCGATCTCGATCGACACCGTTCCGGATTCGATCTTCGAGAGGTCGAGGATGTCGTTGATGAGATTGAGAAGGTCCGAGCCGGCCGAATTGATGGTCCTCGCGAAGTCGACCTGCTTCTCGTTGAGGTTCCCCTGCGCATTGTCGGAGAGGAGCTTGGAGAGAATGAGAAGCGAATTGAGCGGAGTGCGAAGCTCGTGGCTCATGTTGGCGAGGAACTCGGACTTGTACTTGGAGGTGAGGGCGAGCTGCTCGGCCTTTTCCTCCAGGGCCCTGCGCGCCATCTCGATCTCGAGGTTCTTCGCTTCGACCTGCTTCTTCTCGTTCTCGAGGAGCTGCGCCTTCTCCTGGAGCTCCTCGTTGGTCGCGTGAAGCTCTTCCTGCTTCCGAGTGAGCTCGGTCTGGCGCGCCTGGAGCTCCTGGGTGAGCAATTGCGACTGCTTCAGCAGTCCCTCGGTGCGCATCGTCGCGGCGATCGTGTTGAGGACGATGCCGACCGATTCCATCAACTGGTCGAGAAAGCTCTGGTGGGTCTCGTTGAACTCGCTGAACGAGGCGAGCTCGATCACCGCCTTCACCTCGTCCTCGAACAGCGCGGGAAGGATGTTGACGTTCGCAGGCGCCGCATGCCCGAGCCCCGAGCCGACGCGGATGAAGTCGGGCGGAACGTCCTTCAAAAGGATCGGCCGCCGGTCGGCCGCGGCCTGGCCGATCAGGCCCTCGCGCAGCCTGAACTCCTGCTTGAGTTCGCCCGGCCCCTCGGCCCCGTAGCTCGCGACGAGCTCGAGCTTGGTTTCCTCCTCGTCGCGGTTGGTGACGTAGAACACTCCATATTGGGCGTTCACCAGCGGGGCGAGCTCCGACATGATGAGGTTGGAGACGGTCGCGAGGTCGCGCTCGCCCTGGAGCATCCGGCTGAACCTCGCGAGGTTGGTCTTCAGCCAGTCCTGCTCGGCATTCTTGAGCGTCTGCTCCTTGAGGTTCGAGATCATCTCGTTGATCGTGTCCTTGAGGGCAGCGATCTCGCCCGAGGCCTCGACCGCGATCGAGCGCGTGAGATCGCCCTTGGTCACGGCGATCGCGACCTCGGCGATGGAGCGCACCTGGTTGGTGAGATTGGCGGCGAGCTGGTTCACGTTGTCCGTGAGGTCGCGCCACAATCCCGCAGCTCCTGGGACTCGCGCCTGGCCGCCGAGCTTTCCTTCGATCCCGACCTCGCGCGCCATGTTGGTGACCTGGTCGCCGAAGGTCGAAAGCGTATCGATCATGAAGTTGATGGTGTCGGCGAGGGCGGCGATCTCGCCCTTCGCATCGACGGTGAGCTTGCGCTTGAGATTGCCCTGGGCGACTGCAGTCACGACCTCGGCGATCCCGCGCACCTGGTTGGTGAGGTTGGTCGCCATCACGTTGACGTTGTCGGTGAGGTCCTTCCACGTGCCGCCGACGCCCGGCACCTGCGCCTGGCCGCCGAGCTTTCCTTCCGTGCCCACTTCGCGCGCGACCCGGGTCACCTCCGAGGCGAAGGCATTGAGCTGGTCGACCATCGTGTTGATCGTGTTCTTGAGGGCGAGGATCTCGCCCTTGACGTCGACCGTGATCTTTTTCGAGAGGTCGCCCTTCGCGACGGCGGTCGTCACGTCGGCGATGTTGCGGACCTGCCCGGTCAGGTTCGCGGCCATGAGGTTGACGTTGTCGGTGAGGTCCTTCCACGTGCCGGCGACTCCGCGCACCTGCGCCTGGCCGCCCAATTTTCCCTCGGTTCCGACTTCGCGGGCGACGCGGGTGACCTCGCCAGCGAAGGCATTGAGCTGGTCGACCATCGTGTTGATGGTGTTCTTCAGCTCGAGGATCTCGCCTTTGACGTCGACGGTGATCTTCTTTGAAAGGTCGCCCGAGGCGACCGCGGTCGTGACCTCGGCGATGTTCCGCACCTGGCCCGTGAGGTTCGCGGCCATCGCGTTCACATTGTCGGTGAGGTCCTTCCAGGTGCCGCCGACGCCCGGCACCTGCGCCTGGCCTCCCAACTTCCCTTCGGTCCCGACCTCGCGCGCGACTCGAGTCACCTCGGATGCGAAGGCATTGAGCTGGTCGACCATCGTGTTGATGGTGTTCTTCAGTTCGAGGATCTCGCCTTTGACG
>DASZYL010000167.1:0-13239 GCA_035545385.1 Sphingomicrobium sp. | reverse complement strand
CGCGAGGGCGAGCAGCATCGCGACCGCCGAGATCAGGATCGATTCGGCGACGAACTGGACGATGAGCTGCCTCCTCGTTGCTCCGAGGACCTTTCGTAGCGCGACCTCGCGCGCCCTCTGGCCAGCGCGCGCGGTCGCGAGGTTCGTGAAATTGACGACCGCCATTCCAAGGATGAGCATGGCGATGATCGCAAAGGTCGTGATCGTCCGCCTGTCATTGCCCGGAGTCATCGACCCGCCCTGAGCCTTGCCGAGGTGGACATCCCTCAAGTTGACGAAGTGCCAGTCCTGGTCGTCGCCCTGGTTGAAGCGGATCGAGCCATTGGGTTCGTCGGGGATGTTGCGCTTCTCCCACGCGGGTTCCTGCGCCTGGAGCTCGGCGATGTTGGTCCCGGGGCGGACCTTCAGGAACACCCAGCCCGACTGGCAGCCCCAGCAGGTCAGGAACCGCGGTTCTTCCGAGAAGAAGCTCTCGAAATCGAGGCGCTGGATGGCATCGATCTTGAGACTCGAGTTCTTGGGGATGTCCTTGAAGACGCCGGTGATCTTGAAGTCGCGGGTGACGCCCTTGGAGATCGTCGAGAGCGTCTTTCCAACGACGTTGGTGGTCCCGAAGCGCTTCATCGCCTCGGTCTCGGAAACGATCATGGTCTGGGCCGCCGGGGTCCCGGTGCCCGCGACCATCGGGAGGTTCACGACCTTCGTGAAATCATCGTCGGCGATGAGGTAGTTCCTGGTCGGGCTCGCCTGCCCGTCCTTGATCACGACCGGCTGCGAAAGAAGCCCGTAGACGGCGTTCGTGACCTGCGGGAAATCCTTCCTGACCCGGTCCTTGGTGACATAGGCCGCCATCTGGAGGAACAGCGGCTCGCCGTCCTGCGGGTGCGGGTACCAGGCCTGGAACTGGTAGGTGTTCTCGACGTCGGGAAGCCAGCTGTCGTAGCTCTCCTCGTAGCGGATGTAGAGGAGGATCATGATGCACGCGGCCATTCCGATCGCGAGGCCGGCGATGTTGATGATCGAGTAGCTCCGGCTTTTCGCGAGAGCCCGAACCGCGACCGTCCAGTAATTGCGCCACATCGGGATTGTCCTCTTCAAGAGCGTCTATTCGAGCCCCGTCACTCGTACCTCAGGGCATGGATGGGATTGGCGCGCGCGACCTTGATCGCGTGGCCGACGACGGTCGCCACCGCGATTCCAAGAGCGATCGCGGCAGCGACAAGGAACGGGACGGGGGTCAGCGCGATTCGCTCGTCGAACCCGTTCAGCCAGTCGCGCATCATCCACCAGGCGACCGGCCAGGCGATGATGTTGGCGATGATGACCGGGCGGCTGAACTGCCACACGAGGAGCCTCACGATGTCGCGCGTCCTTGCGCCCAGCACCTTCCGGATCCCGATCTCCTTGGTCCTGCGCTCGGCGGTGAAGGCGGCAAGCCCGAACAGCCCGAGGCAGCCGATGATGACCGCAAGGAGCGAGAAGGCGCCGAAGCTCTGCGCCCTCGCGTCCTCCTTCTTGTAGAGTTCGCCGATCACGTCCTCGCTGAACTTGGCGTTGAACGGCACTTCGTTGGTGTTCATCTTCCACTGGCGCTCGACCGCAGAGCGGACGCTCGCGGGATCGCCGCGGTAGCGGATGATCATCCAGCCGGGTCCGGTGGTGACCTTGTGGAACATCATCGGCTCGATCGGGGTGCGGACCGTTCGGAACCGCGTGTCGCCGACCACCCCGATGATCGTGATGTTCATCGGCCCCGCCTCGTCCGAAATGAGCTTGCCCCTCACGACCTTGCCCACCGCGTCGGCGGGCGAAGCGAAGCCGAGCTTTCGAGCCGCATATTCGTTGATGACGACGTTGACGCCGCGCGCCGCGATCGCCTTTTCGACATTGGTGTCCTGCGGATAGGGCGTGGTCATGTCGTCGGCCGGGCGGTTCTCGTCGAACCAGCGCCCGGCCCTGAGGCTGAGGCCCATGGCATTGAGGTAATTGCCGCCGACATTGTACTGGCCGATCAGCACCTGCCGGTCCGATCCCGGCGGGATGATGAAGGTGTTGCTCTGGTTGTTGGTATTGACCCCGATGTCGGTCAGCGAAGCCGCCTGGACCCCCGGAAGCCGCTCCATCTGCTTCACGATCGCGTCGGCCTTGGACCAGAGCTGGGCCCTCCCCAGCTCGTCCAGCTGGAGGATGTGGTCGCGCTTGTAGCCGGGGTCGACCGAGCGGGCGAAGACGGTCTGGCCGTAGATGACGGCGGTGCAGATGATGAGGCCGATCGAGACCGCGAACTGGAAGACGACGAGGACGGTTCTGACGCGCCCCGACCCGGGCGTCTCGGCGGCCGAGCGATTGGCCTTGAGGACCTGCGCCGGCTGGAAGCGCGAGAGGAAGAAGGCGGGGTAGAGGCCGCTGAGGATCCCGACGAGAAGGGTGAGCCCGATCGCCGGGAGGAGGATCCCGTTGCTTCCGAAATAGGAGAGGCTGATGTCGGCGTCGAGGAAGGCCGAGAAGGGCCTCACCAGGAGCTCGACGAGCGCAAGCGCAAGGAGCATCGCGACCGCCGAGATGAGGATCGATTCAGCGACGAACTGGACGATCAATTGCTTTCTCGTCGCTCCCAGCACCTTTCGAAGCGCGACCTCGCGCGCCCGCTGGCTTGCTCTTGCGGTCGCGAGGTTGGTGAAATTGACGACGGCCATCGCGAGGATGAGAAGGGCGATGATCGCGAAGGTCGCGATCGTCCGCCGGTCGTTCCCCGGAGTGATCGAGCTCTCCTGCGCCTTGCCGAGGTGGATGTCGCGGACGTTGACGAAGTGCCAGTCCTCGTCCTGCCCGCTGTTGTACTTGATATTCCCGTTCATCTCGTCGGGGATGTTGCGCTTCTCCCAGGCGGGTTCCTGCGCCTCGATCTGGCGGATGTCGGTGCCGGGGCGCATCTTCACGAAGACGTAGCCCGACTGGCAGCCCCAGCAGCCGGTGAGGAAATTGGGCGCGTCCGAATAGAACTGGTTGTAGTCGAGGCGAATGATCGCGTTGACCTCGAGGCTCGAGTTCTTCGGAAGGTCCTTCAAGACCCCGACGATCTTGAGGTCGTGCTTCACGCCCCTCGTGATGATGGTCATGGTCTTGCCGACGACCTGGTCGGTGCCGAGGCGTTTCAAGGCCTCGTCCCTCGTGATCACCGCGGTCTCGGGGGCCGTCAGCGTCCCCCCGGCGATCAGCGGAAGGTTCACGACTTTCAGGAAGTCATCATCCGCGAACCACCATTTCTTGGTCGCCGATGCCTGGCCGTCGCGGACCAGGACCGGCTCGTTGTCCGAGATGTAGACCGCGTTGCTGATCTGCGGATAATCCTTCACCGCCGCCGTCTTCGAGACATAGGCCGACATCTGCATGAGGGTGGGTTCGCCGTCGTGCGGGTGCGGGTACCAGGCCTGGAGCTCGTAGGTGTTCTCGACGTCCGGAAGCCAGCTGTCGTAGCTCTGCTCGTAGCGGATATAGAGAAGGATCATGACGCAGGCCGCCATTCCGATCGCGAGGCCCGCGATATTGATGATCGAATAGGTCTTGCTCTTGGCAAGGGCCCGAACGGCGACGGTCCAGTAATTCCTCCACATGGCCGTTTCTCCTATTCGTACCTGAGCGCGTGAATGGGGCTCATCCGTGCGACCCTGATCGCGTGGCCGGCAACCGTCGCAACCGCGATCACGAGTGCGAGGAGCCCCGCCATGACGAAGGGCCCGGGCGTCAGCGGAATCCGGACGTCGAAGCCATTGAGCCAATCGCGCATCGCCCACCAGGCGACCGGCCAGGCGACGAGATTGGCGAGGATCACGGGCTTCGAGAATTGCCAGGCAAGAAGCTGGACGATGTCGCGGACCGTGGCTCCCAAGACCTTCCTGATCCCGATCTCCTTGGTCCGGCGCTCGGCGGTGAAGGCGGCAAGGCCGAACAGGCCGAGGCTCCCGATGACGACCGCGAGCGCCGAGAAGCCGGCGAATATCATCGCCCTTGCCGCCTCGGCGCTATAGAGGTCCTGGACGATGTCTTCGGAAAGCTGGGCTTCGAGCGGCACGTCTGGAGCGATCCGTTTCCAGACCTGCTCGATCCCGCTCCGGACCTTCGCCGCCTTTCCCGAGTAGCGAACGAGGAGCCAGCCGGGCTGGAGCCGGTCATAGGTGAAGATCATGGGCTCGATCGGATCGCGGATCGAGCGCAGCCTCGTATTCTCGACCACCCCGATGATGGTGACTGGCGCCTGCTCGTCGAGGTCGTTGCTCTCATCGTCGGCGCGGAGCAGCTGGCCGACGGCCGTCTGGGGATCGGAAAAGCCGAGCTGGCGCGCAGCTTCGCGGTTGACGATGACGCTGTAACCGCGCGCCGCCATCGCGGCGACCTCCGCCGACGGATCGTCGGCGAGGATGTCGACCGTGCTGTCGTCGGTCGGGCGGCCCTCCTCGAAGCCGCGCCCGGCAAGGAGCTTGACGCGCATCGTCTCGAAGAAGTGCGTGTCGACGCGGTAGAGGTTGAGCTCCACGGGCTGGCGGAAGGAGGGCCTCGAAAGGAGCATGTTCTCCATTCCCCAGGTCGCAACTCCGATGGTCGAGCGGCCCATCGCCTGAACGCCGTCCACCCTCGAGATCTCGTGGGTCAGCGCCTCGATCCGGCTCGCCAGCGCGCGCCGGTTGATGTTGGCGATCTGGATGAGGTTCGAGCGCTCGAACCCGGGATCGACGGTGCGCGCGAAATGGGTCTGGGCGGCGATCACCGAGGTGCAGACGAAGAGCCCGATCGCGACTGCGAACTGGGCGATGACGAGGAGTGTTCGAAGCCTTCCCGCGCCCGGCGTATCGGCGGCCGAGCGGTTGGCCTTGAGCACCTGGGCGGGGCGGAAGCGCGACAGGTAGAAGGCGGGATAAAGCCCCCCGACAAGACCGACCGAAACGGCAAGGAGGATCACCGGCAGGACAATCCCGCCTTCCCCGAAATAGGCCATGGCGATGTCGGCTCGAAGGAAGGCGTTCAACGGCCCGAGCGCGAGCTCCACGAGCGACATCGCGAGCAGCATCGCGACCGCGGTGAGCGCGACCGATTCGCCGAGGAACTGGATTACGAGCTGCGCCCGCGACGCGCCGACGAGCTTCCGGATCGCGATCTCGCGCGCGCGGATGCCCGCGCGCGCGGTCGAAAGATTGATGAAATTGACGATCGCCATCCCGAGGATGAGGACGGCGATGACGACGAAGGTGACGACGGTCCGGCGGTCATTGCCGGGGGTCATCGACGAATCCTGGACGGTCCCGAGGTGAATGTCCCGGATGTTCACGAGCTTCCAGTCGTGGCTCTTCCCGGGATTGTCGCGCTGTCCGCCGGCAATCTCGTCGGGGATGTTGCGGCGCTCCCACGCCGGCATCCGGGCCATGATGTCGGCGACATTGGCCCCGGGCCTCAGGCGGGCATAGACCCAGCCGTTCTTCATCATCCAGTTGGTGAGGAACTCGGGTGCACCAGCGAAATAGCTTTGCGGATCGTAGCGGGCGACGATCGACAGCGAGAGATGGCTGTGCCTCGGGTCCTCGACGACGCCCGTCACCTTGTAGTCGACCGACTTTCCGCCAGCGACCAGGGTCAGGGTGCGGCCGAGCGCGGCTGAGGGAGACCCGAACCTCCTCGCAGCCTCGCTCGCGGTGAGGACGAGCTGTCCCGGCCTTGAAAGCGCCGTCTTCCTGTCGCCTGCGACGAAGGCAAGCTGGAGGATGTCGAACAGGGGTCCATCGACATAGACGAAGTTCTGGGCGACCGAGGCTTCGCCGTCCTGGATGATCGCGGGCTGCGACTTGCCGACGTAAACCACGCGGTCGATCTGCGGAAAATCCTTCCTGAGCGCGGTCCCCGAGCGGAACGACGTCATCTGGGTCCCGGGGCCACCGTCTCCGCCAATATTCCATTGCTGGAGCTGGAAGGCGCGGTCCGAGCCTGGAAGCCAGGCGTCGTAGCTCGTCTCGTAGCGGACAAAGAGGAGGATGAGGACGAAGGCGGCGAGCCCCAGTGCCAGCCCCGCGACATTGATCACGGTTCCCATCGGGCTCTTGGTCAGCGACCTCAGCCCCGTCTGAAGATAGTTCCGCCACATGATGACCGTCCTCTTTCCCAAAGAGGTGGACTTGCCCGCTTTGGGCGTTACGCAGCGCGCCTCCGCTCCTGGAGGATCCGGCCGTCGAGCATGTTGACGACCCGGCTCGCGAAGTCGGCGTGCGCCGGCGAGTGGGTCACCATGACGATGGTCGAGCCTTCCTGGTTCAGCTGGCGAAGCATGCGCATGACTTCCTCGCCATGCGCCGTGTCGAGGTTGCCCGTCGGCTCGTCGGCAAGGATGAGCTTGGGTTCCCCGACGAGGGCCCGCGCCACCGCGACGCGCTGCTGCTGCCCGCCCGAAAGCTGCGTCGGACGATGCTTGGCGCGGTGCGCTATCCCGACCTTGTCGAGGACCCTCTCGACCCTCTCCTTGCGCTCGGAGGAGGGGAAGCTGTGGTAGAGGAGCGCGAGCTCGACATTCTCGCGGACGGTGAGCTCGTCGACGAGGTTGAAGCTCTGGAAGATGAAGCCGATGTTGCTCTTCCTCGTGTCCGCGAGCTGGGATTCGGAGAGCCCTGCGACTTCCTGGCCGTTGAAGACATAGGATCCGCCCGACGGGCTATCGAGCATCCCCATGACGTTCAGAAGAGTCGACTTGCCGCAGCCCGACGGGCCCATGATTGCGACGAATTCGCCGTCGGCGATGTCGAGGTCGACATTGTCGAGCGCGGTCGTTTCGACGGTGTCGGTACGGTAGGTCTTCATGAGGCCGGTCATCGTAAGCACGGTCGTGTTCCTTTCCTCAGTCCCCGGAGCTGAAAGAGAGGCGGTCCTTGTCGGTAAGGCCGCTGTATGAAGAGGTGATCACCCGTTCGCCGGGCTTGAGGCCCGAGAGGACCTCGATGAAATCGCTGTTGCGGCGGCCGAGCTGGACGGGGCGCTTGGTCGCGCTGTTCCCTCCCCTGTCGACCACGAACACCCAGTTGCCGCCGGTGTCGTTGAAGAAGGCGCCGTTCGGGATGAGGAGCGCCCTCGAGGAATCGCCGACCGTCAGCTTTGCCTGGATGGTCTGTCCGCGCTGCATCGAGGCGGGTTCCGGTCCGATGAAGATCAGGTCGATCTGGAACTCGCCGTTCTTCACCTGCGGATAGACCTTGGAGACCTTGAGCCTGTAGGTCCTGCCGTCGATGTCGGCGGTCGCGGTCTGCCCGATGGAAACCCGTCCCAGATAATATTCGTCGACGTCGGCCTGGAGCTTGTTCCCGCCGGCGCTGTCGATCTGGCCGATCCGCTCGCCCTGCTGGAGCGACTGGCCGATCTGGACGTCGAAGCCGCTCAATTGCCCCGTCACCGGCGCGTGGATGTTGAGCTGCCCGAGGCTGCTCTGGGCGACGCCCATCGAGCTGTTGAGCGAGCCTGCGGCCGCGCGAAGCTGGGCGAGCTGGCTGCTCTGCAGCGCCTCGGTCTGGGCGATGCTCTGCTTCAGGATCGCGAGACGCTTCGTCTGGTAATCGAGGTCGTCCCTGGTGTCGTTGAAGGTCTTCATCGCGACGAAGCCGCGCTCGGCGAGCGGCTTGTATAGGTCGTACTGGCGCCGCGCCTTGGCGAGGTCCGTCTCGGCCTGGTTGAGGTCCCTCAGGTTCGAATTGCGGGTCTGGGTAAGCGCCAGCTCCTGGCTTCGCATATTGTTGAGCTGCTGCTCGACTTCCGCCTGCTTCTCGAGGGTCGAGAGCTGGAGCTCGGCGTTGGAGAGGACGGCAAGGAGCTGCCCCGCTGTCACCTGCGCCCCGTCCTCGACCAGTTTCTTGTCGACACGTCCGCCCTCGACGGCGTCGAGATAGACCGTGACGAGCGGCGTCACCCGGGCGCGGACGGGGAGGAAATCCTCGAACGTCCCCGACTGGATTTCCGAGATGGTCAGCCGGTCGCGGGCGACGGTCATCGAATCCGCGCGCGGAGCGAACAGCCAGAAGATGAGAATGAGGAGGAGAAGGCCTGCCACGCCGCCGGCAAGGAGGATCCTCTTGTCGATGCGCTTCCTGACGACGACCTTGTCCATCGCGCCGCCGGAGACGGCTTCGGTATGCTTTTCGCGACGAAGTTCGACCAGGCTCACTGTCCGCCTCCGAACACGCTTTGTCCGGAAATGGACGGCTTAAGGGCCTCGATTGCTCTCGGCTCCGATTGAACAGCTGCTTCCCAACCCCTCTTCATGACCAAAACGCTGCAAGGGGCGTGCCAATCGTGCATATGCAAAATTGGAGAAAAGCTTACTGTTCATTTCCGGACAGTCGCGCTACAGAAGTAGCGTGGCCGAGACTTTCAACCTCGCGGTCGTCGTTGACGACGACCCGGACATCGTCCTTGCGGCGCGCCTTGCGCTCCGCGACATGTTCGAGCGAGTCGAGACGCTCAGCTCGCCTGCCGAGCTCCTTCCGTTATTGAAGAAGGAAAGCCCGGACGCGATCCTCCTCGACCTCAATTTCGAGCGCGCGCGGACCGACGGCCGCGAGGGACTCGACTTCTTAAGCAAGATCATGGGCATCGATCCCGACGCGGCGGTGGTGATCATCACGGCTCACGGCGGAGTCTCGATCGCGGTCGAGGCGATCAAGGCGGGAGCTAGCGACTTCGTCGCCAAGCCCTGGAGCAACGAGCGCCTCGAAGCGACGGTGAGGAGCGCAGCGGCGCTTCGACGGAGCCGTGTCGATGCCCGGATGGAGCGCGGCCGCGCGTCGGAACTGGGCTCCGCCCCCGAGACACCGCTGCTCGGAAGCTCGCCCGCGATGGAGCGCGTGCGCATGCTGATCGAGCGCGCCGCCCCCACCGATGCGAACGTCCTGATCCTCGGCGAAAACGGCACCGGAAAAGAGATCGTCGCCCGCGAGATCCACGCCCGTTCTCGCCGGGCGAAGGAGCCGATGGTCTCCATCGACCTTGGAGCGACCAGCGAGACCCTCTTCGAATCCGAGCTCTTCGGCCATGTCAAAGGTGCGTTCACTGGTGCCGCGGGGGAGCGGATCGGGCGCCTCAAGGCCGCCGACAGGAGCACGCTCTTCCTCGACGAGATCGGGAACCTGCCCCTCCACCTCCAGCCCAAGCTCCTGACCGCGCTCGAGCAGCGCGAAGTGCTTCCGGTCGGAGCGAACAAGCCGACCCGCATCGACGTCCGGGTCATCGCTGCGACCAACGTTTCCGGGGACCAGTTGTCGGACGAGAAGCGCTTTCGCCAGGACCTCCTCTTCCGGCTGAACACGATCGAGATCGAGCTTCCGCCCCTGAGGCAGCGGCGCGAGGATATCCCGATCATCCTCGACCATTATCTCCGGCTCTACGAGAAGAAGTACGACAAGCCCGAGCGCGAGCTCCCTCCCGCCGTCCTCCAGGCCTTGATGGAGCATGACTGGCCGGGCAACGTCCGGGCGCTCCGTCACGCCGCCGAAAGGGCCGTCATCATGGCCGAGGGAGGGCTCTACCGGACCGACGACTTCTCCCTGCCGAGGCGGGCCCATGGCGAAGCGGTCGTCCAGGACACGAGCCACAGCCTGAACCTCGACCAGCTCGAAAAGCAGATGATCGAGCGGGCGCTTCGAATGCACCATTTCAACATCTCGCTCGCCGCCGGCGAACTGGGCCTCAGCCGGGGAGCGCTATACCGGCGAATGGAAAAGCATGGACTTTAGGCGCAAGTTCGAATTCGGGCTGGCCTGGCGCACGATCCTTTTCATCGCGGCGGTCCTCCTCGTCATCAAGGCCGCCGAGACCCCCGGCCTTCGCGCCGGGGTTGTCGTCGCATTGCTCGTCGCGGTGGCGGCCTTGGCCAGCCTCTGGAACTTCATTCGCCGCACCAATTTCCTCGTGTCCCGGTTCATCGAATCGGTCCGCTTCGAGGATTATTCGCAGCGCTTCTCGGACCCGAGCGGCGGCGGGTTCGACGTCCTTGGAGAGACGCTCGACCACGCACTGAAGACGCTCCAGGCAAGGCATGCGAAGGAAAGCGCGGAGACCCGCTATCTCTCGGGGATCGTCGACGATGCGCCGAGCGCGCTTCTTTCCGTCGACGAGGACGGCCGGGTCGAGATCCTGAACAAGGCGGCGCGTCAGCTCTTCGCGCGCCAGCCCCTCAACCGGGTTTCCGACCTCGAGGAGCTCGGTCCCGAGCTCGCCGCGGCCGCCCGCCTTCCGCCCGGGACCCGGAAGATCACCCGGATGGTGCTCGATGGAGTCCCCCAGAAAGCGATCTTCGCCTCGGCGCAGGTCGCGCGCCTCGACAAGCCGGTCACGATCATGTCGATCCTTCCTGTCCAGAGCGAGCTTGGAGCGCTCGAGGTCGCGGCCCAGGCGGACCTCGTTCGGGTGCTCACCCACGAGATCATGAATTCGCTGACCCCCGTGACCTCGCTCGCCCGCACCGGCGCGGACCTCGTCGCTTCCGCCGCCAGGAAGGACGATGCGCTCGCCGATGCAAAGACCGCGACCGAGACCGTCGCGAGGCGCGCCGAAGGGATCCTCCGCTTCGTCGAGAGCTATCGCGAGTTCGCGCAGGCGCCCGAAGTCCACCGGCGGCCGTTCAGGGCGAAGGCCTGGGCCGATGAGATCATGCGGCTTGCTCTCGCCAATGCGACGGAGCGCGAGATCGATGCGAGGGTCGAGGTGACGCCCAAGTCGCTAAGCATCGACGGCGACGCCGAGCTCCTGTCGCAGGCGGTGCTCAACCTTCTCCGGAACTCCGTCCGGGCGGTCGCCGACGTCGAATCCCCGATCGTTGCCCTGTCGCTGACCCGGGAAGCGACCGGCCATTGCCGGATCGAGGTTCGAGACAACGGCGCGGGGATCCCCGAAGACCGGCGTGAGGACATCTTCCTCCCCTTCTACACCACTCACAAGGGAGGAAGCGGCGTCGGCCTTTCCTTTTCGAAGCAGGTCGCGCTCGCCCATGGCGGGTCGATCTGCGCGCTGACGGCGCCCGAAGGCGGGGCTAACATCCGGCTCGTCATTTAACTTCGCGCGGACTGGGTTCCAGCTTGGTTCAGCTAAAGTCGGCTACTCGACACAGCAACCCTTGAAGTTACGGAGATAGAACGAGCTATGAACGACCGCCGCACGTTTATCGGCATGGGACTCGCGGGAGCTGCGGGATTGCTGCTGTTCGGCCGAGGCAACAGCTCGGCGGCGAGCCTCCATTTTTCAGTCAATCACTCGGATGCGGAGTGGAAGCGGATGCTCGGCGACAAGCGCTACGCGGTGCTTCGCCAGGCGGCGACCGAGCGGCCATTCTCGAGCCCCTTGCTGAAGGAGCATCGCCGCGGCACTTTCATCTGCGCAGGCTGCACCCTTCCCCTTTTCAGTTCGACGACCAAGTTCGAGAGCGGGACCGGCTGGCCGAGCTTCTGGAAGCCGCTCGCCCATGCCGTCGTGACCCGGGCGGATCACAGCCTGATGATGGAACGAACGGAAGTGTTGTGCGAGCGCTGCGGCGGTCACCTCGGCCACGTGTTCGAGGATGGGCCAAAGCCGACGGGTCTTCGCTATTGCATGAACGGCCTGGCCTTGAACTTCAGGCCAGCCTGATCGGAGCGCTCAGGCGACGATCTTGAGCTTCCCGCGGTTCCCCGGAGCGGCATAGCAGACGACCCCAAGCTCGGCCTGGAGTCGCTCGAGCTCTTTCTGCTTGGCTTCCCTGGTGGCCTCGGCGTAGCGCTTCTCGATTGCCGCTTCCTCGTCCGTCTGCTCGCGGAAGTAGGAAATGGTGATCCTCTTGCCAAAGAACTCGTCTCCGCGAAGTCTCAGCTCGGCTTCGGATCCATTAGGAAGGCTGTCGCGGACCTCCGCCAGCTTCTCGATGAGATCGTCGAGGGACACATGGTCCGCAATGTCGACGAAATCCTTTACGCGTCGTTTCATCAGTGACCCTCCCCGGCCCCGGGGCGTTAAATACATTTGGCGCGATTCCTCGCGCAACGCATATTCGAGGCTTATCCCCAGTGAAGTTGCCCAGCTGTGAACAGTTTTGAAATGAAACCTTCATATGTCGGGCCGCTGACGCTGCGGAGCGGCCGCCTCTCCCTGACCATAAGCCCTTCAATTGGCGGAGCAATTTCTGCGCTCGAGTGGAACGGCACCGGTGAACCCAGGGCGATATTGCGCAAATGCCACACTCCCCTGGAAAAGGTCCTCGACGCCTGCTCGTTCCCTCTCGTCCCCTACGTCAACCGGATTCGGGGCGGCTCCTTTACCTTCCGCGGCCGCGAGGTGCGCCTCGAGCCGAACATGGCCGGGGATCCCAGTCCCCTTCATGGCCATGGGTGGCTGAATCCCTGGAGCGTGGAGCGGCAGGACGAAGCCAGCGCCGTGTTGATTTACCGCCACGAGGCGGACGGATGGCCCTGGTCATACGAGGCTTCCCAGGAGTTCACGCTCGACGTAAACGGGTACTCGGTCCGCCTCACCTGCCGAAACACCAGCAACGAGCCGATGCCATGCGGCCTTGGCCAACACCCCTACTTCGACTGCGGGGCCGAGACCCGGATCGACACGGAGGTCGATTGCACCTGGACGATCGACGAGAAGGTGCTCCCCGTCGAGAAGGTCCCGGCAAAGGGCCGCTACGAGCTTCGAGATCGCCTGGTCTGCGGCCAGGAGCTCGACAACGGGTTTGGCGGGTGGAGCGGTGAGGCACGGATGAGCGATCCCGACTGGCCGTACGAACTTCGCCTCACGTCGTCAGAAGCGAAGTTCTTCCAGGTCTACTCGCCTCCGGCGGCCGGCATTTTCGCGGCCGAGCCGGTGACACACGCCAATGCGGCGCTGAACGCACCCGAGGATGAATGGCCCGAGCTTGGAATGCGGATGCTCGATCCCGGAGAATCGACGAGCCTCGACATGCGCCTCGAGGTCACCGCGAAATAGCTGCGCCGTTCAGGTTGAAGCTTCGGAATTGCGCTTATATAGCGCGCTCTTCCTGCGAAGGGGCCGCACTCGGAGACGTGGGTGAGTGGCTGAAACCAGCGGTTTGCTAAACCGCCGTACGGGGATTACTCGTACCGAGGGTTCGAATCCCTCCGTCTCCGCCAATTCTCTTTGATATCTAAAGGAAAACTCCGAGAGCGGCGCTAAATGCCCACTTTCGTGCCCACTTTTGATGTGGTTTCGTGCGGGTGAGCGCGG
>DASZYL010000166.1:0-29434 GCA_035545385.1 Sphingomicrobium sp. | reverse complement strand
TTGATGCGTGCCATGTCGAGTACTCCTTACTTCAGGCCGTAGGGCGCCCAGAGCTTCACCCGCGCCGTATCGGCGTCGGCGAGCACTTCGGTGCCGCGGTTCTGGCGGATGTACTTGGCATTGTGGCTGATCAGGCGGTGGCGCTTGCCTGCGACACCATGCTTGATCTTGCCCGTCGCCGTGAGCTTGAAGCGCTTCTTCACGCCGCTCTTGGTCTTGAGCTTGGGCATTTTCGTCTCCTGACGTTCTTGAACGGCCGCGGCAGCCCTTTTGGCCGGGCGCGTTCTGTTGTTTCCAGAAGCTGGAAGAGCGCGGGCCTATAGAGGGGCTTCCGCGCGCTGGCAAGGTCACCAGGGCAGGTCCGAACCGTCGCGCCGGAGGAAACGCCCGCTGTCGTCGATCGTCAGTCGCTCGATCAATGCGCGCATGTCGGCGACGCTCTCGTCCGCCGTGATCTCCGCACTCGCGCCTCCCATCCGCGTCTTGACCCAGCCCGGACTGACGGCGACGCAGGTTACGCCCGCGGGCCGGGCCTCGAGGGCGAGGCAGTTCCAGGCCATGTTCAGCGCGGCTTTCGAGGTCCTGTAGGGAACCCAGCCGCCGCTGTTTTGGGCGATGCTCGCCATTCCGCTCGAGAGGGCGATCATCTTGGCACCGGGGTTCGTCCGGGAAAGCAGCGCCTTTCCGAGCTGATAGGGAGCGATCGCGTTGACCATCATCATGACCTGCCAGTCGCGGGCGTTCTTTGCGCCCTCGGTGTTCATCGGGTGATTGGTTCCAGCGTTGGCGATGAAGAGGTCGATCGGCCCGCCGATCATGGCAGGAAAGGAGGCGACGGCCTCGGCGTCCGAAAGGTCGAGCCGCTCGACGCGAAGGCCAAGGCGGTCGAGTTCAGGGCTGGACTGGCGGGCGGTGGCGATGACGTCCCACCCATCGGCGGAATATTGACGGGCAAACTCGAGGCCGATGCCGCGGTTCGCGCCGGTAACGAGGACAGTTGGCATGGCGCGTTAACGCGCGGGGGGCTCAATCATGTCCCGCCGCATAATCATCGGCGCCCAGGAAGTGGAGCGAGACATAGGGTTCGTCGCCGACCACCCAGCTGTCGTGTCCCGGCGGGATGTAGAAGATCTTTCCCGGTCGCAATTCCATGATTCGTCCGTCATCCATCGCCGCGACCGCGCAGCCCGAAACGACCATCCCGACATGCTCGACCTTGCAGGAGGCCTGCCCCAGCGGCTTGCCGACATGCCCGGACCATTTCCATCCCGGTTGATAGGTGGCTCGCCCGAGAGTCATTCCGCCGATTTTGATGATCTCGAACTTGCCGAGCTCGAATTCGCGGACCTCGTCCGGGCGCTCGAAATCCCTGAGGATGACGTCGTCCATCTGTGTTCCTTTCAGGCAGAAGCGACTTCCAGCTCGCCAGCAGCGCTCGGCCGAAGCAGCTCTTTCGAGGGCCCCGATCCATCCAGCCACGCGCGCCAGCGCTCCGGGCCAAGCAATGCGATCTGGCGGCTGTGATAGCCCTCGATGTCAGGCCCCGGTGGCACCGTCAGAAGCGTGAAGGCTTCGCCAACCGCAGCGTCGTTTCGAGTGATCCCGGCAATCGCGAAGTCGCCGGAAGGCTTGAAGCGCCAGCAGTCCTTGCGCTTCTGCCTGGGATCGGCGGGCGCCGTGAATTCATAGAAGGAATCCGCAAGGACGAGGCAACGGTCGCGCGAGAACTCGCGACCATCGGAACGCATGTTGAATACGGGTTTCCCGCCGGGAGCCGGCCACGACCATCGCCGTTCGACCAGCTCGGCAACGCCCTGATCGGCATTGAAGCGGACGATCGGCGCCTTCTCGGTGATCCGGACGTCCCGCGGTTCGAGGTTGGGAATCCCCTCGGGGAAGGTGAGTGGGATCTGGACGTCGGCAAAGAGCCTGCGGATCGCATCCGGGTTCTTCTCGATCCGGTAGAGATTGCACATCTTGGCTCTGGCTCAGTCGAAAAGGCTCGATACCGACGCTTCGTCCGAGATTCGGCGGATCGCCTCGGCGAGGAGCGGAGCGATGGTGAGCCGGCGGATCTTGCTGCCCTTGGGGTCGGGTTCGCCGGTACAGATGGAATCCGTGACCACGAGCTCGCTGAGCTCTGATTTCGCGACCCGCGCGGCGGCTCCTCCGGAGAGCACGCCATGCGTGCAATATGCGAAGACCTCCTGTGCGCCCTGTTGCTTCAGGGCTGCCGCGGCATTGCACAGAGTCCCTGCCGAATCGACGATATCGTCGACGAGGATGCAGGTGCGTCCGGCAACGTCGCCGATGATGTTCATGACTTCCGATTCGCCGGCGCGTTCGCGCCTCTTGTCGACGATCGCGAGCGGGGCGTTGTCGAGGCGCTTGGCGAGGCCTCTTGCTCGAACCACTCCGCCGACATCCGGAGAAACGACGAGGAGGTCGCGGTTGCCGAAGCGCGCATGGATGTCCGTGGCGATCACCGGCGATGCGAAGAGATTGTCCGTCGGGATGTCGAAAAAGCCCTGGATCTGCCCGGCATGAAGATCGATCGAAAGAACCCGGTTCGCGCCGGCGGTCGTGATCAGGTTCGCGACCAGTTTCGCGGAGATCGGCGTTCGTGGACCTGGCTTTCGATCCTGCCGGGCATACCCGAAATAGGGGAGCACGGCCGTGATTCGTTTTGCAGAAGCACGCCTCAGCGCGTCGATGCAGATCAGGAGCTCCATGAGATTGTCGTTCGCCGGATAGGACGTCGACTGGACGACGAAGACATCCTCGCCGCGAACGTTCTCGTTGATCTCGACGAACACTTCCTCGTCGGCAAATCGCCGGACGCTCGCGTCCGTGAGAGGTGTCTCGAGATATTCAGCGATCGAACGGGCCAGCGGCAGGTTGCTGTTCCCGGCAAGCAATTTCATGTCGCGTTTCCCCAGCGGCGACTCGGCTTTAGCGAGGCAGGCGCGGTTCCGTAAAGGTTGCGGGGCGAAGGATGCTCGCTAAATCGCCCCAATGACCGACCGCCTCCGCATTGCGTTCGCGCAGATGAACCAACGCGTCGGCGATCTCGAGGGGAACGCCGCCGCGATACTCGAGATGCGTCGCAAGGCAGTGGGTGCAGACCTTCTGCTCTGCCCCGAGCTCCAGCTCGTCGGCTATCCGCCCGAGGACCTTGTCCTGAAGCCCGAGTTTGTCCGGCGAGCGCACGAATGCACCGACGCGCTTGTCGCCGCGACAACCGAGCCCGGCCCCGCGCTCCTCATCGGCACGATCGTGAACGAGGGGGGCTCCAACTATAACGCCATGGTCCTCGCCGATGGCGGGCGAGTGCTTGGACGGACGCTCAAGCACGAGCTTCCGAACTATGGCACGTTCGACGAAAAGCGGGTCTTCGTGCCAGGCCCACTTCCCGAGCCGATCGACTTCAGGGGCGTGAAGATCGGAGTGCCGGTATGCGAGGACATCTGGGAAGAGGTCGTCTGCGCGCATCTTGCCCGCAAGGGGGCGCAGATCCTCCTCGTTCCCAACGGAAGTCCCTATGAGCTCGACAAGGACGACAAGCGCTACCGCCTCATCCGTTCGCGAGCGCTCGAGACGGCGCTCCCCATCGCCTACCTCAACCGCGTTGGCGGCCAGGACGAGCTGGCCTTCGATGGATCCTCGTTCATCGTCCATCCCGATGGCGAGCGCGTCGTGCAGATGTGCGACTGGGACGAAGCACTTCTCGTCACCGACTGGGAGCTGGGAAGCGAGGGCTGGCGCTGCGCGACGCGCGAGGCTCACGAGCTCGATGCGTTTCCAGGGGATGTCTACAGGGCGATGATGGTTGGGCTGCACGATTATGTCGACCGGAACGGCTTTCCCGGCGTGATCCTCGGGCTTTCGGGCGGAATCGACAGTGCGCTCTCGGCAGCGGTCGCGGTGGATGCGCTTGGCCCGGAACGGGTGACCTGCGTCATGCTTCCTTCCAACTATACCAGCCGTGAGAGCCTCGAGGATGCACGCGAGTGCGCGCGCCTTCTCGGCTGCCGCCATGACGTCGTTTCCATTGTTCCTGCGGTCGAGGCTGTCGGCACGATGATCCCGGACATGAGCAAGGTCGCGGCCGAGAACGTGCAGGCGCGGCTGCGCATGGTCGCTCTCATGGCTCTTTCCAATTCGGGCGGGCAGATGCTTCTTACCACGGGCAACAAGAGCGAGATGAGCGTTGGCTATGCAACGCTCTATGGCGACATGGCCGGCGGCTATTCGGTGCTGAAGGATGCATACAAGACAACCGTCTTCGCGCTTTCGAGGTGGCGCAACGCGAACAGGCCCGAAGGCGCGCTCGGGCCGGACGGCCCGGTGATGCCCGAGCGGGTCATCACGAAACCGCCGACCGCCGAGCTTAGTCCCGGACAGAAGGACGAGGACAGCCTGCCGCCCTATTCGGTTCTTGACCGGATCCTCGAGGGCCTCGTCGAGAAGGAGCTCTCGGTGGGGGAAGTCGCTGCCGCCACGGGCGAGGATATCTCGCTTGTCGCAGATATCGAATCGAAGCTCCTCAAGGCCGAGTACAAGCGCCGCCAGGCGCCCCCCGGAGTGAAGATCGGGGAACGCAACTTCGGGCGGGACCGTCGCTATCCGATCAGCAATTCTTTCCACACCGGCCCTCGAACGAAGCTGCCGCGATGAGCGTCGTCACCCGGTTCGCGCCGTCGCCGACAGGGCGTCTTCACGTTGGGAACATCCGGACGGCGCTTCACAATTTCCTCTTTGCCCGCCGGAGCGGCGGGACCTTCATCCTGAGGATCGACGACACCGATCGAGAGCGATCGACGGCGCAGTTCGACCAGGCGATACGGGATGATCTCGAATGGCTTGGACTTGTCCCCGACAGGGTGGTCCGACAGTCCGAGCGCTTCGGGATCTACGAGCGCGAGTTCGAGAGGCTGAAGGCTGCCGGCCGGGTCTATGCCTGTTACGAAACCCCGGAAGAGCTCGAGCTCCGTCGCAAGGTCCTGCTCGGCCGGGGATTGCCGCCAGTCTACGAAAGGAAGGCGCCCGGCGAACCGGTGCCCGAGGGACGCGCGCCGCATTGGCGGTTCCGGCTCGACGATGAATCGCCGATCGGCTGGAGCGACCTCATCCGCGGCGAGCAGAGGTTCGACCCGAAACTGCTGAGCGATCCCGTGGTCCGGCGCGAGGATGGAAGCTGGCTGTACCTGCTCCCAAGCGTCATCGACGACATCGATCTTGGGATCACACACGTTGTGCGCGGAGAGGACCATGTCTCGAACAGCGCGGTGCAGATCCAGATGTTCGAGGCGCTGGGGAGCAAGCCTCCCCATTTCGCGCACGAAGCCCTGCTCGTCGCTGCGGAGGGGAAGCTCTCGAAACGGCTCGGCTCTTATGGAGCAGAGCATCTGCGCGAGGAGGGTGTCGAACCGATGGCTCTTCTCGACGTGCTTGCGAGGATCGGGACCTCGCAGCCGGTGGAGCCGCTCGCCTCGCTCGACGAACTCGCCGCCGCATTCGATTTTTCGACCTTTGGACGAGCGCCTGCGCATTTCGACCCCCACGAGGTCGAGCTGGTGAATGCACGACTTCTCCACCATCTCGACTTTTCGGCGGTCGCGGATCGTCTTCCTGGAAATGCGAGCGAGGAGGATTGGCTCGCACTTCGCGGCAACCTCGAGCGCCTCGGCGATTTCGCCGCCTGGTTCTCGGTGCTTCACGGGGAGATCGAGCCACCGGAGCTTGGCCACGAGGAGCGGCTGCTCGTGAAGGACGCGGCCGCGCTCGCCGAGAAGCTGGACTGGTCGGCCGAACCGTGGCGCGCTCTCACCCAGGAGCTGAAGAACAGCACCGGCAGGAAAGGGCGCGAGCTGTTTCATCCGCTGAGGCTGGCGCTGACGGGCCGGGACAGCGGTCCCGAGATGGCTCCGCTTCTTGCCGCAATGGGACAGGAACGCGCTGTCCGCCGGCTCGAGGCGGCCGCGCGCCGCTAGCAAGTTCCTTTTGACCAAAACCGCAACAAAGCCACTTTAATCCTGTAACGTTATGTTGTAACATCCAGTTGCACGGAGCCGCTCTGGGAGAGGAGGTCCAGATGCTTGCATATGCCGCCAGTCGTCCCCGCATCGGCGCGCGCCAGTCCAGTCCCAACGCCCTGCTGTTCGTCATCTTGGCTCACATCGTTGTCATCGCGCTCGTCATGAGTGCGAAGATGGCCCTCCCGCCAACCGTCTTCGATCCACCGACGCGCATCATAAGGGTTACACTGACCCCGGAGCCGCCGCCGCCAACCCCGCCGACGCGCTCGACCCCCAATCGCGATTCACATGCCAGGGACGTCCACCGGGTCGAAGGTCCGAGCCTTCCCGGACCTCGCCTTCCACTCGACCTTGGAGAAGCTTCCGAGCCGGTCATGACGGGCGACTCCGGAACGGTTTCGATCCGGCCACTCCCGCCTGTCCCGATCCCTCTTCCAATCAGCAGCAGGGCCCAGCTCCTCACTCCGCCCTCGGATCTGAAGCCGCCCTACCCGCCCTCGAAGCTCCTCACCGGAGAGGAGGCCTCGCTCACTCTGCGGCTGACCGTCGACGACGACGGCCGGGTCGTTGCCGTCGAACCGATCGGTCGCGCTGATCCGGTCTTCCTCGCGGCGGCGCGCCGGCACCTCCTTGGGCACTGGCGCTACAAGCCTGCGATCGAGGACGGCCGGGCAATTTCTTCATCGGTTGTCGTCACTCTCCGCTTCGAGCTCGACGGCTGAACGGGAGCGGGCTGGCGGTCGGCGTGCGCCAGCCCTATCTTTGGGGGCATGTCCTTCTTCCCGCACCCCTCGAGCCCGGGCGCAGCGCTTCGCGACCTTGCCGCCTTCATGCGCCAGAGGAGCCGCGAGCAGGTCATCGGTGCCTGTCTTGCGCTGCTCGTCACCGCGATCATCGTGATCGAGTTCCTGGTCGATTCGAAGATCAACACTGCCCCGCCGCCGCAGGTCGTCGAGGTCGAGCTTTATTCGCCCGACCGCACCGACGCCGACATCAGGGCCGACCAGAAGAAGGACCAGGCCCAAAGGGAAGCCCAAAAGAAGGCGGACCAGGAGCAGTACAAGCAGCTCGCAAAGCAGTTTCATATTGAGTGACGACACCGGATGGATGGCTAAGGCGGTCGCGCTCGGTGAAAGCGCGCGCGGCCGCTCGGCTCCCAATCCGAATGTCGGCTGCATCATCGTTTCGGATTCGGGCCGGCTGATCGCCAGGGGTTCCACAGCAGCTGGCGGAAGGCCTCATGCCGAAGCCGTGGCCCTGGCCGAAGCGGGGAAGAAGGCTCGCGGAGCAAGTGTTTATGTGACGCTCGAGCCCTGCGCCCATCCAAGCGAACGCGGTCCCGCCTGCACCGACCTGCTGCTCGAGGCGAACCCGGCGCGGGTCGTCGTCGGCCTCAAGGATCCCGATCCGCGAACCTCGGGCAAGGGCATCCGGCGCCTTCGCCGAGCGGGGATCGAGGTCACTCTCGGAGTGGGCCGCGATGCCGCCAGGCGCTCCCTTTCGGGCTGGCTGACCCGGCTGGAGCTCGGACGGCCCCGAATCACCTTGAAACTCGCGCTTTCGATCGACGGGAAGATCGCGCTTCCCTCGGGCGAATCGAAGTGGATCACCGGTGAGGATGCACGCCGGCATGTCCACCTGGAGCGCGCGCACAGCGACATGATCCTCGTCGGCCGCGGAACCTATCTTGCCGACGAGCCGCGGCTCGACGTGAGGCTTCCCGGGTTCGAAGACCGCGCGCCCCGCCGCGCCTTGCTGACGAGGGGCGAGGCGGTCGAGGGCTGGGTCACCCTTCACCGCCCGGGGGATGTGATGAGCCTTCATGACGTCAACGATCTCCTCGTGGAAGGAGGATCGGCGACAGCAACCGCCTTCCTCGCCGAGGATCTCGTCGACCGGATTCTCATCTACCGCGCGCCGATCATCGTCGGTGAGGGCAAGTCGAGCTTCGGTTATGTGGGACTCGACGCGATCGCCGACGCCCACGGCCGCTGGCGCCTCGTGGACGAGCAGCGGCTCGGGGTTGACCGTCTCGAAGTTTACGAGCGGGTGCGGGAAAGCTAGTCGGCGCAAATGTTCACCGGGATCGTCACCGACGTCGGGACCGTTCGAAGCGCAGAGCAGCGCGGCGACCTTCGGCTCGTCATCGACACGTCCTTCGACATGGACACGATCGATCTTGGAGCGTCGATCGCCTGTTCGGGTGCCTGCCTCACCGTCGTCGACAAGGGCGAGGACTGGTTCGCGGTCGACCTCTCGGCCGAAACTCTCTCGAGGACTGCGGCCGACCATTGGCGCGAGGGAGCGCGCCTCAACCTCGAACGCTCGTTGCGTCTCGGCGACGAACTCGGCGGCCATATCGTCACCGGCCATGTCGATTGCGTGGGCGAAGTGGTGGGGATCTGCCCGGAAGGCGATTCGAAGCGCGTCGGCATCAGCATCCCGCGTTCGCTTGGACCGATGATCGCTGCAAAGGGGTCGGTCGCCCTCGACGGCGTCTCGATGACCGTCAACGATGTCCGCGACGCGGACGACGGGACCACGCATTTCTCGGTCAACGTCATTCCCCACACGGCCAGCCACACCAGCCTCGGCGAAATCACCCAGGGACAACAACTGAATGTCGAGATCGACGTTCTCGCCCGCTATATCGACCGGATGCTCGCTGCTCGCGCACAGTAGGAACATCGCTGTTTCCTCTTTTCATCACATCATAGTGTGATATTGCAGGAAAATGAGCACCACTCTTATCGAGCAGCTCGAAGCGATTGTCGCGACCGGCGAGGTCAGCCGCGCCGGTCTCGCCCGTGCTGCGGGGCTTCATCCCAATTCATTGCGCAAACTCGGGCAGGCGGACTGGAATCCGACGGCCGACACGCTTCTTCGGCTCGAGAAGCTGATCCAGCGCGGATCGGCCGAGGTCCTGGTGGGCCCCGAGACCATCATCAACGAGGCCCGCAACGGCCGGATGTTCATCCTCGTCGACGATGACGACCGAGAGAACGAGGGCGATCTTGTCATCCCGGCGCAGATGGCGACCCCGGATGCGATCAATTTCATGGTCCGTCACGGTCGCGGGCTCGTCTGCCTCGCCTTGACCAAGGAGCGCGCCGACCAGCTCGGGCTCGAGCCGATGACCCGGACCAACCGCAGCCGGATGGAAACGGCATTCACCGTGTCGATCGAGGCGCGAGAGGGCATCACGACGGGGATAAGCGCCGCGGATCGGGCTCGAACCGTCGCCGTCGCGATCGACGCCGCCAACGGACCCGACGCGCTCGTCTCGCCCGGGCACGTCTTTCCGCTCGTCGCCCGCGCGGGCGGAGTGCTCGTTCGCGCGGGGCATACCGAAGCCGCTGTCGACGTGTCTCGCCTCGCCGGGCTCAACCCATCGGGAGTGATCTGCGAGATCCTTCGCGAGGACGGGACGATGGCGCGGCTCGAAGACCTCATGGATTTCGCACGACTCCATGGGCTCAAGATCGGGACGATCCGGGATCTCATCGCCTATCGGCTCAAGAAGGATCACCTCGTCGAGCGCGTCGCGATTTCGCCCTTCACGGCCGAAAGCGGGAGACAATGGCAGGCCCAGGTCTTCCGCGACAAGGCAAGCGGCGAAGAACAGCTTGCCCTCGTCTATGGCACGCTCGACCCAAGCGCGCCGGTCCTCGTGCGAATGCACAGCCTCGACCTTTTCGCCGACGTGCTTGGCGAAAAGGGGCCCAAGGCAGGGGTCCTGAAAGCGGCGATGCGGATGATCGAGGAGGAAGGTTCAGGGGTCGTCGTCACTCTTCACGCTGCAGCGCAGGGTTCGCTGTCGCGCTCGATCGACCTCCGCTCGGGCAAGCCCGCCGAGATGGGCGATGCGGTGCGCAGCTACGGGACTGGAGCGCAGATCCTGGCTGCGCTTGGAATCCACGACATGATCCTTCTTTCAAACACCCGCCACTCGCCGGTCGGCCTCTCTGGCTACGGCCTCGCCATCGTCGAAGAGCGGCCCATCAAGGTTGAAGACTAGCCAATGTCCACGTTCCTCCTCGTCGAAGCGCGTTTCTACCCGGAGCTCAATGACATGCTCCTCGAGGGTGCCCGCCGTGCGGTCGAAGCGGCCGGGCACAAGCACGAGACACTCACCGTTCCCGGTGCCCTCGAATTGCCGGGCGCCATTGCGCTTGCTGCACGGAGCGGACGTTTCTGCGCTTTCGTCGCCCTTGGCGTGGTGATCCGCGGCGAAACCTACCATTTCGAGGTGGTATCGAACGAAAGTGCGCGAGGGATCATGGACCTCACGCTCCAGGGCTTTGCCATCGGAAACGGTATCTTGACGGTCGAGAACGAAAGCCAGGCCGTCGCCCGGTGCGATCCGGCCCAGCTCGACAAGGGCGGGGCCGCGGCACGAGCGGCGCTCGCGCTTTACGAGCTCAGGGTGAAATACGCGCCCTAGCTTCATTTGCGCCGGGCGCTATGCGCGCCCTTGTGACAGCACCCAGGCCGCATCCGCATCCACTCGCCTTTCCCGCCCTTCTCCTTGGAAACGTCGCGCTGGCCTTCGGGCCCTGGCTCGTGCGTCTCGCCGACGTGGGACCGGTCGCGGCGGGTTTCTGGCGCCTCGCGCTTGCGCTCCCCTTCCTCCTCGTGATCGGCCATTTCGCGAGGCAGCCCGCGCACTGGCCGCGCAGGGCCCTCATCACGACCGTCGCCATCGCTGCGATCTTCTATTCCCTCGACCTCGCCGCCTGGAACGCGGGTATCCGGATGACCAAGCTTGGGAACGCGACCCTGTTCGGAAATTCCGGAAGCTTCGTCTTTGCCATTTACGGGCTCTTCCTCGCGCACAGGGCCCCGTCGACGAGGCAGAGCCTGTCGCTCCTCCTCGCAATTGGAGGTGCCGGGCTCCTCATGAGCAACAGCTACGAGCTCGATCCCAGCAATTTCGCGGGAGACCTCCTGACGCTCGTCGCCGGCCTCTTCTACGGAGGCTACCTGATCTTCGTCGAACGCGGCCGGACCGAGCTCGAGCCGCTGCCGCTGCTCATCCTCGCGACCACTTTCTCGGTGCCGGTCCTCCTCATCATCAGCGCCGGCCTTTCCGAGCGCATCTGGCCCCACGACTGGACGCCGCTGCTGGTCTTCGCGCTTTCGAGCCAGGTCATCGGCCAGGGTCTCCTCGTCTATTCCATCGGCACCCTCCCGCCGCTCGTCGTCGGGCTTGCGCTCCTCACTCAGCCGGTCATTTCCGCGACCGTCGGGTGGCTCGCTTACGGTGAGACCCTGTCGGCGACCGACGTGGTCGGAGCCATTGCCATTGCCGCCGCGCTCGTCCTCGTCAGGCTCCCCGAGAGGGGCTTGCGCACATCGAGCGAGCCGCCCAGTTGAAAAGCATGTCTCGCCCGAGTCCCCTCGAGAAGCTTCGCCGCGAGCTGGCGCTCGTCGTCGGCGAGAACGCGGTGTTCGACGGCTGGAGCGGGAAAGCCGTGGATTCGGCTGCTCGCCAGCTTGGAATCGATCCCGTCCAGGCCCGCCTTGCTTTTCCCAAGACCCAGGCGGGGATGATCGACGTCTATATCCAGGAGGTCGATCGCGCCCTGGAGGCCTGTTTCACACCCGAGCGGCTGTCGCAGCTGAAGATCCGACAGAAGATCCGTTCCCTCGTCTGGCGGCGTCTCGAGATCATGGGTCCCGCGCGCGAGGCGGTGCGCCGCGCGCTTGCGATCCTCGCCATGCCGCAGAACATCCCGCTTGCGGTTCGGGCGTCGTGGCGAACTGCCGACGGCATGTGGCGGATGGCCGGCGACACCAGCACGGATTTCAACCATTACACGAAGCGCATGACCCTGGCGGCGGTCTATGGATCGACTCTCCTCGTGTGGCTTGACGATTCGAGCGAGGGATGGACCGAAACCGCCGCGTTCCTCGACCGGCGGATCGAGGACGTCATGGAGATCGAGAAGCTGAAAGCGGAGTGGCGCGGATCGAAGGAGCATCGCCTCAGCCTCTCGCGGTTCCTCGGGCGGCTTCGCTATCCGCCCCGCTAATGGTCAGCTAGCGGCATTAGCCACTATCCATGCGCCAACGTTAATGATAATCAGTCGCAAGAATGAACGCCCCGTTCCAGCCCGAAACGCTTCGTCTCGACCAGCTTGAGGTCGGAACGAAGGCGCGTGTCCTTTCGATCGAGTGGAATGCCCTCGACGAATCGGAGTCGCGCCGGCTGAGGCATTTCGGGTTCGATGAGGGCATGATGGTCGAGCCGCTTCACCTCGGACCATTCGGCCGCGACCCGATCGCCATCCGGGTCGGTCGAATGACGGTCGCCATCCGGCGCAGGCATGCCGGCGCCGTACGAGTCATTCCGCTAGAGCAGTGAACCCGATTCCGCTCGTTGCCGTCGCTGGCAGTCCCAATGCCGGCAAGAGCGCGTTGTTCAACGCGCTGACCGGCGCGCGCCAGAAAGTCGGCAACTATCCCGGAGTAACGGTCGAGCGCCATTCCGGGCGCCTGATGCTCGCCGACGGCCGGCCGGTCGAGCTGGTCGACCTTCCTGGCGCTTACAGTCTCGAGCCGGCGAGCCCCGACGAAGCGGTGACTCGCGATGTGCTCCTCGGGGAGCAGCAGGGGGAGCGCCAGCCTGATGCGCTGGTGATCGTCCTCGATGCATCCAACCTCGACAACCACCTGAGGTTCGCGCTGCAGCTGATCGAGATCGGGCTTCCCACGATCATTGCCCTCAACATGGTGGATCTCGCCAGGCGGGATGGCCTCGAACTCGATTCGAAGCGGCTCTCGGACGAGCTTGGGGTTCCAGTCATCGAGACCGTCGCGGTCCGGCGCCGCGGGATCGGAGAGCTCCAGTCGGCACTCGACGACATGCTGTCGGCTCCTCAATGCGGGGTCCACAAGCATGTGAAGAGCGACCTCGTGCACCTGCAGCGGCGCGCGAGGGAGATTGCGACTCACGCGGTCGTCAGCGAGACACCCGTTCGGCGATGGACCCACCGGCTCGACTCGGTTCTTCTTCACCCGGTCTTCGGGCCGATCGTGCTTGCGGCGATCATGTTCGTGATGTTCCAGGCGGTCTTTGCCTGGAGCGCTGCGCCGATGGACTTGATCGGCGAAGGGGTGTCATGGCTTTCCGGTCTGGTCACCAGCCTTGTCCCCGCGGGACTCCTGCGCTCGCTCCTCGTCGATGGTGCAATCGCGGGCGTAGGCGCCGTCATCACCTTCCTGCCGCAGATCCTCATCCTCTTCTTCTTCATCCTGCTCCTCGAAGGCACGGGCTACATGGTCCGGGCGGCCTTTCTCATGGACCGGCTCATGCATGCCGTCGGTCTCTCCGGCCGGGCGTTCATTCCTTTGCTGTCGAGCTTCGCCTGCGCGGTCCCGGGGATCATGGCGACTCGGACGATCGACGATCCCAAGGACAGGCTGACGACGATCCTCGTCGCGCCGCTGATGACCTGCTCGGCGCGCCTTCCCGTTTATACGCTGATCATTGCCGCCTTCATTCCGAACCGCCGTTTGGCATGGGGAATAGGCCTCCAGGGGCTTGTCATGTTCGGCCTCTACATCGTCGGAATCAGCGGTGCCCTTCTCGCCGCCTACGTGCTTCGCCGGGGAGTGCTGAAGGGAAGCGGCGGCGGCTTCATGATGGAACTTCCCAAATATCAGTGGCCGCCCCTCAAGGACGTCGCAATCGGGCTCCTCACCCGGGTCCAGATCTTCCTGAAGCGGGCCGGAACCATCATCCTGGGGACCACGATCATCCTCTGGGCGCTCGCCAGCATGCCCCAGGCGGGTCCCGGCCAGAAACAGAGCGAGGTCTCCATCGCGGGCCATATCGCCGACGGGATCGAGAAAGTCGTTAAGCCGATCGGCTTCAACCACGACATCAGCCTCGCACTGCTTCCGGCGATGGCTGCGCGCGAAGTCGCCGTCAGCGCGATCGCGACCGTCTATTCAATCGATTCGCCGGACGAAGCGGCAGGGACCACCAGGCTCGAAGAGAGGCTCCAGCATCGCTGGTCGCTTGCAACCGCCCTCGCCTTCCTCGCCTGGTTCGTGTTCGCACCCCAGTGCATCTCGACGATCGCCGTCACCCGGCGCGAAACGAATGGCTGGAAGTGGCCCCTGTTCATGGTGAGCTATCTCTTCCTGCTGGCTTATGCAGCAGCTGGCATCACCTACTGGACGGCGGTCGCACTCGGTCTATAGCGACTCCTCGAGCTTAGGAGAGTGAACATGGCGGGCGTGAACAAGGTGATCCTGGTCGGCAATCTCGGTGCGGATCCGGAGGCCCGTTCGCTGAACAACGGCGGCGAAGTCGTGAACCTTCGAGTCGCGACGTCGGAACAATGGAAGGATCGCGACGGCAACCGCCAGGAGCGGACCGAGTGGCACCAGGTCGTCATCTTCAACGAGAATCTCGGCCGAGTCGCGAAGAACTACCTGCGCAAGGGCAGCAAGGTCTATCTCGAGGGCCAGCTGCAGACCCGCAAATGGACCGACCAGTCGGGCAACGATCGCTATTCCACCGAGGTCGTTCTGCAGCGATTCCGGGGTGAGCTCGTGCTG
This sequence comes from Sphingomicrobium sp., assembly GCA_035545385.1. Taxonomy (GTDB): domain Bacteria; phylum Pseudomonadota; class Alphaproteobacteria; order Sphingomonadales; family Sphingomonadaceae; genus Sphingomicrobium. The sequence goes on along the minus strand of DASZYL010000166.1, from coordinate 14,825 downwards.
CTCGACAGCCGCGAGGGCGCGGGAGGCGGACGCGGATCCTTCAGCGACGATTATGACGAATTCGGTGCCGGGGCGGGATCGACCCGGACCCAGTCGAGGCCGCAGCCGGCAGCCTTCGACACCGATCTCGACGACGACGTGCCGTTCTAGGAGTCGTCGCCTCCCTTCTTGAGGGCGGCAAGCGCCGCGAATGGGCTCGCCTGTTCTTCGGTAAGAACGCCGGCTTCCTTCAGCGCCGCGTCGGCGCTTGCGCTCCTCGGGTAAGGATCGAGGCTGAGAGCGAGCGTGTCGGCGAGCGCACTTCCGAGGTCGATTGCAGCTCCATCGTAGAAGACGACGTCACAATCCTCCTCGGCGAGCTCGACCTCTTCATCACCGGCCGCGATCTCGGGCTCGGGCATGAAGAGGATTGCGAAGGGCTCGTCGACAAGACCGGGGACAGGCTCGCCCGTGACCACGCAGCTCTGCTCGAGGGTCGCGGCGATCCTCCCTTCGGCCCTTACGGCTGCGCCGTCGCACGAAAGGACGACATGGGCATCGAGGCGGTCGAGCCCACTCAAGGCGAGGCGATCGGCAATCGCCTCGCGTTCGGCATCGTCGGCGACGAGATCGAGGCGCTGCCCATCGCGGATCTGGTCGAGTCTCAGGTGGTGCGCGAAGCGGTCGTTCATCGAAGCCTTCCTTCGCTGATATCCTCGAGCGAGCACTTTTCGAGGCTAGCCCAGAGGTCCTTCAGGGCACCCTTGGAGTGCGCGAGCGCGTCGGCCGAAACTCCTGTTTTGTAGAGGCTGGCGCGAACGGCCGAGTCCCAGTCCTTCCCGCCATCCGTGACCGAGCGCCAGAGGTCGGTTCGCCGGGCAAGCGACCCGACCAGCTTGCGCACGGTCCTGCCAAGCGTTGGATCACCCATGCCAAGCTCGCGATGCTCGGCTTCCATGACTTCGATGAACCGCTCCGTCAGCGCCACCGACGAGGGATTGCCCTCATCGCCATCCGCTTCGAGGCGCACGAGGACGAGCGCCACGACCGTTGCAAGCACCGCGAAGCGGCCGTCCAGCGTATCTGGAACCTCACCCTCGAGGTACCAGTGCGGCTGCCGCGCAAGGCCGGTTGCCGCCTCGAACAGCTCCGCCCCCCGCTTGGGCTTGCTCGTTAATCTCCGGAACAGGAAGTCCAGCATAGGTCCTTGAAGCCTGGGCGGCGGCGCCGCGGTCTTGCGCTTTGGCGCTGCGGGCATATTGAGGTCCTTGCGCTGCCATGCAAGGCGCTCAGGGATCCGGCGCGTATGGCGCCCCACGGAAGGAATCAAGGACGCATGAAGCTCGGCTTGTTCAGGGTCTCAACGATTGCATTATTGGGCCTGCTCGGAGCGGGCTGCGCGACCAACCACGCGCACAAGGGCGCAGTCATCGATCCCCAGCTCGCGGCCTCGATCCAGCCCGGCGTCGACAACAAGGCCTCGGTCCAGAAGCTTCTTGGAACGCCGACCCTCCCCGGACAATTCACGCCGAATGACTGGTATTATGTGTCGCGGGACACGAACCAGCTCGCCTTCCGGAACCCGCGTGTGACTCGGCAGGAGACCCTTCTCGTCCGCTTCGACCAGGGCGGCAACGTCGCGTCGATGCAGCGCACCGGCAAGGAGCTGGTGCTCGGGCTCAACCCGACGCACCGCCATACCCCGACGCTCGGTCGCAAGAAGAGCTTCTTTGAAGAACTGTTCGGCGGCATCGGCTCGGTGAACAGCGGCGGCCTGCCCGGTGGCGGCGGCGGCTGATCGGCGACCTTCCGCACTGCTGCCGTTTATCCTAAGCGCCGTCGCATGACCGCGACGCCCGCAGGCATGACCTATGCCGATTATCTGAAGCTCGACCAGTTGCTGAGCGCGCAGAAGCCGCTCTCGAACCTTCACGACGAGACCCTGTTCATCGTCATCCACCAGACGATGGAGCTGTGGATGAAGGAGATGCTGCACGAGTTGCGCTTCGCGATCCGGCTCATCGACGAGGATCGCTTCGCCGAAGCCTACAAGGCGATGGCCCGGATCAGCCGGATCCAGGCGGTCATGACGCTTTCGTGGGACGTTCTCTCGACGCTTACGCCCGTCGATTACCTCAAGTTCCGGGACGTGCTCGGGACGAGTTCCGGGTTCCAGTCGGCGCAGTTTCGGGAAATCGAATTCGGGCTGGGCCTCAAGAACCCCGCGTTCCTCGAACATTATCCCGAAGGTTCGACCGAGCGCGCCGCCCTCAAGCGGGCGCTCGAGGGTCGAAGCCTTCGAGAAGCCGCGATCGCCGCGCTCGAACGCGCGGGCTTCGATGTCGCTGACCGATCGGTCCCGGCGCTCGCCGAAGCCTGGCTCGAGGTCTATCGCGACGAGGAACGCTGGTTCGAGCTCTACGAGCTCGCCGAAAAGCTGGTCGACATCGACGATGCGCTCGCAAGCTGGCGCCACAAGCACGTCCTGACGGTCGAGCGAATCATCGGAGGGAAGCGAGGGACGGGCGGATCGGCCGGGGCGCCCTATCTCCGTTCGACGCTGGACAAGCGGGTCTTCCCCGAGCTGTGGGCACTCAGGACCGAGCTTTGAGTTTCAAGGCCCTGTTCTCGCGCAGCCTCAGCGCAGATCCCGCACGGCTGCACTTCGCCGCGCACAGTCACCATTTGTGGCCAGACGCGAGCCGCGAGGGCCAGATGGCCGCATGGGACGAGGCGGCACGCCTTGCCGACCGCAAATGGGACAAGGTGATGGAGGAGGTCTGGAGCGAGGCCCAGGCCCATGTCGCGCGCGAGCTTGGAGGGGGCGAGCCCGATTCGATCGTCTTCTCGTCGAACACTCACGATTTTCTTGTCCGTCTCGCGACCGCCGCCCCGCGCCGAAACTGCCGGCTTCGAGTGCTGATGAGCGACGGCGAGTTTCACAGCGCGCGGCGGCAGTTCGCAAGGTGGCAGGAGGAAGGGTGGGTGGATGTCGAGCGGATCCCCGCCGAGCCGTTCGACAGTTTTTCCGAGCGCTTCCTCGAGGCTGCACGATCAGGAGCCCACGATCTCATCCTCGTCAGCCAGGTGCTGTTTGGAAGCGGCCGGATTTTCGAGCCGGTCGACGAACTTGCCGCGCTGGCAAAGCCGGAAGGTCCCTGGGTGGTGATCGACGGCTATCACGCCTTCATGGCCCTTGAGCAGCCGCTGGGTCATGACGCAGCAAGGAGCGCTTTCTACCTTGGCGGCGGCTATAAATATGCAATGTCGGGCGAGGGGTGCGCGTTTCTGCATGCTCCCCCGGGTTTCGGACCCCGACCGCCGGTCACCGGCTGGTTTGCCGAGTTCGAGGATCTCAGCCTTCCTCCGGGAAGCGTCGGCTATGCGGGTGACGCCCGCCGCTTTCTCGGGGCGACATTCGATCCATCGGCGCTCTACAGGTTCAACGCCGTCCAGCGGATGCTCCGGCAGCACGACCTCACGACGAGCGTCATTTGTGCCTGGGTCGCTGCGCTCCAGGAACAGCTCGTCGATTCGCTTGGCGCAAGCGCCCTTCGCGGGGCCGATCTCCTGAACCCGCTGGACGGACGGCCGCATGCGCGCTTCCTCGCCTTTCGAAGCCCCAATGCGCAGCGCTGGTACGAGGAACTGAACAAGGTCAATTGCGTCACCGACGTGCGCGGCGACGTCTTGAGGATCGGCTTTGCCATCTATCATGACTCGACGGACGTCGAGCGGCTCGTCGCCCTCCTGGAAGGACTTTCATGAACCCTGTCGCCGCGCCGCGGCGCAGCGCATCCTTGGTGCTCGCGCTCCTCCTGCTCGCCTATATCTTCAATTTCCTCGACCGGCAGATCCTCGGGATCCTTGCCCAGTCGATCAAGTCTGACCTCCAGCTTTCCGATACCCAGTTCGGTGCGATCGGGGGCCTCGCATTTGCAATGCTTTACTCCGCTCTAGGAGTTCCGCTCGGCTACCTGGCCGACAGGACCAGCCGAAGCGCCGTGGTTGCAGGTTCTCTCGCGGTCTGGAGCGCCTTCACCGCGCTTTGCGGCACGGCTGCAGGCTTCGGACAATTGTTCCTCTACCGTCTTGGAGTGGGTGTTGGAGAAGCCGGCGGCGTCGCGCCGTCATACGCGCTCATTGCCGACTATTTTCCACCCGAGCGAAGGGCCCGGGCGCTTGCGATCTTCTCGCTCGGGATTCCGATCGGCCTCTCCGCCGGCACGATTGTCGGCGCTTATATTGCGCATGCGATCAACTGGCGCGCTGCGTTCCTCGTCATGGGAGGCGCCGGGGTCCTCCTGGCTCCGGTCCTCGCCCTGGTCGTCCGTGACATGCCAAGGCAAGAGGCGGGCTCGACTGGACAGCCGCTTGCCGCCGCGTTTCAAATCGTGGCTCGCAAGCCCGCATTCTGGCTCCTCGCCTTCGCCTCGTCTTCGAGCTCCCTATGCGGCTATGGGCTGGCGCTCTGGACGCCGTCGGTTTTCGAGCGGAGCTTTGGCCTCGGACTGCTCGAGCGGGCCCAGTTCGTCGCCTCGACCCTGCTCATCGGGGGATGCGCCGGGGTGTTTATCGGCGGCTGGCTCGCCGACCGCCTCGGCGACCTCGACAAGGGCTGGTATGCGAAGCTTCCGGCGATCGCCTGGATCGTCTCGGTGCCGGCATGGGGCTTCGGCCTCCTCGCCCCGAACCTCATGGTCGCCTGGCCGCTCCTCCTGGTCGGGAACGCCGTCAATATCCTGTGGCTGGGGCCCGTCACCACGGCTGTCCAGCATCTCGTTCCGCGACCGATGCGCTCGACCGCCTCGGCGAGCTTCCTGCTCATCAACAACCTCGTTGGCCTGGGCGCCGGTCCGCTCCTCATGGGACGCCTCTCGGACGCCCTGAAATCGACTTATGGCGCCGATTCCCTGCGCAACGCGGCGGTGGCCTGCCTTGCCTTCTATCTCGTGGCGGCAGTGCTCATGCTGATTTCCATAAAGTCCCTGAGATGCTCCTGGGTGGCTGATAACAAGGCCTAACTCCCTGAACAATCGAGCAATTTCAGGTTCACCCCGGCGCGATAGGGTGCAGGCTCCATCCGTCTAACGGTTGGAACGGTGGAGCGAGCGGACCGTTTTTCCCGTTCGAAGGAGACAGATTATGACCAGGGTTTTTCTCGCTGCCGGCGTAGCCGCGCTGGCGATCGCAGCCCCGGCGAATGCGGGGCCGCACGGCGGCGGTGGCGGCAGGGACCGCCAGGCCACCTTCGCCAATCACGGTGGCGGTGGCGGAGGTCAGCGAGCCCACGCGCAGGAGCGTCGCGGCGGCGGCGGCGGTGGGCATGCCGTTCAAAGGCAGCAGCGCCAGTCCTTTGGCGGGCAGCGGATGGCACGCCAGCGATTCGCTGCGGCCGAGCGTCCGCAGCGTGCGCAGCACCAGATGCGTTCGGGGCACCAGGTGCGCGCCGAGCGCCAGCAGTCGCGCCAGGCGCAGGCCCGCGTGGCGCAGCGCCAGCATTCACGACATGAGACGCGGGTCGCAGAGCGCCAGCAGCCGCGCCACCAGGCGCAGGCGCGGATGACCGAGCGCCAGCAGGCGCGGGCCAACCGCAACCAGGCTCAGAACCGAATGGCCGAGCGCCAGCAGCTGCGCCCGAATGCGCAGGGCAGGCTCGCGCAGCGCCAGCACGAGCGCGTCAACAACGTCCAGAGCCGGATGGCCGCGCGTCAGGAGCTGCAGTCGAACCGGCTGAACCAGGCCAGGGACAGGATGGCCGAGCGCCAGCAGATTCGCGGTGAGCGGCAAATGGCGTCGCGCAACCTTCTTGCCGAACGTCACGCGCTCCGGGCCGATCGGATCGCCAATGCCAACCTGTTCCGCACGAGCAGGCTGGCTCGGACTCTCGAAGTGAGCCCGCGAGTGCGGTTCGTTGCTCCGTCAGAAGCGGTCCGCTTCGTCGGCCAGCCCGTCCGGAACGTCACGAACTTCGTGACCCTTGCGGCCCTGCCGAGCTCGGTAAGCTATCTCTATCCCGACACGCCGGACTATTATTACCGCTATGGCGGCGGCTACCTCTACGAGGTCGACCGGACCTCGAGCCTGATCAGCGCGCTGATCCCGCTTCTCGCGGGCGGCTTCCTCCCCGGGACGTACCTGCCGCAGCCCTACATGACGAGCTATGTCCCCGCTTATTACGGGCTCAACAGTTTCTACCCGGCGACCTACGGCGGCTATGGCTATGGTTATCCCAACCTTTGCAACCGCTATGCCTATGGGGTCGTCTACCAGGTGGACTGCTACACCGGCATGGTCGTGAACGTCATTCCGACCTACGCGGGCGGCTACGGCGTCGGGCAGCTGCTGCCTTCGGCATACAGCTACTACAACGTGCCGATGCAGTATCGCAGCCTCTATTATCCGACGGCTGACTATTCCTACTGGTACGCGCCTGGCGCCATCTACCAATACGATACCAGCAGCAGCCTCATCACCTCGGTGGCGGCGCTGATGTCGCCGGGGTTCACGATCGGCCAGCCCCTGCCGGTCGGCTACGGCATCTACAACGTGCCGACGGCGTATCGCAGCACCTACTACGACACGCCCACTGCCTGGTACCGCTACAACAATGGCTACATCTACCAGGTGGACCCGTCGACGATGCTCGTCACGGCCATGGTCGCGTCGCTGCTGACGTGACGGCCGGGCGGAACGATCGCCAGATGACGAGTTGAAGTTTGGCCCGGCGGATGGAACCCATCCTTCGCCGGGCCATTTCGTTCACAAAACCATAAAAGGAGGCCAAGCGCATGAGAAGTCATGCACTCGCGCTCGCAGTTGCAGCAACGACGATTCTCTCCGTCAGTGCCTGCAACAAGAACGAAAATGGCAGTGCCAACGGACCTGCCAACGTCCAGTCGCCGCAAGCGGAGAAGGCTGCCGGCAACAAGACCATCGCCCAGGGAATTCCGGCGAACAGCCAGTTCATGGCGGCAGCAAAAGCCGCGGGTCTCGACCAGACGCTCGCCGGCCCCGGCCCCTATACGGTCTTCGTCGCCACCGACGAGGCTGTCAGCAAGGCGCCGGCTGGAACCTTCGACACTTCTCCGGGCAACCGCGCGCAGCTCACCGGCATCATCACCAACATGATCCTGCCCGGAACGGTGCTCGTCGCCGATATCGACAAGGCGATCGACGCGAACAAGGGCAAGGCCCCGCTCGCGACGATGGGCGGCGGAACCCTCACGGCGACGAAAGAGGGCGGGAACACGGTGATCACCGATTCCGCCGGCCACAAGGCGACCATCACCAAGGGCGACGAGCAGTTCACCAATGGCGTGGTGCACGAAGTGGACGCCGTCCTGCTGCCCGCCAAGCAGCCGGCGGCGAACGCTCCGGCGGTCGGCCAGAAGGCCGGCAAGTAGTCAACAGGACGCTAGTCGCATCTCCCCACTTCCGCGCGCGGAACGGCTCGCTATAACCGTGCCGTTACGCGTGCGGACGATGGGGCTTTGAAGCGATGAAAGCGACGATTGAACGGGCGGTCCTTCTGAAGAGCCTTGGCCATGTCCAGTCGGTCGTGGAACGGCGCAACACCATACCTATCCTCTCCAACGTCCTTCTCGAGGCGCGCGAGGACGGCTCGCTTCGGCTGATGGCGACCGATCTCGACCTGCAGGTGGACGAGACGATCCAGGCGAATGTATCGCAGCCGGGGGCGACGACCGTCTCGGCGCACACCTTCTTCGACATCGTTCGAAAGCTTCCCGAGGGGAGCCAGGTCGAGCTCACCGCCGCCGAAGGGAAGATGCAGGTCGTCGCCGGGCGGTCGCGGTTCAATCTTTCGACTCTGCCCCGGGATGATTTCCCGGTGATCGCCGAGGGCGATCTCCCGACGCGTTTCGAGTTGCCGGCCGCGACCCTTCGCGAGATCATCGAGAAGACACGCTTCGCCATCTCGAGCGAAGAGACGCGCTACTATCTCATGGGCATCTTTTTCCATGTCGTCGATGACCAGATGCGCGCCGCGGCGACCGACGGGCACCGGCTCGCCCGAATCACCGTTTCCCGCCCGGACGGCGCCGAGGGCATGCCGGACGTCATCGTTCCGCGGAAGGCGGTCAACGAGCTCTACCGGCTTCTCGAGGAACTCGAGGGAACGGTCGAGATTTCGCTCTCGCCGACCAAGATCCGCTTCGGGCTTGGCAATGCAATTCTCACGAGCAAGCTCATCGACGGCACCTTCCCCGACTACAACCGGGTCATCCCGACCGCGAACGACAAGCTCCTGAAGCTTGATCCGAAGAGCTTCTCGGCAGGCGTCGATCGCGTTTCGACGATCGCCAGCGAGAAGACCCGCGCGGTGAAGATGAGCGTCGACCGCGACAAGGTGACGCTCTCGGTCACTTCGCCCGAGAATGGCGTAGCGACGGAGGAGCTGCCCGCGGACTATGCCTCGGATGGGCTCGAGATCGGGTTCAACGCCCGTTATCTCCTCGATATTCTGAGCGAGATCGACGGGGATACGGTGGAGGTCCACCTCGCGGACGCGGCCGCGCCCACGCTCCTGCGAGAAAATGACAAGTCGAACGCGCTCTACGTCCTCATGCCGATGAGGGTCTGAACGGGCGCGCGCAGATGGACGTCGAGATCGACAAGCCTCACGTCCACCATCGCCCGACGGGCCATCGCCGCCTCGACCTCATTCTTCCCGTCGCTGCGCTCTTCGTCTCGTTCATCTCGATCCTCATCGCCTGGCATCACAGCCACATCATGCGTGACCTCGTGACCGAGAACGAACGGATCGTCGAAGCCGAATCGCTGCCCTATCTCGAGATCTACGCAAGCGACCTCGCGAGCGACATGAAGACGCCGATGCTGCGCCTGGCGGTTCGCAACGAAGGTGTCGGGCCGGCGCGAATCGCCGAGGTCGTGATGACGGTGAACGGAAGGCCGGTTCCCGACTTCAACACCCTCGTCGATCACTGCTGCGCACCTGGCCTCCTCGACGCGAGGAAGAATAGTCCCAAGCAATTGCGGGGGATGCGCAACCGCGATGTCGTGCTCTCGCAGCTGCGCGACAGGATGATCCGCCCGGGCGAGGAGGTGGACGCCTTTTCGTGGCCGATCACGGTTTCGAACAGGGCCATCGTCGAGAAGCTGAAGGACGACGTGGAGTCGGATTCGGTCAACGTCGCGATCTGCTATTGCTCGGTCTTCGACGATTGCTGGACCAGGAGCGACGAGGACCGGCGCCCGGCGCCAGTGAAGCAATGCCCGGTGGCGGCGGTGCCGTACATGCAGTAATCGGGCCATCGACCGACGCGGCATGGAGCGGCTAAGCCCGGAGCCGTGCCCGTCAGCCGACTGAACCTCACCGACTTTCGTTCCTACGAGTCCGTCTCGCTCGAGCTTGGACCGGGGTTCGTTCTCCTGTCTGGCGAGAATGGCGCTGGCAAGACCAACCTCCTCGAAGCGGTTTCGATGCTTGCGCCCGGTCGGGGGCTACGTGGAGCAGCCCTTTCGGAGATGGCCAGGGAAGGGGGCAGCGGCGGCTGGGCGGTCGCGTCCCGGATTGGTGTCGCAGAGATCGGAACGGGCACTCTCGCGGGCGCCCCGGAACGGCGACAGGTTCGGATCAACGGCGCGCCTTCTTCGGTCAACAGCCTGTCCGAGTGGCAGTCGGTGCTCTGGCTGACTCCCGCCATGGACCGCCTCTTCACCGGCAGCGCCGGCGAGCGGCGCCGTTTCCTCGATCGCCTCGTGCTCGCGCTCGAGCCGGCGCATGCGCACCATTCGACCCGCTACGACGCCGCGATGCGGGCCCGGAACAAGTTGCTCACCGACGAGCGCTGGGACGATTCGTGGCTCTCTTCGCTCGAAGCGGCGATGGCCGAGCATGGAACGGCGATCGCGCAAGCCCGAAGCAGGACCATCGACGCGCTTGAGGAGCGGGTCGAGCAGGAGACGAATGACGGGTTCGCAAGCGCCGCGATCGCGCTCGAGGGCTGGGAGGTGGCGGATCTGGCGGCGTCGCTTCGCTCAAATCGCGAGCGCGATGCCGCGGCGGCAAGGACGATCGAAGGCCCGCATCGCCAGGATCTTGTCGTCCTGCACCGGGTGAAGCAGATGCCCGCAGCGAGATCCTCGACCGGAGAGCAAAAGGCGCTGCTCCTCGGCCTCGTCCTCGCCCATGCCGAGCTCGTCGCAGAGCGGCGCGGTGAGCCCCCGATCCTCCTCCTCGACGAAGTCGCCGCGCATCTCGATCCGAAACGCCGGGCAGCCCTCTTCGCCCGCCTCGAATCGAGAGGCCAGGTGTGGATGACCGCGACCGAGGCCTTGCTGTTCGACGGCATTGGCGAAGCGTCCCGGTTCCATGTCGAGCCGGGCCGGGCCAATCCCGCCTGAAGTGGACATTTCGCGTTTTGCCTTTATATTGCACTGCAACACGAGGCGCTTTTCGAAGCGGCGTGAACGGTTCTCGGAACCGGCCCGCGTCTCGATTTCCTTGCTCTCCTATTCACGCGGGGCGCTTTTTGACCCCGCTCGTGGACGGTGCATCGATGCGTCGTCCGCGCGCTGAATATTGGAATTGATTCAATGTCATTCATGTCCCTGGGGCTCTCCAAGCCCCTGCTCGATGCCCTGGCCGCGAAGGATTATTCGCAGGCGACCCCGATCCAGAGCCAGGCGATCCCGGCGGTCCTGACGGGCCGCGACCTGCTCGGGATCGCCCAGACGGGCACCGGCAAGACCGCGGCCTTCATGCTGCCCTCGCTCGATCGCCTCGCCGCCGGGCGCAGGATTCCGAGGCCCGGCCACGCGAGGATGCTCGTGCTTGCGCCGACGCGTGAGCTCGCCGCCCAGATCGCGGCGAGCGCACAGGCCTATGGCCGTTTCATGCGGCTTTCGGTCGGAGTGGTCTTCGGCGGCGTTCCCAATTCGAGGAGCGTTCGAACCGTCGCGCGCGGCCTCGACGTCCTTGTCGCGACGCCCGGACGACTGCTCGATCTCATTGACCAGCGCGCCCTTTCGCTTCGCGACCTCGAGATCCTCGTCCTCGACGAGGCCGACCAGATGCTGGACCTCGGCTTCATCCATGCGCTGAAGCGGATCGTCGCCCTCGTGCCACCGAAGCGGCAGACCCTGTTCTTCTCGGCCACCATGCCGCGCGCCATCAAGGAGCTGGCAGACAAGTATCTCACCAACCCTTCCGAGGTATCGGTGACGCCGGCCGCGACCACCGTCGAGCGCATCGTCCAGAGCGTCACCATGGTGAACCAGGCGGAAAAGACCGCTCTCCTTGCGCTTCACCTCCGCGATGAATCGGTCGCTCGTGCGCTCGTCTTCAGCCGGACGAAGCACGGAGCCGACAAGATCGTCCGGATGCTCGAAGCGGCGGGGATCGGCTCGGCGGCCATCCACGGGAACAAGAGCCAGGCGAACCGCGAGCGTGCGATCGCCGCGTTCAGGTCGGGCGAGATCTCGGTCCTGGTCGCGACGGACATCGCGGCGCGTGGGATCGACATCCCGGGAGTCACTCACGTCTTCAATTTCGACCTTCCGGAAGTCCCCGAGCAATATGTGCACCGCATCGGGCGAACCGCGCGCGCCGGGGCGGACGGAATCGCGATCGCTTTCTGCAGCGGCGAGGAGCGCGGGTACCTGCGCGACATCGAGCGGACGACCCGCCAGCGCATTCCGGTGACACAGCTTCCCGAGGATTTCATGGCCACGGCCGAAGCGTTCAGGCGGATGAAGCCGGCGCCGCGGTCTTCGAAGCCGGCGCTCGAGCGGACGTCCACCAAGGCCGATCGCCGCTACGAGGGTCAGCGCCGCCAGAACCGCAACGCCGGCCAGCAGCGCGACGCCCAGCGCAAGGACGCACAGCAGTCCCATCACCGGAAGGAAGGAGCTGGCCGGAGCGCCGGGCAGCAGCGGCATCCCAACCGCGCCGATGGCCACGCCGCGCACCGCCCGGAAGGCGGACAGAGGAAGCAGAAATTCCGGGGTCGGCGTCGCCCCGGCGGCCAGCGGCACGCCCGCGGCTGACGCCTTCGGGACTCGCGCGTGCGCGCACGTGCGCGCGCGTGACTTCCCGGCAAGAACGCCTATATTTCACTTATGGCAACGACCCCCGAGAACGGAAGCAATTCATACGGCGCCGAGAGCATCAAGGTCCTCAAGGGCCTCGATGCCGTGCGCAAGCGCCCCGGCATGTACATCGGCGACACCGACGATGGCTCGGGCCTTCATCACATGGTCTTCGAAGTCTCCGACAATGCGATCGACGAGGCGCTCGCCGGCCATTGCGACAAGGTCCTCATCACCCTCAATCCCGACGGCTCGGTGAGCGTCGAGGACAACGGCCGCGGAATCCCGACGGGAATCCACCCCGAGGAGGGTGTGTCGGCGGCCGAGGTCATCATGACCCAGCTCCACGCCGGGGGTAAGTTCGAGAACACCTCCGACGACAATGCCTACAAGGTCTCCGGCGGTCTCCATGGCGTCGGGGTCTCGGTCGTCAACGCGCTCAGCGAATGGCTCGACCTCACGATCTGGAGGGACGGCCAGGAGCATTTCATGCGCTTCCGCCACGGCGAGCCCGAAGCGCCGCTCAAGGTCGTCGGCCCGGCGCCGGAGGGGAAGACGGGAACGCTCGTGACCTTTCTCCCGAGCCCCGAGACGTTCAAGATCACCGAGTTCGACTTCGAGCGGCTGGAGCATCGTTTCCGCGAGCTCGCATTCCTCAATTCCGGAGTGCGGATGATCCTTGCCGACGCCCGGCACGAGGAGCGGGTCGAGCACGAGCTTTATTACGAGGGCGGGATCGCCGCTTTCGTGAAATGGCTCGACCGGGCGAAGACACCGTTGTTCCCCGATCCGATCGCGATCTCGGCGGTCCGGGACGGCATCGGCATCGACGTCGCGCTGGAGTGGAACGACAGCTATTACGAGAACGTCCTGCCGTTCACCAACAACATCCCGCAGCGCGACGGCGGCACCCATCTGGCCGCCTTCCGGGCGGCGCTCACGCGCACGGTGAACAATTACGCCGAGAAGTCGGGGATGCTGAAGAAGGAGAAGGTGACGCTCACCGGCGAGGACATGCGCGAGGGTCTCACTGCCATCGTCTCGGTGAAGCTCCCCGACCCCAAGTTCAGCTCCCAGACCAAGGACAAGCTCGTCAGCTCCGAGGTCCGCCAGCCCCTCGAGAGCCTGATGGGCGACAAGATGAGCGAATGGCTGGAGGAAAATCCCGCCAACGCTCGCTCGATCATTCAGAAGATCATCGACGCCGCCGCGGCCCGGGAAGCGGCGCGCAAGGCGCGCGAGGCGAGCCGCAAGTCCGTGCTCGGGATCGCGTCACTGCCCGGCAAGCTCGCCGATTGCCAGGAACGCGACCCGGCGCTCAGCGAGCTCTTCCTGGTCGAGGGCGATTCCGCGGGAGGCTCGGCCAAGCAGGGCCGCAATCGTCACAACCAGGCGATCCTTCCCCTCAAGGGCAAGATCCTGAACGTCGAGAGGGCGCGGTTCGACCGGATGCTCGGTTCGAAGGAAATCGGGACCCTGATCCAGGCGCTCGGCACGTCGATCGGACGCGTGGAGTTCAATCTCGAGAAGCTTCGCTACCACAAGATCGTGATCATGACCGACGCCGATGTCGACGGCGCTCACATCCGGACTCTCCTGCTGACGTTCTTCTACCGGCAGATGCCCGAGCTGATCGAGAACGGGCACCTCTACATTGCCCAGCCGCCACTCTACAAAGTCAGTCGCGGGCGGTCGGAAGTCTATCTGAAGGACGACACGGCGCTCGACGATTATCTCGAGGAAGCCGGGCTCGAAGGTCTCGTCCTCGATACCGCCGACGGCCAGCGTTCGGGCAAGGACCTCAAGTCCCTGATCGACCATGCACGGCGAATGCGAACGCTGATGCGCTACGCGCCGCGCAAATATGATCCGGCGCTGATCGAGGCGCTGGCGATCAATGGTGCGCTCAGGACCGACCTCACCGCGGACGGCAAGGCCAGCGCGATCGCCAGGGTCGCCGAATGGCTGAAGGCCGGCGATCCCGAAGCGAGCTGGTCGGGCGATGTCGCAGCAGAGGGGGGATACCTTCTCAAGCGCCTCTGGCGCGGCGTCACCGACGCCTACATCATCGAGCCGAGCTTCCTCGTCTCGACCGAGGGGCGCAAGCTCGACATGCTGGCTCGAGAGCAGGCTGCGACCTATGCCAAGCCCTCGGTCCTGAGGACGCTGAAGAAAGGCGCTCCGATCGAAGCCGAGCCGGCAGCGCCGGCAGGAGAGGGCGACGAGGTCGCAGAGCAGGCCGATTCCGACACGAAGGGAAAGCCTGTCCCGATCACGCGTCCCTCGGAGCTGCTCGAGGCCGTGCTCGCGGCGGGCCGCAAAGGCATGTCGGTGCAGCGCTACAAGGGGCTGGGCGAGATGAACGCCGAGCAGCTCTGGGAAACCACGCTCGATCCGGCCAACCGCTCGATGCTCAAGGTCGAGGTGGCGCAGGCCGACGTGGCGGACGAGATCTTCACCCGCCTGATGGGCGACGTGGTCGAGCCGCGCCGCGAGTTCATCCAGGATCACGCGCTGAGCGTCGCCAATCTCGACGTGTAAAGTCCGCCTTCGCGGCTCCCAAGCGAAGCGCGGGGTTCTTCATCACCGGTCGGCTCCCTAGCTAGGCATTACTTGCCGCGAGCGAAGGAGCCGATTGTGACCGACCAGACCGATTACGTGCCGCCCAAGGTGTGGGCCTGGAATCCCGGCAACGGCGGCCAGTTCGCCAATATCAATCGCCCAACCTCGGGCGCGACGCACGAGAAGGAACTCCCGGTCGGCGAGCATCC
>DASZYL010000165.1:0-11746 GCA_035545385.1 Sphingomicrobium sp. | reverse complement strand
CCGCTCCGACCTTGAAGCGTTGGCCGCCAACGGGCGCTCCGATGCGCAGGAGATGTTGGGCGAGATACTCGCATCCGGTCCGCCGGCGCTTCGCGATGAAGTTGCGGCATGTGACTGGTACGCGAAAGCGGCGGCTTCTCGTGCCGACTCTTTGCACAACTTGGCCCACTGCGCCGAAAAGGGCGTAGGCGGAACACCCGATAACGCCCGAGCCGCGGCGCTTTACCAACAGGTGGCTGGGCTAGGGTACGCCTAGTCGATGTGTGCCCTTGGCAACCTCTACGTTGCGGGTCGCGGGGTACCGAAGGACGAAACAAAGGGTGCGGCGCTTTGTCGGAAAGGTGCAGCGCTGGGCGACAGCGATGCGCAGACCGACCTCGGCAATTTCTACATTCAAGGCGTCGGGGTTTCGAAGGACATGGCGCAGGCACGCCACTGGTACGAGCTGGCGGCCGCTCAAGGCCAGCCCAACGCAGAGTTCGTGCTCGGACAAATCTATTGGAATGGTGATGGCGTCCAACGCGATCAGCTAAAGGCGGCGGAACTCTGGAAGGCGGCCTACGCAGGCGGACGCCTCGATGCTGCGCCTTTATTGGCGGCGTGGCTGTTTGCTAACTGGATGTCAGCGCACCCCCGGGGCGATGTTACGATGTTGGACGAGGCCATTCGTTACCAGCAGGTCGCCATCCAAATAGCATCCGATGACAAAAGCGCTGATGAAAAGACAGCGCTCACGCTTATGCAGGCCGCACGGACTGCCGCGCAGAAGGAAAAGTAGCAGTTCGGGGAATTTCCCCTTCCCAGCCTATGCAGAAATTTGAGCGTGGCGTATTCTCTGGTCAGATGATTACTCCGAGACGCGCGTTCCTCGTCTTCAGCGGACTCTACCTGGTGAGCTTCGCGGCTTTCGCGAGTTGGTTCATCCTACTTCTCCTCGGCATCCTGTTACCCGATGCCCTGGCGCTGGCGAACAGGATCGCGCTTCCGACGCTTGGCAGTTCAATTGTCTGCCTCGAACTATTCAGACGGTTGGCTCGTGGCGCTGAGCAACGATGGCCCTAACGGCAGCGTCCGGAGATGCGGTGGGCTTGGGCAATTGCGAGTATGGCAGCTCTGGGCGAGTGTCATTCCAGTCCGCCGACAAACTGCAACGTCGCTCTTGATCGAGCCCAGCAGTGCCTCACCCGCTTCGGGCCGGGCCACGAGCGAGAAGGGTACTTGGCTTGCTTACCATTCTCGAAGCCGGAGAAGATTAAGGGGACGTGGTATTGGGGATTTGAACTGAACGCATTTGTCGAAGGTGCGCGCGCATCGTCCAGTGCCGTAGCTCCGCCGGTGGATAGCAACACGAGCTTGGAGTTTTACGATCCTCGCTTGCCAGTCGATGGGCGGGTCAGAGTTCTGCAAGTGCAGCTAATCGGTCGCCGGTCGCAGTGCCGAATGTATCCGGATCACTGGATCATTGTGGATCGCATGATTTCCAGTGCCGTGATAGGGGTTTCCCGATGATACGTTGTGGCAGCTTCCCACCCCATCGCAGACGTTGGCCATGCCGGGTGATATGGACGAATGACTCCGCTTGGCGTTGACTTTGTGGCGGCTGCGGCAGTGGCAGCTTGCCTTGGTTGGGCCGGGCCGAAATCGTGGAAGCATGCCGTTGGTTTTTGCCTGTTGGTGGGTGCTTTTGGCTGGGTCGGGTCTTACTTGGCTGCATTTCTCTCGCCCTCATTCGGCGGGGACACGGAGTATGCGGAGGACTGGATCAACGGCTTTAGCGTTCAACGGGCCGCCCCCGAGATAGCCGTGGCTCTAGCGTGGACATTCTTTTGGTTCGGGTTGACGCGAGTTGCGCGGATGGTCATCGGCCGCCCTCGCGAGCAGGCGAGCGGCTAACGTCAACTTTCCTCTGCCGTTCCGGTCACGGGCCTGGACTGGCTAATCGCGGGGCATCAGTCGATCGGCGAATCATGTCAGATCGTTGGGCGCACTTCCCGCTTCAGGCGCTCCGCCTGGTCCAATACAATTCGGGCATTCACGATATTCTGATTGAGATCGGCAACGACCCGATTGAGCCGCCACCGTAGCTCGGGGATCCGGCGTACATCGGCGGCGTCCCGTTCGGCAGCCTTCGAGTTCATCGACGAGCGGCAGTTGTCGGCGAGCCTCGGCGTGACGTTGCCGAACCGGTCCGCCTGAAGGACTTCGGGACAATCCTTCATCGCCTGCTCCTGCGCCTCGAACGGTAGCGCCGAACGGATCAGGTCGCGGTAGGGTGGCGTGTAGTCGAACAGCCGCTCGAAGGTGCCGAGGTCGACATAATAATTAGCGACCTTTTCGCGCAGATCCGGGTCGCCGAGCCGTTCCGCCTTTCCCGCCGCCACCGCTTCGTCATAGGTGAGCCGGCGCAGCGGCTGCGGAATGTGGTTGCTGGCTTCATACGCATCGAGAATGAACTGACCGGGGCTGTCGCCGACGGGGTGGTCGAGTGCATGAAGGGCCGCACGGGCGTGGGCCAGGCTCTGACCGTCATAGTGAATCCTGAAGGCGATATCGCGCTGGTTCGATTCCAGGTCGGAATAGAGCCGCTGCCGATATTCTTTACCGTCGGCGCGGTCGAGCCGTGCTTCGTTCCAGTTGCTGACCTGAATCCCGAGGAACACGCCCAGGGCGACGATCGCGAAATCGACCGCCACAGCGAACCAGTTGTGACACGCGACCTGCGCGCGAAGCCTTTTGAGCATGATTTGCCCCCTCCCGGCGCGGGAAAGTAGTCGATGCGGGACAGGGGTACCAGCTGGTAGCGATGACTAGTGCCTCTCAGATGCAGGTGGCGGCGTCGTTCGGGTGTCCGGTTTCGGCGCCCACTGCAGGCATCGGGGGTCTGTCAGAATATCGGTCGGTGGGCATCCTTGTTTTTCTTGGCGTTCATCGCGGAAATGACCTGCTTCCGCGAACAAACGGTGGTCGGATGCGGCCATCTTTCCGGCTTCTGATGCAGCGGTGACCAGGGGGCTTGGCGAGCTCGCCTTACAGGTGGAAATCGAGCCTCCCGGAGCTTAATGCGTCCCCATGCTCACTCCCCTGGGAGCGAACTTGTGGTTTGCGGACGGCGGAACCGTTTCCTTCTTTGGGTTCGATTATCCGACGCGGATGGTCGTTGTGCGGCTCGCCGACGGGGGGCTTTGGCTGTGGTCGCCAATTGATCCTAGCGAGCCGCTCGAGAGAGAGGTCCGTGCGCTCGGACCGGTGCGGCATCTCGTAAGCCCCAACAAGCTTCACCATCTCTTTCTCGAAGCGTGGAAGGCGAAGTTTCCGGAGGCAAAGCTCTGGGGGCCTCCCTCGACGGTGTCGAGGTTCCCCAAGCTCCATTTTTCGGGGGTGCTGACCGACCGTCCGCCAGCTGACTGGGCCGGGGAGATCGATCAATATTATTTCCCGAATTCGCCCTTGCTGGACGAGCTCATGTTCTTCCATCGCCAGTCGCGAACCGCGATCATTGCCGACCTCTCGCAACCGTTCAGCGAGGAGTTCCTGAAGGAACACTGGCCGTGGTGGCTGCGGCCGATTGCGAGGGCTGCGGGGATGGTCGAGCGCTGGGGCTATCCCCCACTCGAGGTTCGTCTGACCTTCCGCAATCGTTCAGCGGCACGGGCCAAGCTCTGCTCGCTTATCGACGAGAGCCCCGATCATGTCGTCGTCGCGCATGGCGAAGTTGCGAAGTCCGACGGCGAGGCATTCCTGCGCCGTGCCTTTTCCTGGCTCTTGCGGGTGACTCCGGCGAGGTGAGGCCGCGAGCCTAGACTCTTCGATTGCCTCGCCGGCGGCCTGTCCCGTTTCTGCCCGGCCACCTGGCTGCCCGTGGACCAATGGGACAATTCGCCAAACCTTGGTGGGGCGCGGCGAAGTTGCAGCCTCAAAGTCGAGCCGGAATGGCGGATTTCTGAGCTTGGCACGCTTCGTGAATGAACTTCGGCACGAGCCGCACGAAGCGGCCGGTCGAAAAGGGAACGATCAACATGTCTTCGATCAAAAGCACGATCATCGCCATTTCCGCTGCACTCGCAATGAGCGCCGTGACAGTCGGTGCAACCGTCGGTCCTGCGCAGGCCAGCACAATTCAGGGATTGGGCATCTGACATGGACAGGGTCGTGCCTGCCGATTGTCCGGCAAGCGAAAGCGAGCTCGCGACGGATCTTCTTGCCAGCCTGTTGATGGAGAACGCGACCGCACCATCCTCAACGAGCCATGTGTCCGACCGCCTCCCGCCGAAGGTCTACGCGGTGATGGTGCTGACGTCGCTCCTGACGTTTGCGACGCTCGCTGCGGGCTACCAACTCCTCTTTTCCAATCAGTTGTTTGCATGAGCCGGCCTTTCGCAGCCTCGAGCGGAGGATCCGATCAGTTTCCAACTTGCCAGCGACGGATGACATTTTCGGCCTTGCTGGACAGTCTTGCTGCTAGCCCGTGGGCTCTAACCTGCACCAGCTTCCTGGTGACGGCTCTTCTCATCCAATCCAATCGCGTGAGCCTCTTCTGAGCAAGTATCCGGCTGGGCGACCCGACACATCGGCGACACATCTGAAGTGCACCGCCCGCGATTAGCGCCTCGGCATCAAGGAAGTCGATGATGGGATCTGGCTCGTCAGCTTCATGCACTACGATATCGGCTTCTTCCACGACGAGACCTGCCGGCTCGAGCCGGGACCTAACCCGTTCGGAGCAAAAGTGTTACCTATGTCTCCGGTACAGACCCGGTGAGGGTTGGTGCCGGCTGAGGGATTTGAACCCCCGACCTTCGGTTTACAAAACCGCTGCACTACCACTGTGCTAAGCCGGCACTGGGACGCCTCTGCGTTATAGCACGCCGAAGGTCCAGCCTTCGGTTCGTGCGATTTCAGGGGTCAGGCCTTCGGGTTCGAAGGCATTTGGCTCGTCCAGCGCGAGCTGCCTCATCCCGGCCGCCGTCACTAGGGCGTCGGTTTGATGGTCATTGGGCTCGAATGAGAGGCGGGCAGGGCGACTTCCAAGCCCGCGAAGCGCCTCGTTCAAGGCTGCAAGCGAGCGCAGCTTCGTGCCGCTGAGGCCGGCGCGGCGCAGGTAAATGCGGGTGTAGATCTCGACGACCGCGCTTCCATGCTCTGGCAGCTCATCCATCGGCCAGATCGCGACCCTCCCCTCGATCGAATGAAGCAGCCGCATGCCCGAGAAGCTCGCCTTGGCGACCTGGGCAGCGCCAATCGCGTCATAGGCGCTCGCGGTCTTTCTTCCGCCCTGCGCATTCAGCCGGGCATCGCACTGGCGAAAGTGCATGAAGCGGGCTTTCACTCCGTCCGCGATGCCGAAATAGAAATGGCGTCGGTGGGCTTCCTCGAGGAAGCTCGCGGCGCCGAGGTCGGCGTCGTCGCAAAGCTTGTCGACATAGGCCCAGAAGGCCCTCGCGGTTTTCGGGACATCGGCTTCGCCGGGCAGATACTCGCCGCGCTCGAGGATCGGCGGCGCGAAGCTGAAATCGAAGCCGAACAATGTCGGCTCCCTCGCCGCGCGCTTGAGAAGCCAGTCGAGAACCTCCTCTCGCGACCAGGCATGCCCCGGCCTGATGAGTCGTGGGGCCTCCGCGCCGCGCGCTTCGGCGATCGCGATTCCCTTGTGCCTTCTGCCCTTCGCGCCCGACCAGTCGATCGCGACAAAAGCCTCGAACCTGCTCACTTGCGCTTGCGCGGCCTGGCTTTCGGCTTCGCTGCGACAAAGTCGCGCGACCGCTCGATCACTTCGCGGACCCTATCCGGATCCTTGCTGTCGTAGCGGATCAGAACGCCCTCCCAGCCGACATAATGCGGGGTCTGCCAGAAGGTCGAGGGATCGGTCTCTTTCAATATCTCGATCGTGTCGAGGTCGATCGCGACTCCAAAGGAGGTATCGGGCTCATGGCTCGGGAAGAGAAACGCCCGGCCGTTCGAGATGACCTTGACCGCAGGCTTGCCGTAGCTCGTGCCGAGCTCGGTCCCTGGCAGGGTCAGAGCGAACTGGATGGCCTCGTCGAAGGTCATCAGACCAGTGGGGGCTGCTCGTCTTCGGATGGAGCCTGGCGAATACGTCGCGGCGGTGCCGGCCGCGCGGGGGGCTGGCCGGTTTCCGCCCAGCGCTCGAGGACCCGGGCCGCTGCGTCGCGTCCGCCGAGGCCGAAGGCGAGCGCGCAGGCAACGGCGGCCGAGCCGAGGATGAGCCCGAACGCGAGCATCACGATCTGGTCGGCGAGGCCCATGAAGGTGAGGCCGATCGCCGTGAACAGGGCGATGATCGAATAGCGGACAATCGTCTGGGCATAGCTTCCCTCGCCGGTCCCGCTTCCGACGAGGTTGGCGAGGATCCGCGCGAGGAAGATGCCGACAACGATGATGAGCGAGCCGAAGATGACCTTGCCGCCGAGCTCGGTCACCTGGGCAAGGAAGATGGCGACGGTTCCGCCGCCAAGCTGGCTCGCCGCTTCTATTGCCGCTGCGAGGATGATCGCGATCATCGCGATGTTCGCAACGATCCTCGACGGGAAGGCGGTCGGCGGCAGAACGCCGGTCGACCGAACGGCGTCGTCGAAACCCGTGGGCGGAAGGATCGCCTCGATGATCGTCTTCAGGAAACGGCCCGCAACGAAGGCAATCCCGATCCAGAGGGCTGCGGCGAGCACATGGGGTATGGCGGCGAGGATCTGGTCCAGCATTGCCGTCGCGGGAGCGGAGATCGACGTGATCTCGAGCGCCTGGAGGGCAGCGATCGCGACCGGGATGATGATGAGCGCGTAAACAAGAACCCCGGCGGCCCGGGCGATGCTTGCGCGGGTGGATCCGGGGCTTGCGCCAGGCGGCACCGCGTCCGCAGACGTCCTCACCGTGCCCTCGGTCGAACCGATTCCGATCCGGGCGAGGAGCCCGTCGACGTTGGCGGCGATGAGGACCGTTTCAACGAGGCGCCGGACGATCCTGGCGACGACGAGCCCGACGAAGAAGATCAGGCCCGCCGCGATGAGGTGGGGAAGGAACGTGAATATCTGGGTGACGAGATCGTTGATCGGAGCGAGGATCTGGCCAACTCCGAGGAAGCGGAGCGCCGCCATGATCCCCACCAGCCAGATGATCAGCTTGGCGATCACTCCGAGCTGGTGCCCGACGGTCTCCTCGGGAGTGCCGGTCACATGTTTCTTGAGCGCGGGCGATCGGTCGATGGCTTTCCTCAGGACCCATCCAACCGCCCTCGCGACGATCCATGTCACGACGAGGATCAGGATCGCGATCAGGATCTTGGGTCCCCAGAACATCAGCTGCGCTTGCCAGTAGGCACCTGAGTCGACCTGGTACATCTTCGCTTGCTCCCTGCTCGGCCTTTGCGGCTCAACCCGCGCCCGTCGCGCTTTGTTGCAACTCCTTGCGGCGCTTCTCCCAATAGTCCAGCCGCTCCTTCACCCGCGCCTCGAAACCGCGGTCGCTGGGCTCATAGAACTCCTGCGCCTCCATCTCCTCGGGCCAGTAATCCTGCCCGGAGAAGCCCTCGTCAGCGTCATGGTCATAGGCATAGCCCTTGCCGTAGCCGACATTCTTCATGAGCCTGGTGGGCGCGTTGAGGATGTGCATCGGAGGCATCAGCGAACCGGTTTCCCTGGCGCTCCTCCAGCTCTTCTTCTGGGCGATATAGGTCGCGTTCGATTTGGGCGCGGTAGCGAGATAGAGGCAGGCCTGGACGATCCCGATCTCGCCTTCGGGCGAGCCCAGGAAATCGTACATCTCCTTGGCGGCGAGGCACTGGAGCAAGGCGTTGGGGTCGGCCATCCCGACATCTTCGACCGCGGCGCGGGTGAGGCGGCGAAGAACGTAAAGCGGCTCCTCTCCCGCGACCAGCATCCGGGCGAGGTAATATAGAGCGGCCTGGGGATCCGACCCCCTGATGCTTTTGTGAAGCGCCGAGATGAGGTTGTAATGACCCTCGCGATCCTTGTCGTAGACGGGAACCCGCCGGTGGAGGAGGTCCGAGAGTTCGGCGGGGCCGAGCGGGTCGGCGATCTCGATCGAAAAGAGAGTCTCGACCTGGTTGAGGAGGAAGCGGCCATCCCCGTCGGCGCTGGCGATGAGCGCCTCGCGCGCCTCCCTGGTCACTGGAAGCGACCGGCCCTCGAGCTCTTCGGCGCGATGAACCAGTTCCTCGAGCGCGTCATGGTCGAGCCGCCGAAGGATGAGGACCTGGCAACGCGAGAGGAGGGCGGCATTGATTTCGAAGCTGGGATTCTCGGTGGTCGCTCCGACGAGCGTCACCGTCCCGTCCTCGACATAGGGCAGGAAGCCGTCCTGCTGGGCGCGGTTGAAGCGATGGATCTCGTCAACGAAGAGGAGGGTCTTCTGGCCGGCTCGAGCGGCGGTTCGAGCATCGGCGAAGATCTTCTTGAGGTCGGCGACTCCCGAGAAGACCGCCGAGACCGCGACGAAGCGGAGGCCCACGGCGTCGGCGAGGAGCCGGGCGATACTGGTCTTTCCGGTCCCCGGCGGACCCCACAGGATCATCGAGGCGAGGCGTCCCGCCGCGACCATCCGACCGATGGCGCCCTCGGGGCCGGTCAGATGCTCCTGGCCGACGACCTCGCCGAGCGCCTTCGGCCGCAGTCGATCGGCAAGTGGAGCGCCCGCGGACGAGCTTTCCGCCTCCCGCGCCGGCAGTTGCTGGTCTGCAAACAGGTCCGCCATCCTCCTTTACGTAAAAGTTAGGCCGGGAAATTGCACCTGCCGTCTTGCCCAAGATGCAGCTAAGATATATCTAAGACGCATCTAAAAGGGAGATTCCAGATGAGGCACAGGCATCGTCACGAGGGATGCGGACCCCGCGGCCATCTCGAGATCAGCCTTCCCGAAGGCCTTCTGGCCATGCGCGGCGGGCGCGGATGGCAGGGCAATTGGGGACCTTTCCATTTCGACTTCGGGGATGAAGGCTGGAGTGGCGGCCGGCGTGGCCGGCGTGCGCGCCGGATGTTCGAGGGAGGCGAGCTGAGGCTCGTTCTCCTGAAGCTCATCGCCGACGAGCCGAGGCACGGCTACGATCTCATACGGGCGGTCGAGGAACTGACCGGCGGCGAATATGCGCCAAGTCCCGGGATCGTCTATCCCACTCTCACCCTGCTCCAGGACATGAATCTCATCGAGGAAGCCCAGGGAGAGGGGCCCCGCAAGCCCTTCCAGGCGACCGAGGAGGGCCGCAAATATCTGGAGGAGCGTGCCGAGGAGGTCGAGGCCCTGTTCGAGCGCCTACGCGACCTTGCTCCGCGGTCGGAGAACATGGCGGGGCCAGCGATCGGTCGTGCGGTGAGGAACCTCATGACCGCGCTTGGGCATCGCCTCAAGAGCGAGGGGTTCGACGAAGACCTGTTCCTCGAAATCGCGGCGATCCTCGACGAGGCGGCCCAGAAGATCGAGCGCGTGAAATCGGCCTGACGCTTAACGGCCCATCATTCGGGCCAGGCGCTCCCGCTTGTGGATGGCGTGGAGGTAGACTCGGATCACCGTCGCGTTGATCGAATCCCAGTCCATCGTCTTGGCGATGGCGAGCGCCGCTTCTCCGTGGCGCCGGCGAAGGTCGGGGTCCCTCGCATAGGCTTCGAGCGCTCCTGCGAACTCCTCGGGCTCGCTCCCGTCGACGAGGGTTCCCGTGACCTTGTCGCGAACGAGGTTCGTGGCGCCAGTCGCTTCGGCGGCGATGACCGGAAGGCCGCACGCCATCGACTCGAGGGTGACGTTCCCGAACGCCTCGGTAATCGAGGGATTGAGGAGCAGGTCCGAGCTCGCGAGCGCCCGCGCAAGCTCGTTGCCGGTCAGCTGCCCGGTGAAGATCGCGTCGGGAAGCTGCTCCTCGAACCACGGCCGCGCCGGCCCATCGCCGATCACCAGGACGTGATGCTTGAGCCCGAGCCTTGCGAAGGCGTGGATGGCCTCGGCGAAAACGTCGAGGCCCTTTTCCATGACGATCCGTCCAAGAAAGGCGATCACCAACTCGTCGTCGGCGATCCCGACCGAGCGGCGCCAGGCCATGTCGCGGCGCTCCGGGTTGAACTGCTCGCGGTCGACTCCGCGGGCCCAGATCGCGATGTCGCGGTTCATGCGCTGGGCCCGAAGGATCACCGCGGTGGATTCGGCCGGCGCCATCACCACTTCGCAGCGGTGATAGAAACGGCGCATGATGTCGCGCGCTAAAGGCTCGAGCGCCTGGAGATGGTAGTAAGCAAGATAGGTATCGAAGCGCGTGTGGACCGATGCGACCGCCGCGATTCTCCTTCGCCGCGCCCAGGTCACCGCCCGGTGACCGACGATGTCGGGGCTCGAGACGTGGACCACGTTGGGCCTGAACTCGGCGAGGTCGCGGCGGACCCTCGGAGGAAGCGCGATCGGCAGTCGATACTCCGAGCGCCCCGGGATCGGGATCGCCGGGATGCTGACGACATCGCCGGTCGCCTCGAAGGCCGGTTCGCTCACCGTCGGCGAATAGACCCGGACCTTGACGCCTTGGCGAAGGAGATACTCGACAAGCCGGTTGAGCGCCTGGTTGGCGCCGTCACGCACATAATTGTAATTGCCCGAAAAGAGGGCGACGCGGAGGTCGGTCGGCTTCACCCGGCAGGGCTGTAGGGGTTAATTCGTGGGCGTCAAACTCGGCCTTCCTCCGATTGCCAGGGGTGATGCGCGACTGTTCATTCTCGGAAGCCTCCCGGGCGATGCATCGCTCAGAGCCCAGCGTTATTATGCCCATCCGACCAACCAGTTCTGGCGCCTCCTTGGCGCTGCGATCGGCGAGGATCTCGAGCCCATCTCCTATGACGAGAGGCTCGAGCGATTGATCGACAGGGGAATTGGCCTGTGGGACGTGATCGCCTCGGCAAGGAGGCAGGGCAGTCTCGACCAGGCGATCCGCGATGCCGAGCACAACCGGGTCCAGCATCTTCTGAACGATTTTCCGGATCTCCGGGCGATCGCCTTCAATGGCTCGACCGCCGCGGCCATCGGCCGCAAGCTCGTTGCAACGCCGCTTTCGGGGCTTACGCTCATCGACCTTCCGTCCTCGAGCGCCGCAAACACTCAGGGCTTCGAGGAAAAGGCGAGATCCTGGGCCCTCCTTGGAACTTTCGTTCTGCGCTAGGAGCCTTTCACTTGCGCCGCGCGTAGTTGACGGCATGATCGGGCTGATGATGCCTACCGACGAAGAAGAAGAGGTCAGCGACAGCGACAAGCGGCTGTCGATGGTGGACGAAGCGCTGGTCGCCGGCACGATCGCCAACACGAATGGCCTCCTCGTGATCCTGGCCAAGCTCGTGGCCAAGGGAGTGTTCGACAGCTCCGACCTCCAGGCCTTCTCGGATAGCTATTCGAAGCCGCTCGACCACGTCGGGATGCGCGAGAACGAGCTCGTCACCCAGATGCAGGACCAGATGGAATCGACGCTCGCCGAGCTGATGCGCTACCTGAGCGAGCGCGACCGGGAAGGCTGACTGCCCGCTGCCGTTGACTAGCGGCGCTCAAGCCCACATATGGCCGCCTCCTCGGAGCCTTGTTCCGGGAATGGCCCCTTCGTCTAGCGGTCCAGGACGTCGCCCTCTCACGGCGAAAACACGGGTTCGAGTCCCGTAGGGGTCACCAGTAAAATCAACGGCTTACTGGTTGGGTTGAGGCATTTCTTTGTGACCTCCCCCAAAATATCTCTAATAAAGGCAGCAGAACTCGCGGT
>DASZYL010000164.1:0-8314 GCA_035545385.1 Sphingomicrobium sp. | reverse complement strand
CGGAATGAACGCCGGCGCCATATTGGGGAGTCTCGGTTCCGCGGCCGCGCCGCATCGGGGCGGGCCGCTGCTGGACTTCAATGCGCCGGCCAGGAAGAAGCCGCGTCCTGATGATCTCCTCGATCTCCTCGGCGAATGCCGGCGGAACATCGTCCCAGTTCTCGACGCTCGTCTTGTGCTCGAGAAGGACGAAGCCATTGTCCTCGAAGAATTGAGCCTCCGAACTCGCTCCCTTCTGGATCGTGCGTCCATCGCGGATGTCGATCGGGGGGAATTCGACCAATGGCCGGCTCGGTGGATTACGCAGGTCCACGGTCGGCGACGGGCCGGAAAAGTCGGGCGGAATGAAGCCGTTCAATCGTGCCTGGAGCATAGCCAAGGCTAACGCTGTTTTGCTCCTCGCGCCACCGTTGGAAGGCTGCCGGTCAGGCCGCGGGGATTGTCGCCCCGATCATCAGGACATCGCTCGTTGGATCCGAAAGGCGGAGCGATCCACCGCCTTCCGCGGCGAGGCTATGCGCCAGCCACGCGCCCGCGGCGCGCGGTTCCACGGTGGTTCCACCGCCGGTCGCGAGGGTCTCGCGAAGGACGGGGTCGAGGAGAATGCGCGGGCCCTCTCCCCGCACCGCGATCTCGATTCCGTTTGCCGTCCGCTCGGCACCGACGTCGAGCCGCCCTCCCCTCACAAGCGCATCGCCCGCAAGAAGGGCGAGGTTCAAGAGAAGCCTGATCGCGCCCTTCGGAAGCTTTTCGTCGCCGACGACCCAGCCGAGCTCGATCTTGCCTTCCGCACCGAACAGGCCCTCGAGCGCGGTCCTTGCCTCGGACGCATCGATCTCGTCACCGAAGCCTCCGCCGGCACCGAAGGCGAGGCGGAAGAACTTCAGCTTGTTGGCCGTCGCTCGGGCGCTGTCGCCGAGGAGCTCGAGGCATTTCTCGCGCATCTCGGGATCATTCTCGTCGGCGAGGAGCTCGATCCCGTTATTGAGGGCGCCCACTGGAGACATGAGATCATGACACAGGCGCGAGCAAAGGAGGCTTGCAAGGTCTAGCGCGTTCATCGCATCCGCAATGACCCGAAGTTTAATGTGAGGCAAGGCGGCGGCATTGAACGAAGGCGCCACGATTCCCATATTCCACGAGGAAGATGGGGGGATTTGAGACGATCGATGTACGGCTGGACGCCGGCCATTCGGGCTGGCGGCTCGACCGTGCGCTTGCCGATGCCGTGCCGACCCTTTCGCGCGAGCGGCTGAAGTCCTTGATCCGGAGCGGCGCCGTTCAATCCAGGGGAGCGGCGGTTCGTGATCCCGCCATCAAGGTCAAGGGCGACGAGGCGCTTCGGCTCCTCGTTCCAGAGCCGAGGCCCGCCCACAACGAGCCGCAGGACATTCCGCTGACGATCCTGTTCGAGGACGAGCATCTCCTCGTCGTCGACAAGCCCGCCGGTCTCGTCGTCCACCCCGCTGCCGGGAACCTCGATGGGACCCTCGTCAACGCCCTCCGTCATCATTGCTCGGGCCGGTTGTCGGGGATCGGCGGAGTCGCCCGTCCCGGTATCGTCCATCGCATCGACAAGGACACCTCGGGCCTGCTCGTCGTCGCCAAGACCGACGTCGCCCACGAGGGGCTCGCAAGGCAGTTCGCGGCCCACTCCATCGACCGGCGTTACCTCGCCATCGTCGACGGCGTTCCAAGGGTGCCTTCGGGAACGGTCGATGCGCCGCTCGCAAGGTCGGCGACCAACCGCAAGAAGATCTCAATCGTCGAGGGCGAGCGCGGCAAGAGGGCAGTGACCCACTGGAAGCGGCTCGAGGCCCTCCACGGCTCGGCTCTCGTCGAATGCAGGCTCGAGACCGGGCGTACCCACCAGGTCCGGGTCCACATGGCCTCGATCGGCCACCCGCTCCTCGGCGATCCGGTCTATGGGCGAGCCGGGAGAACGCATGGCAAGGTCCTGAAGGAGCTTGGTTTCGAGCGCCAGGCCCTCCATGCCGCCGAGCTCGGTTTCACTCACCCGGTGACCAAGAACAGGTTGTCGTTCTCAAGTCCCATGCCGACGGACATGCAGGAACTGAAGCGCGCGCTTGGTGTATGAAGTTTAACCGTCTAGGGCAGCAAAGGCCCTAATTAAGGGAGAAGACGAATATATGGCTGAAGCAAAAGGGATCGTCTCGCTCCCCGCGTCCGGTGGGGAGGCCGGACTCAACCGCTATCTCGCCGAGATCAAGAAATTCCCGATCCTCAGCCCCGAGGAAGAATATATGCTCGCCAAGCGCTGGCGCGAGCATGGCGATACCGAGGCGGCGGCGAAGCTCGTCAATTCGCACCTTCGGCTCGTTGCGAAGATCGCGATGGGCTACCGGGGATATGGCCTCCCCGTCAGCGAGCTCATCAGCGAAGGCAATATCGGGCTCATGCAGGGCGTGAAGAAGTTCGAGCCCGACCGGGGGTTCAGGCTCGCGACCTATGCCATGTGGTGGATCCGGGCCTCGATCCAGGAATTCATCCTGAGATCGTGGAGCCTCGTGAAGATGGGCACCACCGCGGCCCAGAAGAAATTGTTCTTCAATCTCAGGCGGATGAAGAACCAGATCGACGCGTTCGAGGAAGGCGATCTCAAGCCCCAGGACGTGACCAAGATCGCGACCGATCTCGGAGTCAGCGAAGAAGAAGTCGTGTCCATGAACCGCCGCATGGGAATGGGCGGCGACACCAGCCTCAACGCGCCGCTCAAGGGCGACGAAGGGGGCGAAGGCCAATGGCAGGACTTCCTCGTCGATTCAGGTCCCCTGCAGGACGAGCAGATCGCCGAGGACGAGGAAACGCGCGTTCGCCACGACCTCCTCATGTCGGCGCTGGAATCCCTGAATGATCGCGAAAAGCACATCCTCATGGAGCGGCGGCTTGCCGACGAGCCCAAGACCCTCGAGGAACTCTCGCAGGTCTATGGTGTGAGCCGCGAGCGCATTCGCCAGATCGAGGTGCGAGCGTTCGAAAAGCTGCAGGCGGCGCTGCTTCGTCTCGCCGGCGAGCGCCGGCTGCTTCCCGCGGCCTAATCCAGCTCTTTCGAGATTTCAGGAGCGGCCTTGGTCAGCCGCTCGCCCTCGCGCTTCTCCTCCGGGCGGTCCTGGACCTCCTCGTCGGTCGCGACATTGTCGGCGGCCCACGCCCCACGCTCGCCGATTGGCTCGGGCGACCCCGTCGTTGAATCCCTGGCGGTCTGGTGCTCGATCTCGCTGTTCAGTTCGGCTCCGAAGACGAACGCGTAAGCGCAAAGGTACATCCAGGTGAGGAGTGCGACGACGTCGGCGAGCGAGCCGTAGCTCGCGTCATAGTCCGTGAAGTTGCTGACATAATATCCGAACGCGAGGGTAAGAAGGAGCCATGTGATCGCGGCGAAGGCGGTCCCTGGAGTGATCCATTTCCACTTCGCCTCCTCGCGGGAAGGCCCGAAACGATAGAGGATCGAGGCAACGAGCGCCGCTGCGAACGCGAGGAGAAGGTAACCGACGAGCTTCCCGGCAAGGACCGCAGCCGGCGACACCTGGGGCAAAGCGTTGTCGATGTAACCGACGGCAGCGGTCGCGGCGAGCGCGAGAAGCGATGCAGCGAGTGCTCCAACGGTCATGCAGAGCGCGAGGAGGTAGAAACGGACGAGGCTCCGCTTCTCCTTCTCCTCATAGGCGATGTTGAGCGCTGTGATCACCGCGACCGCGCCGTTCGTCCCGCCATAGATGGCGACGAGCGCTGCAAGGACGAGCGCGAAGCCCTTCGTCCCTTCGGATGATTTCACAGCGAGCATCAGCTGGTCGCCGATAAGGATCGCGATGTCTCGGGGGAGCACCGCAGTCAGAGCCCGCATATGGCCGATGACCGAACGCGGCTCTGCGACAAAGCCGTAGACGAGGACGATAAGCCCGAGGAGCGAGAGCAGGGCGAAAAAGCCGTAGAAGGCGACGCCCGCAGAAACGAGGGCGACATTGTCGTCCCACGTGCGCTTGTACGTGCGCGCGATGATCTCTTTCCATGCCAGCGCCGGCATTTCGGCAGGCGAACTCGCCTGATGTCCTTTGGGATCAGTCATGGGGCTAGAAAACCTCGGTCCAGTCGACGCCGTTCCGCGACAAAGCGCCGCGCCCGTAACGATGGCTCTTGCCAATGAACAAAAACAGTCGGACGGTGAATATCTAACGAAGAGCGCGTCGAGCGCCTTCAGCGACTCGGAGCGCCCGTGAACCGGACGAAGGAGAGTCGCATGGCTGGAGAATCCTCAAAAGGCACTCGAGTAATCGCGCTGGTGGGACCCGCCGGCGCGGGAAAGACAAGCCTTGCCGAAGCCATGCTGTTCGCAGCCGGCGCCACCGACCGACTTGGATCGACGGCCAACGGCTCCAGCATTGGCGACTCGAGCCCCGAGGCGCGCCAGCGCGGCGGCTCGACGGAGATCAACCTTTATAATTTCGACTATCTGGGCGATTCGTTCGCGCTACTCGATTGCCCGGGTTCGATCGGCTTTTCCGCCGACGGCGCAAGAGCGCTTGCGATCGCGGACGTTGCAATCGTGGTCGTCGATCCCGATCCAGCGCGAGCGCCGCTCGCAGCCCCGGCGCTTCGCGCGCTTGACGAGCTC
Organism: Sphingomicrobium sp.; assembly: GCA_035545385.1. Classification (GTDB taxonomy): domain Bacteria; phylum Pseudomonadota; class Alphaproteobacteria; order Sphingomonadales; family Sphingomonadaceae; genus Sphingomicrobium. The sequence goes on along the minus strand of DASZYL010000164.1, from coordinate 3,681 downwards.
GGCATTCCTCACCTCGTCTTCGTCAACCGGATCGACCAGGCCCATGGGCGGATCCGGGACCTCCTGTCGGCGCTCCAGCCGATGAGCGTATCGCCCCTCATCGCCCGTCAGATCCCGATCTGGGACGGCGAGAAGATCGGCGGCTTCGTCGACCTCGCCCTTGAATATGCGTTCAAATATCGAGCCGGGCAGCCGTCCGAGCGGATCGACATCCCTTCCGATCTCCAGGACCGCGAGCATGAGGCCCGGACGCAAATGCTCGAACAGCTCGCCGACCATGACGACGAGCTTCTCGAACAGCTCCTGATGGACGAGGCCCCAACGCGCGAGAAGGTCCTCCAGGACCTCGCCCGCGAGACCGGCGAAAGCCTTGGAGTTTCGGTTCTCTTCGGCTCGGCAGGCAGCTCGTGGGGAGTACGCCGCCTCCTGAAGGCGATGCGTCACGAAGCGCCCGGGCCTTCCTCTGCCTCAAAGCGGCTCGAGGTCACCGACCCTTCGATGTACGTCTTCAAGATCGTGCACGGCTCGATCGGTCGGCTCGCCATGGCCCGAGTCCTTGGCGGGAAGATCGCCGAAGGTTCCGACTTGAGGACGGCGGACGGCGAGCATGCCCGCGTCGGCTCGCTGTTCAGGGTCCAGGGAGAAAAGACCCAGAAGATTTCGGAAGCGAAAGACGGGGACGTCGTTGCCGTTGCCAAGATCGATGCCGTGAAAGCGGGCGATTGGCTGTCCGCGGGGAAGGTCCCGCCCGAAATCGACATCGGCTATCCGGCGCGCAACTGCGCGATCGCGATCGAACCTGCCGACCGCAAGGACGACGTGAAGCTCTCGGGCGCTCTCCAGCGCCTCGGCGAAGAAGATGCAGCGCTCGTCATCGAACATGACGATGCCAACCACGAAATCCGGCTTCGAGGAGTGAACGACGAGCATTTGAACACCGTTCTTGCTCGCCTCAAGCGGCGCTTCGGGGTCGAGGTGAAGAGCCACCAGCCGACGGTCGGCTACCGTGAATCGATCCGCAAGCCCGTGACCCAGAAGGGCCGGCACAAGAAGCAGTCGGGCGGGCATGGCCAGTTCGGTGACGTGATCATCGAGGTGAAGCCGCTGCCGCGTGGCTCCGGCTTCACGTTCGAGGAGCGGATCCACGGCGGATCGGTTCCAAAGCAATGGATCCCGGCGGTCGAGGACGGAGTGCGCGAGGCCATGGCGAAGGGGCCGCTCGGCTTCCCGGTCGTCGACTGCTGCGTCACCCTCGTCGATGGGAGCTATCACAGCGTCGATAGTTCCGAGCTCGCCTTCAGGCTCGCGGGAAGGATCGCGATGCAGGAGGCGCTCGCCAATGCGCAGCCCCATCTTCTTGAGCCAATGCACAAGCTGACCGTCGTCTGCCCGTCGAGCGCCGCGAGCCGGATAACCTCGGCGATTGCCGGGCGCCGCGGGCAAATGCTCGGCATGGGCCCACGCGATGGCTGGGCTGGCTGGGACCGGATCGACGCTCTGATCCCCGAGGCGGAGCTCTCGGGGCTCGAGGCGGAGCTTCGTTCGCAAAGCCAGGGCCTTGCGACCTACGAGGCCGAATTCGATCACCTTGCCGAGCTCAACGGACCGCTCGCCGACAAGGTCATCCAGCAGCGAGTGCCCGAACCCGCCTGAGGAACGGCAATTTGACTGACATGGCGGAACGCCTCGTCTAGGCGAGGCAGCCATGAAGCACTGGTTCAAAGACCAGCATTTCCGGTCGCTGCTGAAGAACAGCAGCTATCTCGCCGTGTCGCGGGTCGTCGCAGCGTTTGCCTCGGTCGCGGCCGTGTCGCTCGCCGCCCACGCGCTCGGGGTCTTGTTGTTCGGGACCCTCATTCTCATCACGAGCTACGCAAGGGCGGTGAGCGGGATCGCCAAGTTCCAGTCCTGGCAGCTCATCGTCCGCTATGGCGGGCGCGTCCTCCAGGACGAGCACGAGGACTTCAAGACCTCGACTGGATTTGCCTTCGCGCTCGATGCGGTGAGCGGGGTCGGCGGAATGCTGGTCGCGGTCGCGATCCTTCCGTTCATCGCGACCTGGGTCGGAATTTCCTCCGACCAGCTGTGGCTGGCGATGCTCTATTGCACGCTCCTTCCAACGATGGGGGCTGCGACCCCCACGGGGGTCTTGCGTGCGCTCGACCGGTTCGACCTCATCAGCTGGCAGAGCACGGCATCTCCGATCGCGCGGATGATCCTCGTCATCATCGCTTATTTTGCCCATGCCCCCTTCGCGGCGTTCGTCGCCATCTGGTACGTCGCCGATCTCGGCGGCGACCTATACGGCTGGTTCATCGGCTGGCGCGAGCTCAGCCGCCGCGGACTGCTCAAGGGCATCCGTCCAACCCTTCGCCCCGAAAGCCTTCCCGGTGCCTGGAGGTTCGCGATCCACGTGAACCTCAATGCGAGCGTCCAGGCGGTCTGGGGCCCGATCGCCCGCCTCGTGGTCGGCGGCCTTCTCGGCCCGGCAGGCGCCGCGCTCTTCAGAGTGGCCTCGGTCCTTTCCGACAGCGCGAGCAAGCCCGCCGACCTCCTTGCGAAAGCCTTCTATCCCGAGGTCGTCCGAATGGACCTCACGACGAAGAAGCCATGGAAGCTGATGCTCCGCGGGACCGCCGTCGCTAGCGGCCTTGCACTCATTGCCATTCTCATTCTGCTCCTTGGCGGCAAGCCGATCGTCTCGTTCCTTTTCGGGAAGGAATTTCTCGGAGCCTATGACGCCCTCCTCATCCTGATGGTCGTCCCGTTCATCAGCGTCTTCAGCTTCCCGCTTCCACCGATGCTTCTCGCCCTCGATCGTCCCGATGCGCCGGTCACTGCACGGCTCATCGGGAGCGCCGTCTTCTTCCTTGCGATTGCTCCTTTGTGCTGGGAGCTGGGAGTGGTCGGAGCCGCGATTTCGATCGTTCTCGGGAACATCGCGACGGTCGCGGTAATGATCGTCCAGCTCCAGCGCGAATATCGAAAAGTGCGGCCTCCAAAGCCCGCCCGAACGATCTAGGCAGCAGCCTCTTCGAGAGTCTCGAGGCGCGCGCGGCACGAACGCTCGACCAGGGTCTTCAGGAGCTCGACGCGCGATCCCAGCCACTCGAGCTGCTCGGAAGTGACCCGGTATTCACGCGAATAGCGGGCATTGATGTAGGCTTCGCGAAGCCTCGCGTAAGCTCGCTTCTCCTCGCGCGTGGATGCGGGCCAGACCTCCTTGAGGCTCGGCTCCATGCTCTCGGCAAGGGCGCGCAGGCGGTTCAGGTTGTGAGTCTTAGGGGTGTAGAGCGTCCGCACCAGGAACAGGCACTGGTAAAGACGCTCCGTGGCTTGATGGAGCAGGAACGCCGACTCGTTCGGGTGTCCTTGCTCTCGCAAATCGATGCCCGTCTTCAAAAACGTTGATGCGCTCTCGAACCATTTTTCGAAGAATGCGCGAGTTTCTTCCAGTGCTTCCCGGGCGCTGAGCTGGTGGGGCTCGATGAAGGGGTGGCCCGGTTCCTCGAAGTGGACGATGCCTTCGCGAGCGATGTCGATGAAGAAGAAGCGCCCGAGCCTCAGCTTCTCGTTCACCTCGTCGAGGCTGTGGTAGACGAGGCTGACCGGGGTCCTCAGCCTTTTCCCCTCCGTCAGCTCTTCGAGCAGCCGGTCCTCGGTCTTCGCCCAGAACTCGGG
>DASZYL010000163.1:0-11659 GCA_035545385.1 Sphingomicrobium sp. | reverse complement strand
CGCTACTAGTCGCAATCGGACGGTTTTCGGCGCTTTGCGGCTCCCATTTCCTTCTCTCGCCTCTCCTAGCCCCCGGGAGGCCGATTGGCGGTCTGCCACAGAAGGAAACATCAAATGATCACTGGAACCGTGAAGTTTTTCAACGCCGACAAGGGCTATGGCTTCATTCAACCTGAAGACGGGGGCACCGACGCCTTCGTCCACATCAGTGCGGTTGAAGCCGCGGGCCTTCGCACCTTGGAGCGCGAACAGCGCGTGACCTACGACCTTGAGAACGATCGCCGCGGTCGCACGAGCGCCGTCAACATCCAGCCTGCTTAGTCATCTGTTCCCTCCCTTTGGGAGGACCCCTGGTCCGCCTCGATCGAGCGCGGACCGGGGGAGCTTTTACGGGAGCCCGGAATATGCCCGATCCCATACGTCAGACTGATCTTGAGACTTATCTGAAGCGCGCTGACGAAGCGCTTGACGAGGCCAACGCCACGACCCTCGACAACGTTCGTCAGCGCTGCCTGCGTGCAGAGGCTGCCTGGCGTGCCATGGCGGCAAGGGTGGAGAGATCAGCGAAGATGCGAGCCGACGAGCTGGCTCGCAAGGAATGCGCGGCAAAACCCGGCACCCTCCAGCAGTGATCCCGCGCAACTCGGCGAGAGAATTAACCTCGGCAGGCGCTGGATAACGGGCAGCGGGTGCCCCCGCTCGGCTTCTATTTTCACTTCAATGCATTGCCAGCTGTCACAGGCTCCTCGGCGGATAAGTCCGTCCCGAACGAAACAGATCAGTGGCCCGATGTGTCTTAATTCGGTAGGGCCGACCGATGTGGTTCAGTGACTCCGACGCCCGCGCAGCGTTCCGGCGCGGTGCTCGAGCGGCATTCGAATCTTGCGTCATCCATATGGACGCTCGTCAAAAGCACGCAGTGACGACTTGGCTCGCCGAACTCGACGATTGGGAGGGCGGTGACGAGCCACCCGAGCCCCCCAGCGATTGGTAGCATAAGAGCAGCTGGCGCGAACCGGATGCTGGACCGGCTTCGTCGTCGCGCGCCGCCTGTTTACCGACCAAACCTCCTTCGGATCGGCGGCGTCAAGCTACCATAATGGCGTCACTGGCCTGAATCGCTCGCGTCGCGCATCGTCCGCCATGATGTGAGCCTTGAGCTTCGAACGGATCTGGGCCGCGCCATAGTTGCTCATGCACACGAGCCGAGCGCCTCCGTCCGGCAGTGCCTCGAGAACAGAGATGGCAACGCCATGCTGGCGGCAATGGCGATCGACCTGGGCGATTGTCATTGAAAGATTGAGAGCGCGGCTCATTTACGTCCCCTCTTCGCGGCCGCGATGGCGTCGAGCGCGTTGGTGTAGCGGTATCCGCCCCACTCATAAACTGCCTGAAGGACGACAGCGATGTCATAGCGGTCCAGTTCGGCGCATACCTGCGGAGGCCCCGCGGCAGCGCCCGGAACAGGGGATCCCGCAAACTGCTCAAGCTTGAGCTCCAACGCGCGGTCGGGAATTGGATCGGCGAGAGGATGAGGGTTGGAGTAATCCACAAAAGTGCTCCTTCGCTGCAAGCGGGAGCACAACGGGCACTCTCAGCCATCGGCGCCTGCGGGAGAATTGCCGATGATGCGCACACACTTAGCACACGTGACCGGCGAGGGCTAAGAATGATTTTGCACCTTGCTGGCTTGTGTGAGCGACTTCAGTGGCACGTCGATCCATTCGCTCGATGCTGTCTCCAGCGGAAGTCCGGGAAGAACTTTGGGTCAGTAACGTCTGATGTTGCTGAAAATTCGATGAGGAATGGTGCCCAGGGGCGGGATCGAACCACCGACACCGTGATTTTCAGTCACGTGCTCTACCAACTGAGCTACCTGGGCTCTCGTGACGGGCGGGGCGCCCGCTCAAGCGAACGGCTCCCCTAGTCGCCGCTCTCGCTGCTGTCCACCCTTTCGGGATCGGCCGCCGGACCAGGGATTCGATAGCCCTCGCCGAGCCAGTTCAGGAGGTCCCGGTCCTTGCAGCCACGGCTACAGAAAGGCGCATGCTCGGGCTGTTCGGGCTTGCCGCAAAGGGGGCAGGTCTTGGGCTTCTCAGGCAGCTTCGACATACCCGCCCGAGATGGGGAGACTGGGTTCGGACCGCAACTCGATTGTGCCGCCGAGCTGGCGAGCAAGCGCATTCATCCAGTCGGGGTGAGCTTCGAGCAGCTTCTGGAGCGCGGGATGCGCGACGATGCGCTTCGCCCCGGGAGGCTCGAAGGCGGCCGCCCTCAGAAGGGCGCGGGCTTCGAACGCGGCACGGTCCTGAGCGAGTTCGACGATCGAGGCATGGCTCCGCGGTCGGACGATTTGAATGAAACCGAAGCCGTTGACCGAGGTTCGCTCGAAGGGTTGCGCAAGAATTCCATCTACTCTCGCAGCTGCGGCCTGGCGAACCACCCTGCTCCCGCACGTCGGAAGGTCGATCCCGATCGAACCGCCGATATCGAGCCGACGGATGGCTCTTGCCGCCTCCGCGGCGCCCGCAAGCGCGAGGTCTTCGGGGGGAAGGTATCCATCGACATCGATCAGGGTCATTGCGGGGGTTGGCGAAATCCGAAGCTCGCCTCCCGCAAAGCGGATGATCCCGCTCCTCGCCTCCTCGACAAGATCGCCCCACCCGGCGTCCGCGAGGACATCATGAGCGCTAGGGAAGGGAAGTTCGCGACCCACGGGAGCCGGCGCTGGCCTCGGCGGATCGCCCGCGAGCTTCGCAAGCGGCCGCTTCCAGGGTTCATTCCCGGGGATCGTCTCGCGAGTCACCTCGATGGTGACCAACGCGCCTTCGCTGAACCCGGCTGCGCCTCGCGGGAGCAGATATTCGGTTCCGTCGAGGCCGATCGCAATGGCGTTGCGGCCGCTCCTTCCGGTGCTCCCGAGGCGGGCCTCGATGATGGCGCCGGCGCGAACCGCGCCCTCTAGCTCGATCCGGGCTTCGATGATCCGGCCATCATCGACGAGCACCCGGCGCGTTTCTCCGACCCCGCGCTCGACGAGCCATTCAGGCAATGTCGTAGCCTGCGGACTTGAGAAGCACACGGGTCTCGGCAAGAGGAAGGCCGACGACGTTCGAATAGCTGCCGGCGATGTGCCGGACATAGACCTCGCCATAGCCCTGGAGCGCGTAGCCGCCGGCCTTTCCGCGCCATTCGCCGTGGCTCGCGTAATATTCGATCTCGCTTTCGCTGAGGTGCTTCATCGCGATCATCGTCTGGACGAGGCGCTCCCTCACGCGACCGCCCGGGACATGAAGCGCGACCCCGGTCAGCACGCGGTGGCGACGGCCCGAGAGGAGCCTCATGCATGTCCGAAGCGTCGCTTCGTCCTCGACCTTGGGGAGAATGCGACGGCCCACCGCGACGACGGTGTCGGCGCCAAGGACCAAAGCGTCAGGTTCCATTGCCGCGACGGCCTCGGCCTTCTCGCGCGCAAGCCTCAGCGCGTGCACGCGCGGCAGCTCACCCCTGGGAACGCTCTCGTCGATGTCGGCAGGAAGAACGGCGTCGGGAACGACGCCAATGCGCGCGAGCAGGTCAAGACGGCGCGGGCTCGCCGAAGCGAGAATCAGCCGCGGCATTATGGATAACCGGGCGGGCCTCCGCGGCCGGGCATGAAGCGATAGGTGATCCGCCCCTTGGTCAGGTCGTAGGGGGTCAGCTCGACGAGAACCTCGTCGCCGGTAAGCACTCGGATGCGGTTCTTGCGCATCTTCCCGGCCGTGTGGCCGAGGATCTCGTGGCCGTTCTCGAGACGGACGCGGAACATTGCATTGGGCAGCAGTTCCACCACCGTGCCTCGCATCTCGAGCAGTTCTTCTTTGGCCAAGCCGATCCTCTTTCGCTTTTTGAAAAGTCGCGGAGGCTTAGCGGCGCGCCTCAAAAAAGGGAAGCTGGCTCACGCCGGATTGTACTTTGCAAGGAACGCTTCGAGGCGGCGAAGCCAGTCCTCGAGATCCGCGGAGTTGTCGAAGCCATGCCCGCTTTCCTTGTAGAAGACGGAGGTGACGTCGGCATGCGCCTTCGTGAGCGCCTCGACCATGTCGTGGCTCTGCTTCGAAGGCACTCTTTCATCCTTTTCGCCATGGCCGATCAGCAACGGCACCCTGACGGTCGAAGCGAAGCTGATCGGTGAGACGGACTTGAGGTCCGCCCGGCCCTCGCCGCTGACCTCCTTTCGCCAGTCGCGATAGTAGCGGGGCGCTGTAAAGAGCTTTCGATCGTGCTTGAGGAGCGCGTCGAGATCCGAAACGCCGGCGAGGCTGGCGGCGCAGCGGTAGCGCTCGGGATTCCTGATCGCGCCCCACAAGGATGCATAGCCGCCATAGGACGCTCCGACGATGCAGACCCGCTTGGGGTCGATCTGCCCCGTCGAGGCCAGCCAGCTAACGCTGTCATCGAGGTCGTCCTGCATTTTCCGGCCCCACTCGCCATAGCCCTTCTCGACGAAGCTCTTGCCGAAGCCGGTCGAGCCGCGGAATTCCGGCTGGAGAACCGCGTAGCCGCGGTTGGCGAGGAACTGGACGACGGGATCATATTCAAAATGGTCGCGGTCGAACGGTCCCCCGTGAGGCATGAGGACGAGAGGGAGCCCCCGCGGCTCGCGCCCCTTTGGGAGCGTAAGATATCCGCGGAGCTCGAGCCCGTCTCGCGCGGTGAACCGGACCGGCTTCACGGGAGCCATGAGCGCCGGGTCGATCCTCGGATAGGGATCGACGACCGGGTGCATCCTCGAGCTCGTCCGGTCGAGGAGAAAATAGCGCCCCGGGTCGGATCCCGACTGGGACCAGACGAGGACTCTCTTCTTGTCGTCTGACCAGGCGATGGGGACATTGTCGTCGTCCGGAAGCGCCCGCTGGAGCTTCTCCTGCAGCGAACTGAGGTCCGGATCGAGCCAGTGGACGTGTTCGCGGTCATCCTCGTAGTTGACGGCAGCGATCTCGCCGGTCGCCGGGTCGTAGATCACGTCGTCGATGTCGACCTCGGGATTTTCGTAGATCGCCGCTCCGACGGCGCCGCTCGCGACGTCATACTTGTAAAGACCAAAGCGCCCGGTCCGCTCGTTGGTCATGATCCAGCTGTTGGCTCCGCGGAAAATGAACCGGTCGACGGCGCCCTCGTCGTCCTTGTCGAACTTGCCGCGGATCTTCCTCAGCTTCTCGCCGGGCCTGTCGCGGTACCAGACGGTCCACTTGCGATCGTCATAGGCGACTCCCGCGCGGACGATCCCGCGATCGTCGGCATACCAGTCCCAGACATTTTCGCGGGGTTTCTCGACGATCGTCGCTACCCCTGTGGAAAGGTCGACCCGCTTGACCGAGGGAAGGGAGTAGACGTCGTTCTGGGAAGCCACCAATGCCCAGTTACCCGAAGGATCCGCATAAAGGACGTCCCCGGCATAAAGCCCGCTGCTCCGGCCATCCATCAGGCGCGACAGGCCGGTATCGACGTCGATCGCAAGGAGCCTCAGAAACGGAGTGGGAATACCGTAGACGAACCCGGTCGACTCGACCGTGAGCAGCATCCGCTGGTTTCCGGCCCACCTCAGTCCAGCGATATCGGCGTCGCCAAGACCGATCGAGCGTCCCGGCGCTTCCGGGTTGTCGGCATCGAGGATGACGAGGACCGTCTTCCCGTTCGTGGTTCTGCGCGCGGCAATCCGGCGGCCGTCGGGCGAAAGGAGCGGTTTCGAAAGGACTGGAAGCGCTGCAAAGTCCCCGACCGGGATGAGCGCAGGCTTCTGCTCGGCATGGAGAGGTGACTGGCCGGCAGCGACCAGCATCGCTGCAGCAAACACGAACTTGCGCATCCCACCCCCTCGATCGGCGGGAGCAAGGCTAACAGCCTTAAAGTAAATGAAAAGAGGACTTTCCTAGATGGTGAGGATGGTCGAGCCGGTGGTCTTTCGGGCTTCGAGCTCGCGGTGCGCCTCGGCGGCGTCCCTCAAGGGGAAGTTCTGCTTGACCTCGATCTTCACCTTCCCGCTCTCGACGACATCGAAGAGCTCGCCGGCGCTCAGCTCCAGCTGTTCCCTCGTCGCGATATAATGGACGAGCGTCGGGCGGGTGAGGTAGAGCGATCCCTTCTGCGCGAGCAGGTTCGGCGGAATTGGAGGGGGCGGTCCCGAGGCGTTTCCAAAGCTCACCATGAGGCCGCGGACCTTGAGGCAGTCGAGCGATTTCATGAACGTGTCGCGGCCAACCGAATCGTAGACCACCGGGAGCTTGGCTCCGGCGGTGATCCGATCCACCTCGGCAACGAAATCCTGCTTGGAATAGACGATGGGGTGGGCGCAGCCGTGGGCGCGGGCAAGCTCGGCCTTTTCCTCGGTGCTGACGGTCCCGATGACGGTCGCTCCGAGCGCTGCCGCCCACTGGCACATGATGAGGCCAACGCCGCCCGCAGCCGCATGGACCAAGATCGAATCCCCCTCGTGCACCGGGAAGACCGAGCGGAGCAGCATTTGGGCGGTCATGCCCTGGAGCATCATTCCCGCCGCCTGCTCCGCCGAAATGCCCTTGGGGAGCTTCACCACCCTGTCGGCATCGATCAGCCGCTTCTCGGCATAGCCGCCGAGCGGCCCCGCGTATGCGACGCGGTCGCCCTTCTTCACATGGGTGACGTCGGGCCCGACCGCCTCGACCACGCCGGCGCCTTCGACGCCGGGAGTGAACGGCAGGTCCTGCTTGTAGAGGCCGGTGCGGTGATAGACGTCGATGAAGTTGAGACCCGCTGCTTCCTGGCGGAGCCTGACCTCGCCGGGGCCGGGGTCGCCGACATCGACCTCTTCCCATTGGAGGACCTCCGGACCGCCCGGCCTGTGAATTCGGATCGCGTGACTCATGGGTCCGCCTTCAACGCGCAAGCCGCGCAAAAGAAAAGCCCCGCCGGCGATTTCAGGGTCGCGGCGGGGCTTTTCGGCTTCATTGGAGCAGGAAGACCTAGACGGCGCTCGCTGCAAGCGCGGCAAGCAATAGCAGCGCGACGATATTGGTGATCTTGATCATCGGGTTGACGGCAGGGCCAGCGGTATCCTTGTAGGGATCGCCGACCGTGTCGCCGGTCACCGCGGCCTTGTGGGCTTCCGAGCCCTTGCCGCCGTAATTGCCGTCTTCGATATATTTCTTGGCATTGTCCCAGGCGCCTCCGCCCGAGGTCATCGAGATGGCGACGAAGAGGCCTGAAACGATCACTCCAAGGAGGAGCGCACCGACGGCCGCAAGCCCGTTCTCCTTGCCCGCGACTGCGCCGATCACGAAATAGACGACGATCGGGGCAAGCACCGGGAGGAGGGACGGGATGATCATCTCGCGGATTGCCGCGCGCGTGACGAGGTCGACGGTCCTCGCGTAATCGGGCCGGGCCGAGCCGTCCATGATCCCCGGATTGTCGCGGAACTGGCCGCGCACTTCCTCGACGACCGCGCCGCCGGCACGTCCGACGGCAGTCATTCCCATCGCGCCGAAGAGGTAGGGAAGGAGGGCGCCGAGGAGGAGCCCGACGATGACGTAGGGGTTCGAGAGACTGAAGAGCGCGTCGAGGTTGGTCGTGACCCCGATCTGGCTTCCGAACTCGCGAAGGTCGGCCGTGTAGGCGCCGAAGAGGACGAGCGCGGCAAGGCCGGCGGAGCCGATCGCATAGCCCTTGGTGACCGCCTTGGTCGTGTTTCCGACCGCGTCGAGGGCGTCGGTCCGGGTTCGAACGTCCTCCTCAAGGCCCGACATTTCGGCGATCCCGCCGGCATTGTCCGTCACCGGCCCATAGGCATCGAGTGCAACGACCATCCCGGCAAGAGCAAGCATCGCCGAGGCAGCGAACGCGACTCCGAGAAAGCCTGCGAGCTGGTAGCTCGCGATGAGCCCGACGATGATGACGATCGTCGGAAGGGCGGTCGCCTCGAGGCTGACGGCGAGGCCCTGGATGATGTTGGTGCCATGGCCGGTCTGGCTCGCCCGGGCGATCGACTGCACCGGGCGGTAGTTGGTGCCGGTGTAATATTCGGTGATCCAGACGATGAGCGCGGTCACCGCGAGGCCGATGAGGCTGCACCAGAAGAGGTCCATGCCCGTGAAGCTCGTACCCGTGGTCGTGGTGATCGTCTGGTCAAGATCGCCAAGCGCGATCTTGGCGACCGCGTAGATCGCGGGGACGGCGAGGATCGTCGCGGTCCAGAACCCCTTGTAGAGCGCGCCCATGATCGAGCCGCCCTTGCCGAGCCGCACCATGTAGGTGCCGATGATCGAGGTGATGATGCAGACACCGCCGATGAGGAGCGGCAGAGTCATCAGCGGCATGAGGAGCGGAGACGCGCCGAGCGCGAGCGCGACCGAGACCATCGTGATCCCGACGGTCACGACATAAGTCTCGAAAAGGTCGGCTGCCATTCCGGCGCAGTCGCCGACATTGTCGCCGACGTTGTCCGCGATCACCGCGGGATTGCGTGGATCGTCCTCGGGGATCCCGGCCTCGACCTTTCCGACGAGGTCGGCGCCGACGTCGGCGGCCTTGGTGAAGATGCCTCCGCCAAGACGAGCGAAGATGGAAACGAGCGAGGCGCCGAGCGCGAGCGCGGTGAGCGCAGTGACGACCGGGCGGTCATTGGGCGCATAGCCGCCGGGACCGGTGAGGTACCAGAAGAGCACCGAGATCGCGAGGAGCGCGAGGCCGGCGACGAGGAGTCCCGTGACCGCGCCGGCCCGGAAGGCGGCGGTGAGGCCCTTCTGCAGGCTCGAGCGCGCAGCTTCGGCGGTGCGGACGTTCGCCCGGACGGAGATGTTCATCCCGATGAAGCCGGCGGCGCCGGAAAGGACCGCTCCGATGAGGAACGCCACCGCCGACAGGGGCTTCAGGAAGATCCCGATGATGATCGCGACGATGATCCCGACGATCGCGATCGTCGTGTACTGGCGCTTGAGGTAGGCGGCGGCGCCTTCCTGGATCGCGGCCGAGACCTCGACCATGCGCTGGTTGCCGCTCGACAGGCTGAGCACCTGGCGGCTGGTGATGATGCCGTAGAGTACGGCGATGATGCCGCAGATGATCGCGACGTAAAGCAGGTTGATGCCGGAATTCATGGGTTCACGCTTCCCCGTTTCTTTAAGGCAAGTGGGCGCGGCCGCGGGACAGCGGCGGCCCGAAAAATCGGCGATTCTTTAGGGGGCGTTTGCGCGGCTTGCAACCACGCGGATTGAACGGCTTAGCGAAGGAGGAGTGCGCAGGCCATGCCGCAGGCGAGGCCGCTAAGGCCGATCACCCACTGGCGGAGCGGAAGTCCCGCGACGTTCATCGCCCTGATGCTCAAAACCCAGAGTCTCCGGCAGTTCGACGGGGGCGCCGGCGCTGGTGAGCGAAAGGGGTGGCTCACCAGCCGCCAGCATCCCGATGCGCGTGATCCTCGTCCCATGTGGTAAAGAAAGCGTTGCCGGGTCGAGGCCGGGTGGAAGCGCCGCAAGGAGCGCGTAATCATCCCCCGCGCTCGCAGCGAACAGGCGTGACTTCAAGTCGCCTCCCCGCTCGGCGACGAAGGCGCTCGAGAGTGGAAGCGCGTCGAGCTCGATCCTCGCCGAGCATCCGCTTGCCTCGGCCATCCGCCTCGCATCGAGAAGGAGCCCGTCGGAGACGTCCATCATCGCATGCGCGGCCGGGGCGACGGCCTGGCCCGCTCCCAATTGGGGAACGGGCCGGCGATAGATGTCGACGAGCGGCCCGGTCGCACGCGCATCGCCCCTCAGCTGCGCAAGACCCGCGGCCGCGTCGCCGAGGGTCCCGACGATCCAGAGCTCGTCTCCCGGCCGGCCGCCCGAGCGCCCCGGCACGCTCGGGCCAGCGCGGCCGATCGCCGTCAGCCCAAGCACCCTCGGCGCTCCTTCGGGAAGTGCGATCGTGTCCCCGCCGATGAGCGGAAGCCCGTAGCTCTCGCAGGCATGCTCGACCCCGGTCAGGAACTCGTTTTCCCAGGCGCCTTCGCCTGCGAGCGTCAGCGAGAGGAGGGCGCCCGCCGGCACCGCACCCTTCGCCGCGAGGTCCGAAAGGTTCACTGCGACGAGCTTCCAGCCGACGCTCGCGGGCGGGTCGCTCCTCAGGAAATGCACGTCCTGCGCGATGCTGTCGTGGGTGATCACCAAGCCGTCGAGGAGCGCGACGTCATCCAGCAATCCCCGGGCTTCCGGGGCGGTTGCGATCCGGCGCAGGCGTTCGATGACTTCGACTTCGCGCATCGTCAGGCGCGCGCTGGCCTCGCCTCTTTCGCAACCGCGTCGAGCAGGCCGTTCACGAACCCGCTCTCGCGCTTGTCGTAAAAGGCATGGGCGACGTCGACATATTCGGAAATGACCGAGCCCACCGGGACGTCGGCCCGGGCGATCAGCTCATAGGCACCGGCGCGAAGGATCGCCCGCATCGGCCGGTCGAGCCGCTCGAGGCTCCAGCCTTGTGCGAGGCGGCCGCTGATCAGGGCATCGATCTCCTCGCGGCGGGCGTCGGCGCCGGTCACGATATCGTCGAAGAAGTCCCGCTCGGCGTCATGATAGGTCTCGTCCTCGATCGTCGCTCCGAGGCGGTGCTCGTGGAATTCGTGGAGGAGCCTCTGGAGGGGAGTTCCCTCCATCTCCTGCTGGTAGAGCGCCTGGACGGCAGCGAGCCGCGCGGCTGAACGCGAGAGCGAACGGGTCTTTGTCATGCTGAGGCGGCACTAGCGCCTGCCTCGGCCGCAAGAAAGGGCAGGAGCGCGCCCGCGACCTCGTCCGGGGCTTCCCACGGCGCGAAATGTCCTGCGCCGGGGATTCGGACGACCTCGAGATCGGTGACCAGCTGGCCAAGTCCGTCGAGCTGGACCGGCAGGAGCGCCGGGTCGCGCATCCCCCAGATCACGAGCGTCGGGACATCGACCTTGGGGAAGGCTCCAAGAATCCACCGCGGGAGGGGGAGGGTCATTCCTGGCGGCGGCACCTTGATCCTTGAAGCCCGGTACCAGTTGAGCATGGCCGCGATGGCGCCAGGCCGCGACCATTGGGCGATATATCGGCTTTTCTCGGCCTCATCGATGAGCCCTGCCGGAACATGGGGCGAGAAGGTCTTTTCGAAGAACTGGTCGAAGCCCATCGCTTCCACCGCCTTGTCGAACCCCGGCGAACGGAATGCTCTCATATATTGCGAGGCTGCCCGTTGATCGGCGTCCTCGATCAGGCTCTTCTGGAAGATGAGGGGATGGGGCGCGTTGATGATCGCAAGGCGCGAAAGGCGGGGATCGCGCCGGAGAGCGGCCGCCCAGCCGATGGCCCCGCCCCAGTCGTGGCCGACGAGCGCGAACCGCTCGAACCCAAGCCCGTCGGCGAGCGCGAAGACGTCCTCGACGAGCGCGTCGCCCTCATAGGCCGCAATGTCCTTCGGCCGGTCTGAGTCGGCGAAGCCCCGCTGGTCGGGCATGACGAGGAAGAAGTGGTCCTCGAGCCTCGGCTGGATCTCGCGCCAGCTGCGGTGCGATTCGGGAAAGCCGTGAAGGAGGATGACCGGCGGCTTCGACCTTTCCCCGGCGAGCGCTACGTTGAGAGTGACTCCGGTGCAGAGCGAAATCCGCCGGAACCTGGTCACGGATAGCTGACCGTCTTGGGCACCTCGGGGA
>DASZYL010000162.1:0-4374 GCA_035545385.1 Sphingomicrobium sp. | reverse complement strand
ACCCGTGACGGCCCGCTGCTGCGCGACCCGGTGCCCGATCACTACCGAGTCTACGAGGCCATCGCCCGGGGCCAGCCACGCGCCGCAAGCGAGGCCATGCGCTCGCTCATCCGAGGGGCGTTGAAGGACATGAGAATGTTCTTTTGAGGTCGGCCCGTTCCGCGAACATCGTAAGCGTCGCGGTCCCACGCTCAATGAATCGTCAGCGTCGACCTGCGGGCGAGCCTCGCCGCATCGTCGAGAGACGAGTGACCGTAGCCCGACGGGATATCGCTCCCGATCGGATCGCAATAGCTGGAGCTCGTGATCTGCCAGGAGGATTCCCTGATGGTCTGCCGGTCATAGGGGAGTGCGACCTGCTCGGTGAGCTTGCGCATATAGGCCGAGATGACGCTGATCGTGGTGTCCCAGGCACGCGCGCGTTCGACGTCGCGAATGAGACGGGACAATTCGTCCGATGAAATGGGCCGGCCTGGTCCGCTGATGGACTGGAGGTCTATCCAGGCGAGCATTTCCTGGTCGCTCGCGCGGCCGGCACGTTCGACATAGTCGTAGATGTAGCCGAGTTGATTGAGTTCGCGCCGGCTGAAGTGCGACGCCGTCTGTCCGCCGATCGTCGTTTGCCAGGCACTGGTCACCCAGGTCCGGTAGAGCGGCTTTCCGACCTTCCCGACAGGCGGCAGCCGTCCCGTCCGGCTCGCACGCGTCAGGATGGCGGAGATGCTGTCGAGCCGCCGCTCGATGCAGGGCGAGAGGCGGTCGCGCTCGTAACTCTGGCCGATGGAATCGGACAGCTCGATCGCCATGGCTTTGCGTGCATCGTCGACCTCTCCCCGCCAGTGCCATTCCTCGACCGCCTGCTCCGCCCCGAGCGCGATGAGAACGCCAAGAACGATGATCCCGACCTCGCCAACGAACTGGCGCCAGCCGTGCAATGGCTTTGGCAGGTGAAAATGCATCCGCGCCCCCTTATTTCGGGAACGTAACAGATCGCGAGAGCCGTGGAAGAGATGACCTCCTCCCCATTTTTCGTGAGGCCTGCCGCCCTACCCCGGCGCTTTTGAACGACGCCATGGGGTCACTTGATGCGTTTCCGGAAGATTCATGCCGACCGAACCTCCGATCTTCACCGTTGGACATTCCACGCGTTCGATTGAGCAGTTCGTCGACCTGCTTCGGGCTGGACCTGCCTCCATGGTCGTGGACGTCCGGACGGTCGCGCGCTCGAGGAGGAACCCGCAGTACAATGAAGACGTGCTTGGCCACGAGCTCGCCAATTACCAGCTGGGCTATACGCGCATCGAGGGTCTCGGCGGGCTCCGCGGGCGCTCGAAGTCGGTTACTCCGGAAACGAACGCTTTCTGGGAAAACCAGAGCTTTCACAATTATGCCGACTACGCCTTGTCGAGCGAGTTCGAGGACGCGCTTTCCCGATTGCTCGACCTCGCGCTCAAGCGGCCGTGCGCGATCATGTGCGCCGAGGCGGTCTGGTGGCGATGCCATCGCCGGATCATCGCGGATTACCTGCTCGTGCGTGGAAGGACAGTCTTCCACCTGATGGGCAAGGACCGGGTCGAGCCTGCGCGCCTGACGCCGGCGGCCGAGCTTACGCCCGAGGGCAAGATCCTTTACCCGCGCCCGGACCCGACAGGCGAATAATTGCCTTCCTTCAATTTTGCTTTCGGCGGAGCCGAAAGTGGCCGAAGGGCGTTCGCACCTCGAGTGGATCTTCGTCCACGGACGAGGCGGGGAAGGAGGCGCAGCGTGTTCGAATTCATCGAGAGCCCCAAGAACGTTCTTGCCTTGAAAATGTCCGGGAAGATCACCGGCGAGGACTTGTCCGCCGTGATGGACCGTCTCGACGAGCTCCTGAAGAAGGACGGGAAGATCCACGTCTTCGTCGAGACACAGGGGATCAGCGGCATCGATGTCTCGGGCCTTCCCTCCTACATCTCGAGGGCGTTGCCGCTGTTCGGCAAGCTTGGAAGGTTCGGCCGGGTTGCCGTCGTCGCCGACCAGGCGTGGATCCGTGCGGGCACCAGGCTCGAAAGCGCGCTCCTGCCGAACATCAGCTACCGGGTTTACCTTCCCCATGAACGCGACGAGGCGCTCGCCTGGGTTACCGGGAAAAGCTCCTGACGATCCCCCCGTCGTCACCTCGGGGTCGACGTCAGTGGAGCATCGAGCCCGTCTCGACGAACCGCTGATGCCAGGAGAGGGCCTCGGACAGGATGTTGGGGGATTGCTGGCCATATGAACATTCGCGCGCCCGCCGGTAATAGTCGGCGAGCATCGGCCGGTAGTCGGGGTGCGCGCAATTGGCGATGATGAGCTCTGCACGCTGCTTGGGTGACAATCCCCGCAGGTCGGCAAGGCCCTGTTCCGTCACGACCACCATGACGTCCTGCATGATATGATCGACGTGGCTCGCCTGCGGCACGATCGTCGAGATCTTGCCGCCCTTCGCCGTCGAACCAGCCATGAAGATCGAGACGTAGGAGTTGCGGGCAAAGTCGCCCGATCCCCCGATGCCGTTCTGGATGCGCGAGCCCATGACATGGGTCGAGTTGACGTTGCCGTAGATGTCGGCCTCGATCATCCCGTTCATGGCGATGCAGCCGAGCCTCCGGATGAGCTCGGGATGATTGCTGATCTCCTGGGGCCGAAGGATCATCCTTCTCCTGAACTCCGCCATGTCGGCGTTGAGCTCGGCCGCCGCCTCGGGACTGAGCGAGAACGAAGTCGCGGAGGCGACCCTCAGCTTGCCGCTCTTGAGGAGGTCCAGCATGCCGTCCTGGATGACCTCGGTATAGGCGGTCATGGCATCGAACGGAGCATCGGCGAGACCCGTGAGGACGGCGTTGGCGATATTTCCGACGCCGGACTGGATCGGAAGCAGGGAAGCGGGAAGGCGACCCTTTCGGACCTCGTGCTCGAAAAAGTCGAGGAGGTGCCCTGCGATCCTCAGCGCGGTTTCGTCGGCGGGCCTGAACGGAAGGTTCCGGTCGGGCGCATTCGTTTCCACGATTGCGGCGATCTTTTCAGGGGCGCACCGGAAATAGGCTTCGCCGATGCGATCGTCAGGCCTCACAAGCGGAATCGGCACGCGGTTCGGCGGAAGGGCGGTGCCGTAATAGATGTCGTGCATTCCCTCGAGGGCGGCATTTTGCCAGCTGTTCACCTCGAGGATCACCTTGCTCGCTCGATCGAGCCAGGTCTTGTTGTTGCCGACCGAGGACGAGGGGATGAGAGCGCCATCCTCGCGAATTCCGGAAAGCTCGATGACGGCGACGTCGAGTGGTCCGAAGAAGCCCTGCCACGCCATCGGTGCGACCTGCGATAGGTGCATGTCGAAATATTCCATCTCGCCGCGGTTGATCTGCTCCCGCGCGACGGGATCGGAATTGTACGGCAGTCGAAATTCGATGCCTTTCGCTTTGGCGAGAGCACCGTCGAGCTCGGGCCCCGTGGATGCGCCGGTCCAGACACGGATCCGGAATGGATTTCCGGCTTGATGTTCGGCTTCGATGCGCTCGGCAAGAGCGAGCGGCACTGCCTTTGGATAGCCGGCACCGGTGAAACCGCTGAGGCCGACGGTGTCGCCTGCCCGGATGAGCTTGGCCGCCTCGATGGCCGTCGTGAGCTTTGCCTCCAAGGCCGCACATCCGATGCGAGCATTCATCGAGCGACTTCCTGCGAGCGAGCCGCTTGCCAGCGAAGGGGCTGGCCATGGTTCGGGAATCCCAGCTACTCCCAATCCCTGCCAGAGGGCTAGCCCGCTACCTTCGCCGGATCTCCGAGCCAGCGCGTCAGGGAGCTTTGGAGCGTCTCGTCATTTGCGCCCTCCACCCAGGCGACGTGACCGTCCGGCCGGACGAGGACTCCGGCGGCAGGGGGGATCGCGCCGACCACGGGTATCTCCCAGGAAGCGACTGGTGCGGCCTCCACGAGCTGGAGCCTGTCGGCCCATGGCGCGACGTCGGGCCGTCCCCCAATCCCCAAATCGAGGAGAACCGCCCGACCTTCGTGAAGGAAGCTGGTCAGGCGGCGCGTTGCTCCACGAGCTTCGAGATCGAGGTCGGGCATCCGCCTCCCGATGAGGGGATGCCCGGCGCCGAGCGCATAGTGGATGTCGAGTCCCGACATGGCGGCGCCGAACCCGCGCCTCGGCTCCTCCATCGCGAGGAGTTCGGCGAAGACGGTTCGAAGCGCGGCCTTCCGGTCATCGAGGCGGCCGAGGAGCGCGACCTGGGCCATCGTGTTTCGAAGCACTCGAGCAGCGACCGGCTGCTGCTCGGAATGGTAGGTGTCGAGGAGATCCCCGGTCGATGCTCCCTTGACGACCTGGGCAAGCTTCCACCCGAGGTTGACCGA
>DASZYL010000161.1:0-3989 GCA_035545385.1 Sphingomicrobium sp. | reverse complement strand
GGGGCGCAAGGAGGGGCAATCCCGTGGAACTTCACATGCCGCACATCCCCCATCCGCATCTCGAGAACCGCAAGGAGGCATTCCTCAAGGCGCAGCAGGGGGCCCGCAATTTCAACAGTCATCTCGCGGTCAAGATCACCGACATCGTCGGAACCATGTGGTGCGCCTATGCCTTCGCCTGCCTTGCGCTCATCAGCTTCCCGGCCGCGCTTCGGGCCGGGACCGCGACGCTGGTCGGCTGGTTCGCCCAGACCTTCCTTCAACTCGTCCTTCTGTCGATCATCATGGTCGGCCAGAAGGTCGCCGCCGAAAAGTCCGACCGGCAGCTCGAGCAGACCTATTACGACGCCGAGGCGCTCCTCCAGATCAACGACGAGATGCACAAGCTCGTGAAGCAGAACGTACAGCTCACCGAACAGATCAGGGAAGTCCTGCACCAGAACACCGAGCTGACCGAGCAGATCAACAAGCTGATCCGCACGACGTCGAAGGAGTAGCAGCGTCCCGCCTGGAGCGCGCCTGAGCGGACCTGCACCATCAATTGCAGCGGACGGCCTTCATTGTCCTGCCGAACGCCGGGCATGGACGCGATTCGTAGCGTCCCCGGAGGCGAATTGACCCTATCCGCCCGAAATCCCTAGTGCGGAAATGCTCCGAGGACGTCGCCGATGCCGATGCCGCGGCGCTTCTTCGGCTGCGGCTGTTGCGGCTCGGACTGCTGGGGCTGCTCGTCCCCTTGGGCATAGCCACCCATGCCGCCCAGACCCCGCATCAAGGATGCGCTCGTCTTGTAGCGTACCTTGGTGGTCCACTTCGGCGCCTTCGGATCGTCGGCAAAATCGGCTTCGGGTCCATAACCGACCATCATCACCATTCCGGTCGGCGACGCCTTTGCGACTTCGGCCGGAAGCACGCATTCGCTCGCGGAAGGCGGAAGGACCGACCCCTTCGTCACGAGGCGCCTGACCTCTCCCGGAGCGAGGAAATCGAGCGCTGGCATCTGCGCCGAATTGGCCGAGCTCCACATGATGACGTCGCCATTGCCGCTCGAACCGAACATCGCCAGCGCATAGCCGGTCGCGCTCGCGGCGGGCTGCCATGCGAGGCGCGAGGCTCCCGAGGGAAGAGCGCCCGCGTCGCGAAGTCCGAGCGCGGGCATGAAATCCTGCCCTGCACCGAGGCTGAAGGAAATTGGCGGGGCGTAATTGGCCTCGACCTTGTGCAGGCCGACCAGCGAACCGCCCGCCGGGACCGACCTGCGGTCGCGCTCGTTCGGCCATCGTCCGAACCCGGGAGCGCTGGTCGGACCCGTCTGCATGTGTGCCATGCTGGACATCGCCGCCATTCCGGGTGGCACCTGCCCCGCTGAGACCTTCGAAAAGTCGATGACCGTCGGCTGGCCCGCGCTCACATGCTCGCCGCAGCCCCAGTAGATGAGCATTCGGCCCTTGGGCTGCTGGAACTGCGCGGGAAGCGCCGGATGTTCGGACGGCGCTTCCGCCCTTTGGGGCGTCAGCAGTGGAAGGCGCGGGCCCATGTTGAGACCGGGCGGGATGAGGTGACCGGCCTCGGGCGCTGCCGACGGCTTGTCCCTCGAGGCAAGGCGAAGGTCGAGCATGTGGCTTGCCGAGCCGCCGCCTCCGTTCATCATCGCCATGATGTCGGCCATGCTCGGGCGAGCGCCACCGGCCATTCCCGCGCCCATGCCGCTCTGGGTCGTGACGTCCATCCAGTAGGTCGCGATCGGCGGCGGTACCTTTGCGGCCTGCTTGGCGGGAGCTGCACCAATCAGCGCCGCGGTGGCGGTGCCGATAGCAAGAAGGCGACCCTTGTTCATTTGAATTTCCCCCTTTGGAACAGCCGGTACGCGGCCGCTCCCAACCGATTATGAGCCTTGCCCGCGCGCCGTCAATGAACTGCCGAAGGAGCGGTGCAAGAACCAAAGCTTGATCCAGGTTAACGCCCGGTTCCAAGAGAGGCTGGCCTGTTCGATATTGGTGCAACCGGGACGAAACGTTTCGGAATTGGCCTCAGGAGGACCAATAGGTTAAAAGCAATTAACTTTCACCGGTTGAGTCGCGGAGGCGACTCATGCCGATTTTTTTCTCGCAGGCACGGGGGGCACGTGTCCGGAACTGATATTTTTCTCTCCTATGCTCGAACCGACCGCCCGGTCGCGCGCACCTTCGCGGAGTGCCTGGGCGAGGAGGGATTCACGGTCTGGTGGGACGCGTCGCTTCATTCGGGCGAGACCTTCGACGAGGTGATCGAGCAGAAGCTGAGAGATGCAAGAGCGGTCGTGGTCCTGTGGTCGCCGCGATCGGTCGCATCGCGCTGGGTTCGCGCCGAGGCGACCCTCGCCGATCGCCGAAACAAGCTTGTCCCGGCGATCATCGAGCCCTGCGATCGCCCGATCGTCTTCGAGCTGACCCATACGGCCGAGCTTTCCGACTGGCACGGGGACCGTTCCGATGCCCGGTGGCGTACCTTCGTCCAGGATCTTGGCCGGCTCGTTCACCGCGACGAGGGCCGCGAGCCCGCCCTGACCCCGGCGCCGCAGCATGCGCCACGGCCGGTCCCCGAAGTCGCGAGAGCTCCCGCACCTCCCCGCCAGCCACTTCGCCCGGGAAATGACGAAATCATCCTCGCGCGCGAGACTCGCATCGAGAGGCCGCTGCGCCAGGCGCCCCCGCCCGAGCCATTGCATGCGCTCGCCGTCGAGGAGGACCTCGAAGAGGAAGTTCACTGCCTCGAAATCCAGGAGGGCGAGCTTCCGCCCGACCTGTTCATCATCGATTCCTCGAGTGTCAGCATCGGTCGGACACAGCCGGCGGACATCGTCCTGCCCCACCGCAGCATCTCGCGCGAACATTGCATCGTCGGCCTCGCGAACGACGAGCTGCTGGTCACCGATCTCAACTCGACGAACGGCACCTATATCGATGACGAGCGCGTCCACCGCGCGACGATCCTCCCCGTGGGGTCGGTCGTCCGGCTTGGACAGATCTCGTTGAGGCACGGCGTCTGCACCAGGGGCGAAGCCAATCGCCGAAGCGAAATGCATCGGGGCGGAACTGCAAAAGGACGCCTTGCGGCCACTTCCTGAAATAGCTGGGCTACCGTCCTACTGACGCTGCAGGAACACGATATAGTTTCGTGTCTGCTGCGCTTGCTTCAGCAGTCTTTGGGCTTCCTTCTCCGTCTGGATGCCGCCCATCGATGCCTTCAGGGTCTTGAGATATTTGTCATAGCCTCGAGCCAGCTCGACATTCTGGCTGTTCTTCGAGCGCATCACCTGCTTCGCCATCGAGCGTGCATCGTCGATGGTCGAGTTGAACTGCGACAGGGTCGCCGGAGAGACGCCGGCATCGGGCGTGGCGGTAATCTCCGCCGCGGCGCTCTTTGTGGCCTTGCTCTTGGCGGCCGTGGCGCTCTTTGATTCGCTCGATTCAGCCGCTGCGGCTTTGGCTGCCGCTTTCTTCATGGCCTCAAGCTGGGCCTGGGCTGCCGCCGCCTTGGCCTTTTCGGCCGCGATCGCCTGCGACGTGTTGGATTGTGCTGCAGGCACCTGAGCTTCCGCAGATGCTGCATTTTGGGCGTCGTTCGCGAGCGCCGTCTCGTCGGTCGGCGCAGCCTCGCCGGACGCGCTTCCAAGAGGCACCCCATAATTGTCGATTGCGTTGACGCTCGTCCCGGCATTAGCGGCTTCGGGCTTGGGGCCCTGGCGCATGGTGAGCGCACCAATTCCGACGATCGCGAGCAGCCCCGCGCCAGCAGCGGCGAGCATGAGCGGCTTGGGCTTCTTCGTCTCGTCCCTGGCGGCGAGCGGCTGGGGCTTCTTCGGAGCCGGCTTGTCCTTCGCTGGCGGGGGCACGGTGGCGGCCTCGCCAGCCTCTTGAGCTTTCGGCGGGGCCTCGGTGGTTTGGGCAGGCTCAGGAGCTTTGTCGGCGGCCTGCGTCTTCTTCTTGCGGGCACCCGTCTCCTCGCCT
>DASZYL010000160.1:0-5359 GCA_035545385.1 Sphingomicrobium sp. | reverse complement strand
AATGCCGCCGGCAAGGTCATTCGCTCGACCGGGATCCCGACCCGTATCCCGGCCGGATGGGCCTGCTTTTCCGCGTGCAATTTCATGTTCATGGGCGGAGCCATCCGCTTCGTCGACCCCAATGGCTATTTCATTGTCCACATGTTCACTCACCTCGGGGACAAGGAAGCGGTGCGCTCGGAGCTCAAGGACACCGACAAGGCGATCGGCCTCATCGGCGATGTCGAACAGGACTCGGCTTTGCTCGCCAGTGAGGATAATGACTTCCTCATCCGGATGGGCGTTTCACGAAAGCTGCTCACCGACGTCATGTACCAGCAGAAAGCGGTCGCCGACGGTCAGGGAGACAAATCGACACGGCGCTGCCTCACCCAGGCTGAGGCGATGAAATACAATGTCGCGAACGCGCAATGAAGGAGCTCGAATGATGCGTGCGAAGACGATGCTGTGGGGCGCAGCACTTGCCATCGCCCTGAGTTCAACAGCGGCACTCGCCAACGTCGTCGTGGTGAAATCGCTGGGCCCGTCGGCCAAGGCCTATCCGCCGGGCAAGACGCTTCCCGCAAGCGCCAAGATCACCCTCCAGGGCGGCGACGTGGTCACGGTTCTCGGCCCGAGTTCGGCGCAAACGCTGAGGGGCCCCGGCAATTTCGATGCAAGCCAGATCAGCCTTGCGTCGGCCGCTGGCCAGAGGGGTCGCTTCGGGGCTCTTCGTGCGGCCGAGGTCGCGCATAACCCGAGCATCTGGGACATCGACGTCACCCAGAGCGGGAAGGTCTGCGTCAACAATCCATCGAAGCTCCAGCTTTGGCGGCCGGACTCGGATGGAACGGCGAGCGTCCAGATCCAGTCCTCCGACGGCCAGGTCCAGAAGCTGAGCTGGGCCGCGGGCAAGGCACTCGCGCCCTGGCCGAGCGCGCTTCCGGTCAAGAACGGGGCCCAATATCAGATCCAGTGGGCGGATTCGGGCGACAAGAGCAGCCTCGATGTCGTCACCGTGACCTCTGTTCCGGCCGACATGGTCGGAACCGCCAAGGTGCTGATCGAGAACGGCTGCCAGAACCAGCTCGACCTCCTCGTCGCAAGCGCCAACAAGGGGCAATAATCAGGAAGCGACGCCTTCCGACTTGAGCTCGGCAACGTCGGCGGCCGAAAGCCCGAGGCTCGCAAGGATTTCGTCGGTGTGCTGACCGAGCATGGGCGGTGGAAGCTCGGAATCGGTGCGCTCGCCGTCGAAGCGCACCGGAGAGCCGACAAGCTTGGTCCCGGCGATCGTTCTCACCATCTGGCGGTGTTGCGCCTGGACGTCGGCGAGCGCCTGGCTGATCCGGTTGATCGGCCCTGCGGGGATGCCCGCGGCTTCGAGCTTTTGAAGCCATTCGCTGGCGGGCTTCTTGGCGATCGCCTCGGCGACGAGGCCCACGATCTCCTCGCGGTTCGCGACCCGCGAGGCATTCGATTTGGAGCGCTCGTCGCTCGCCCATTCCGGATGGCCGCAGATCTCGGCGAGCCTTAGGAACTGCCGATCGTTTCCGATCGCGATGATGATCGGCTGGTCCTTGGCAGAAAAGGGCTGGTAGGGAACGATATTGGGGTGCGTATTGCCCTGCCGCGGCGGGTCTTTTCCTGAAACAAGCTGATTGGAGGCCTGGTTTGCAAGCATCGCGAGCTGGGTGTCGAAGAGCGCCATGTCGATATGCGCCCCCTCCCCCGTCCTTTCGCGCCCGATGAGAGCGGCAAGGATCGAAACGCAGGTGTAAAGACCGGTGAAGAGATCGACCACCGCCACTCCGACCCGCATCGGACCGCCGCCCGGAACTCCGTCGGGAAGGCCGGTGATGCTCATCAGCCCGCCCATCCCCTGGATGATATAATCATAGCCTGCGCGCTCGGCGTAGGGGCCATCCTGGCCGAAGCCGGTGATCGAGGCGTAGACGAGCCGGGGGTTCAGGGCCCGAAGCGTCTTGGCATCGAGACCGAACTTCTCGAGCCCCCCGACCTTGAAATTCTCGACGACGACGTCCGCTCTTCCTGCGAGCTCGCGAACCAGCTCGGCGCCTCTTGGCTGGGCAAAATCGATCGCCGCCGATTTCTTGCCGCGGTTGCAGCTGAGGAAATAGGCAGCGACGCGCTCGTCGCCTTCTCCGTGCCACGGCGGGCCCCAGTGCCGGGTATCGTCGCCGTGGCCCGGGCGCTCGATCTTCAGGACCTCCGCTCCGAGGTCCGCGAGCAATTGGGTGCACCAGGGACCTGCAAGCACCCGGCTGAGGTCCAGTACCTTCAGGCCCTCGAGTGGCTTCAATGCCGCCGGCTCCAGAATCGCCGGTCGGAAAGCACCGCGTGGGCGGCGTTGTGGCCGGGCGCCCCGGTCACACCGCCTCCGGGGTGCGCCCCCGAGCCGCAGAGATAGAGGCCCTTGAGCGGCATCCGGTAATCTGCAGCCCCGATCATCGGACGTGCGCTGAACAGCTGGTCCAGTCCCATCTTCCCGTGGAAGATGTCGCCGCCAATGAGGCCGAAGCGCCGCTCGAGGTCGAGCGGTGAATGGATCTGCCGGCCGATCACCGACTTGGCGAACCCCGGCGCATGGGAATCGACGGTCGCGATGATGAGGTCCGCGGCCTTTTCGCGCTCCTCGTCCCAGCTTCTCCCCGGACCAAGATCATAGCGGAAGTGCTGGCAAAAGAGGCTCGCGACATGCTTCCCCTTGGGCGCGAGGCTCGGGTCGAGCGTCGAGGGGATCAGCATCTCGATGATCGGCTTCTTGGCCCAGCCATCGACCGCGGCGTCGAGCCAGGCCTGGTGCATGTAGCCAAGGCTCGGCGCCATGATGATCCCGGCGGTCAGATGGTTGCCCTTCTTGGGAAGGACGGTGAACTTGGGAAGTTCGGAGAGCGCGACGTTCATCCGGAACGTCGCGCTTTCGCACTTCCAG
This sequence comes from Sphingomicrobium sp., assembly GCA_035545385.1. Lineage (GTDB taxonomy): Bacteria > Pseudomonadota > Alphaproteobacteria > Sphingomonadales > Sphingomonadaceae > Sphingomicrobium. The sequence continues at coordinate 2,424 of DASZYL010000160.1, read as the reverse complement.
CCGTTCATCCGAGCGGCGACGTCGGCATCGACTCCGCCCTTGGGAACAAGCCTGTCGAAGAGGAGCTTCGGATTGACGCCTGAAACAACAGTTCGCGCCCGGTAAGCTTTGCCTCCCGCAACGACACCTGCAGCGCGGCCATCGGCGAGGATGACCTCCTCGACGGGAGTGTTGAGGAGGATGTCGACACCCGCTTCGCGGCAGGCCCGGGCCATGGCCTGGGTGATCGAGCCCATTCCGCCGATCGCGTGACCCCAGGCGCCCGGCACGCCGGCGGCCTCGCCGAAAAGATGGTGGAGGAGGACATAGGCGGTCCCCGGGGACTCAGGGGAAGCGAAATTGCCGACGACTCCATCGAAGCCGAACAGCGCCTTGGTGAGCTCGCCCTCGAAATGGCGGTTGAGGATGTCGGACGCGCTCTTCACCGCAAAGTCGAACACGGTGCGGGTTTCACCAAGCGTCAGGCCGGCCATGTCGCGCCCGAGGCTGAGAAGCTTGGGGATCGCACTGACCTTGCGCCCGACGTTCGGAGGAGCTCTCAGAAGCCACTTCTTCAGCAGCCGAACGACGGTCTCGAGCTCGTCGATGTAGCGGTCATAGGCCTCGGCGTCCGCCTTGTTGTGCCGGGCGATCTCCTTGCGCGTGAGGCCGTTTCGCCCGGAAAGGAGATAGTCGCCCTCGCCTGGAAGGAAATTGTCGGTCTTCCTCAGGACAACCTTCAGCCCGTGACGCTCGAGCTGCATGTCGCGGATGACCTTGGGCTGGAGAAGGCTGACCGTGTAGCTTGCCGCCGAGTTGCGGAACCCGGGAAGGAACTCGTCGGTGACCGCGGCTCCGCCGACCGTCCCGGCAGCCTCGAGAATGGTGACCTTGAGGCCCTTCTTCGCAAGATAATAAGCACAGGTCAGTCCGTTGTGGCCCGCGCCGATGACGACCGCATCCAGTTCCATCAATGTCCCACCGCTGATTGGCGCGACCCGCCTAGAGGGAGGGCTTGGCCGCGTCCAGAGCCACAGCTTTCACGTCCGGACACGCTGCTCGACGTCGCTCGTCTCGTGAAGTGCGATGAAGGTGCCAAGCATTTCTCCGCAAGGGACCACCTTGTTCCCGCGAATGACGCTGACCGTGGCTCCGACGACAACGAGAGTCCGGCCCGACTTGTGGACCCGCGCTTCGGCGCGAAGGCGCTCTCCTGCCGCCGGGTTCATGAGGTTGATCTTGAATTCGACGGTGAGCACCGAGGAATTGGGCGGCATCGTCGTATAGGCCGCATAGCCGCAGGCGGTATCTGCGATGGAGGTCACGACCCCGCCGTGGAAATAGCCGTGCTGCTGCGTCAGGTCTTCGCGGTAGGGGACCTCGATCGCCGCCCGGCCGCCTCCGGCCTCGACCAGTTCGGCGCCAAGGAGCTTCATCAAGCCCTGGCGCTCGAAACTCTCCTTGCAGCGCTGATCGATTTCCATTCGCTTGTACGTGCTCAGCGCATGAGAACGAGTTCTTCGGCCATCGTCGGGTGAAGGGCGACGGTATCGTCGAACTCGGACTTCTTGAGCCTCGCCTTGACGGCGATCGCTGCGGCCTGGAGGATCTCGGGCGCGTCGGGACCGATCATGTGAATGCCGACGATCTCCTCGGTCTCCCCGTCGACCACCAGCTTGTAGAGCGAACGCTCGTTGCGCCCGGCAAGGACGTTCTTCATCGCCCGGAAGTCCGAGGTGAACGTCTTCACCGTGCCGAGCGTGTTTCGAGCGGCGCCCTCGGTCAGCCCGACCCCGGCGAGCGGGGGGTGGCTGAACACGGCCGAGGGAATGCATTCATAATCGACCCGCCGCGGCTTGTTGCCGAAGAAGGTATCGGCAAATGCCTGACCTTCACGGATCGCGACAGGAGTGAGCTGGACCCGGTCGGTCACGTCCCCCACCGCAAAGATCGAGGGCACGGCGCTCCTATTGTCGTCGTCTACCTTCACCTGCCCGGTCGGGCCGAGCTCGATTCCAAGCTCTTCGAGCCCAAGCCCCTCGGTATTGGGCTTGCGCCCGGTCGCGAAGAGAAGCTGGTCGGCAACGATATCGTCGCAACCGCTCATCGAGATGTGGAGCGAGCCATCGCCCTGGCGCTCGATACGATCGATGGTTGCACGAAACTTGAAGTCGATACCCTTGCGCAGCGAAATCTGGATGAGCCGGTCGACGATCTGCTGATCGTAATGGCGAAGGATGACATCGGTCCGGTTCACCAGGGTCACATGGGTGCCGAACTGGTGGAAGATCCCGGCGAACTCGTTGGCGATATATCCGCCACCTGCAATGACGATGCGCTTGGGAAGCTCTTCGAGGTGAAATACCTCGTTCGAGCTGATCGCATGCTCGATACCCTCGATCGGCGGCATCACCGGCCGGGCCCCGGTCGCGATCAGGATCTTGT
>DASZYL010000159.1:0-8021 GCA_035545385.1 Sphingomicrobium sp. | reverse complement strand
TGATCTCGGAGACCGGCCGCGGGATGAGCGCGATCGGCTGGCTGGTGACCCTGTCGCCGCTCGCGATCGTTTTCGCAATGAGCTTCGGCGCAGGACGGATGCGAACCTCGACGCTCCAGACGCTGTTCTGGGCGTTCGCGGCGCTGATGGGCCTTTCGATGTCGACCCTGTTCCTGGCGTTTACCGGGGCCTCGATCGCGCAGACGTTCTTCGCAACGGCTGCCGCTTACCTCGGCCTCAGCCTCTGGGGCTACACGACCAAGCGCGATCTCTCGGGCATGGGAACGTTCCTGATCATGGGCGTCGTCGGAATTCTCGTGGCGATGCTGATCAACTTCTTCCTGCACTCGTCCGCGATGGCGCTGGCGATCAGCGCGATCGGAGTCCTCTTGTTCGCAGGCCTCACGGCCTACGACACGCAGCGGATCAAGAGCCTGTATTTCCAGGTTGCCGGGACGGACATGGCCGGGAAGACGGTCGTGATGGGAGCACTCACGCTCTATCTCGACTTCATCAACATGTTCCAGTTCCTGCTGAGCTTCATGGGCGACCGCCGCTAGGGCGCAGCTCCGCTCGAAAAGGGAAGGGCCGGAAGAGCGATCTTCCGGCCCTTTTCGTTCGTGGAGCAGGCTTGTCCCTTCGTCGAAATCACGCGACAGGCGACCCTAACGATGGTTAGGCCGCGAGCCATGCGAGCGAGGATCAATTGACGGTCAGCTGCCTGGAACAGGCCGGGTCGCTGATCGCGCAGGCCGACCGCGCGATGGCGCGGGGCGACATCCGCGAAGCTGCGAGCCTGCTCGAGGTCGCAGCCCAGCGCGGACGGGACACGACGACGCTGCTTCGCCTGGCGACTGTCAGGCGTTCGCTGGGGGACCTGTCGGGCGCTCTCCAGGCGGCGACGGCCGGGGTCGAGCTGTCGCCCCGGAACTTCCTGATGTGCCTGCTCCTGGGAAGTCTTCGCGAAGCCACTGGAGCGATCCACGCGGCGCAGCGCGCCTATCGTCTCGCCTGCGCCCATGCGCCCCTCGACCTCTCCTTCCAGCCGGCAATGGCAAGGCAGCTCGAATGGGCGAGGCGCCGCGCCGAGGCCGCCGAGGAATGGCGCAGGCACGTCCTCGACTGGGACCCGGCCGAGGCTTCCTGCAACCTCAGCCGAGAGGAGGAGCGAAGGATTCGAGGGTTTCGAACGAACATCCTCGAGAACATCGATTCGGGCCCAATCGCTCCCCCGGTCTTCATGGTGCCGGGGATAAGGTCCAAGCGCTATTTCGAGGCTTTTGAGTTCGAGGGCGTTCCCGAACTCGAGGCGGCGACGCAAATCATTCGCGACGAGTTCCTCGCGCTTGCCCAAAGCGGGAGCGAGACCCTGGCGTCACGACTTTCCGGGTTGCACGCTGCCGATACCGACAACAGCCGGCCTGGCCAGTGGTCGATGATCCCGCTGATCAAGAACGGCGCGAGGGTCGAGCAATTTGCATCGCGCTGTCCAAAGACGATGGAAGTTGCGGCACAGCTCGATCTTCCACGGCTCGGCCTGATCTCGCCCAGCCTCTACTTCTCGGTCCTCGAGCCCAACAGCAGAATTGCGCCTCATACCGGGATCACCAATGCGCGGCTCATCGCCCACCTGCCCCTCATCGTTCCCGATGATTGCGGCTTCAGGGTGGGGGGCGAGGAACGCCGCTGGGAAGTCGGCAAGACTCTCGTCTTCGACGACATGACGGTCCATGAAGCGTGGAACGACAGCGACCGGATTCGAGTGGTCCTGATCGCGGACCTGTGGCGGCCGGAACTGAGCGCCGCGGAACGAGCCGCGGTCACTGACCTCATGAACTGCAGGGACGTCGCGGCAGCCTAAGGCCTCGAACAGCGTTCGAGATACTCGCTGGTGCTCAAAGCCTCGCAATCGGCGAGATAGCGCTCGATCAGCTCCTCGTCCTCGCTCAGCACCATGGCGAGGGTCCCGACGTCGGTTCCGACGAGGAGCCGCTTGCCTTCAAAGGTGAGGAGAAGCCCGCATGCGACCCGGTGTTCGCTTTGGGCCCGCGGCGCGATCCGGATCAGAACAGCCGTTCGAAGGGGCGGGGAGGGACATCTCTCGAGCGTTTCATCAGCTCTTGCCCGTGCCGGCTCGGGCAGGTTGCAACTCCCTGTCCTCGCAACGAGCCGCGATTGGATGTCGGGAAGATCGCTTCGCAATTGGCGTGTGAAGTCGTCGGCGCGATGGATTGTGAGCGGACGGGCAATATAGCCGTCCGCGAGCACCAGAGTCGAAGACGTGGCGAGATAGTCGGCGCCAGGCGTACAAAGCCAGACTCCGGAGACCAGCCACTCGGGCTCACCGCTGACCGCACCGAACCGCTCGAGGTCCCGGGCAATGGCACGGATGATCGATGGCTGGCATTCCAGCTTTACAAATTCCCCGGTGCCCACGCCTTCAAGCGTAACGCTCCTCGAAGGAACTGCAATTGCCGATAGCGAATTCTCGCCCGTTCCTCAGGCAGGTAGCGGCTGGGGCGGTGCCATTTGGGCCTGGGCCTCGTCGTCCTTCGCCCCGGCGCGCTGGAACGCCTCGCGCGATTTCAGGCGCTCACCGTAGCGAGTGAAGCTGTCGCGCGCCGGCAGCGTTCCGAACTGGGTTCCCCAGAGGATCGCGGAACCGACGTAGACGTCGGCGGCGGTGAAGCGATCGCCGCACACGAAGTTGCGGAGCGAGAACAGCTCGTCGAGGACTGCAACGACCTTGTCGTAGCTGCCATAGCCGAACATCCGGGCCTGCTCGGGTGACGGGTCCCAGCCGACATGGTGGTTGACGACCGCTTGCTCGACCGGGCCCGCGGCATAGAAGAGCCAGCGATAATAATCGGCCTTCTCGTCGTCCTTCGGCCCAAGTCCAGCCTCGGGAAAGACGTCCGCGAGATAGGCGCAGATTGCAGCGCATTCGGTGACGACGTGATTGCGATGGTTGATCGCGGGGACCTTGCCCATGGGATTGACTGCAAGATAGCGATCGCTCTTGAGCTGGTCGTAGGGGATGACCTCGGTCTCATAGGGTTGGCCGACCTCCTCCAGCATCCAGCGGACGATCCGTCCGCGAGACTGGGGGTTGGTGTAGAAGATGATTTCGGCCATCGTCGCTCTCCCTCCTGTCGTTCAACAATAGGGTTGGGCGATTACGCTTCTTCGAGCGCCTGCTCCAGCATGTCGAGCATCACCTTTAGCGATTTCACCCTGACTTCGCCGCGGCCGACCGCTCCAAGATGCTCGACCCGGTGGGAGGTTTGGCGAGAGCGCCGGGCGAGTGCGAGATGGACGAGCCCTTCTTCATGGTTCGGCCCCGCGGGCCCGGCAAAGCCCGTCACTCCAAGAGCGATATCCGCCTTGGACCTTTCGAGCGCTCCTTCCGCCATCGCCCGGGCGACGACTTCCGAGACCGCCTCGTTGTGGTCGAGGATCTCGGGCTGGATTCCGAGAAGCTCCGACTTCGCGGCCTTGGTATAAGCGACAAAACCGCGTTCGAAGCCGTGGCTCGCGCCCTCGATGTCGGTGAGGAGGGCGGCGAGCATTCCCCCGGTGCAGCTCTCGGCGGTCGCGATCTTGAGCTTTCGCCCTGCGACTTCGCGCATCAGCCGTTCCGCCTGGCTGTCCAGGTGATCGGGAAGTGCGGGCTCGAGGGTTTCGCTCAACCCCGCTCTCCCTTTTGCGGGTTCTCGGCAGGCGCTGGAGCGGCTTGCGGAGCCGCCTGGGAGCGCTCGGCAGCGCTCCTGTCACGGGCCGCCCTGAACTCGCTGTCGGCCGACCAGTTCGGCCATTCGCGCGAATTTGCGAGCTTCAGTCCGACCTGGTGCAGGAGCTCGGCATTTTCGGCGACTCCGCTCCAGTCCCAGTTGGCCTGCCATTCGTCGCTCGGCTGGTGATAGTGCTTGACGTTATATTCCTTCGCCAGCTGCTCGCCGCGCGCGGTCCCGCCATTCACGAGGTCGAGTCCCTGCGAGAAGCTGATGGCCGGCACTCCGACCTTGGCGAACGGGAAATGGTCCGACCGGTAGAATCCTCCCGTCTCGGGGTGCGGATCGGGGGTGAAATAGCGACCCTGGGCCTTGCCGGCCGCGATCACGTCATCGACGAGGTCGAGCTTTGCCGTTCCTCGAACCGTGAAATTCTTCTGGCGTCCGACCGGCTGCCACGCGTCGACGTTGAGGTCGGCGACGGTCTTGCCCGGCGAATAGAGGGGGTGGGTCGCGTAATATTCGGAGCCGAGAAGGCCCTTTTCCTCGGCCGTGACGGCAAGGAACAGGATCGAGCGGTCGGGGCGGGGGCCACTCGCCCAGACGCGCGCCTGCTCGATCAGCTGGGCGATGCCGGTGCCGTTGTCGACGGCGCCGTTATAGATACGGTCGCCGGTCGAATCGGGCTTCCCGATCCCGAGATGGTCCCAGTGCGCCGAGTAGATGATCGTCTCGTCGGGGTGGGTCTTGCCGGGAAGGATCCCGACGACGTTGTGGCTTTCGATGACCTTGGGTGTCGCTGCGTAATGCGCTGAGAGCGTCGCCTTCAGGGGTATCGGCCGGAAATTGGGGTTCCGGGCCGCTACCCGGGCCTCTTCGAAGTTGAGGCCGGAGCGCTCGAACAGCTGGACGGCAAGCGGCCGCTGGATCCAGCTTTCCATTTGCGAGTGCCGGCCGGCGGGATTTTCCCTGACGATGTCGAACTGGGCGATGGTGTTCGAGTTCTGGACGACTTCCCAGCCGTAGGAGGCGGGCGCGGTCTCGTGGACGAGAATGATCCCGGCCGCGCCCTGACGCGCGGCTTCCTCGAACTTGTAGGTCCAGCGGCCATAATAGGTCATGGCCTTTCCGCCGAACTTGCCTGCGACCGGCTCGCCGCTCGCGGCCTCGAAATCCGGGTCGTTGACGAGGGCGACGAGGATCTTGCCGTGCATGTCCTCGCCCTTGAAGTCGTTCCAGCCCCGCTCCGGCGCATCCACTCCATAGCCGACGAAGACGAGCGGGGCGTTCTCGATGTCCACCCGGCTCGCGCCATTGAGCGGTGCAAGGACAGCGATGTCGGGGCCCTGGCGAAGGGAAACGACCGTGCCGTTCTCGTTGAGGCTGATCTCCGGAGTGCCCTGGATTTCCGTTTGCAGCAACGGCACCTTCTGGAACCAGCTGCGCTCGCCATTGACCATGTCTCCGCCAGGCTGGACCCCGGCGGCTTTGAGCTGGTCGGCGATATAATTGATGACCGTGGGCTCGATCGCGGTGGCTGGGCCGCGGCCCTGGAAAGCATCCGAAGACAGGGCCTTGTCCACTTCGGACAGGTTCTTCGTGCTGAAATTCCCCGTCGGCGCCGACGCTACAGGAACAGCGACGAGCGCAAGTGCGGTCGCGAAAAGCCAACGGCTAGTCTTCACCTTCATCTCTCCCCAGGTGCTTAAGTGGGAGGTGTGCCGGAGCTTCAGGCTCTCCGGCACACCCCCCGTGATAAGGTTCGAAGATCCCGCCTAGTCAGCGCGCGCCCGGGGTGGAAGCCCCTTCGTTCGACGCGACCGGCAAAGTGCCCTTGTCGGTCCGGTACCGGTCGAACCAGGCGAGGATCGCGCTGGCCTTGGCGGCGGCCTGGCTCGGGCGCGCGGCAATCCCTCCGTGGCTTGCGCCCGGGACCTTGACGAGGGCCGTCGGGATCCCGCGCATCTGGAGAGCGGTATAATATTGCTCGGCTTCGCTGACCGGGGTCCGGTAATCCTCGCTCCCGACCACGACGAGGGTCGGGGTCTTGACGTTCCCGACGAGGCTCAGCGGCGAATATTTCCAGTAGCTCTGCGGGTCTTCCCAGGGTCGTTCCTTGCGCCAGTAAGGAGTGAAGGCTGCCGCAAAGTCGGTCGTGAGAGCGAAGCTCGCGAGATCGATCACGGGCTTTTGCGTCGCCGCGGCCCTGAACCGGTCGGTCTTTCCGACGATCCAGGCGGTAAGCACTCCGCCTCCCGATCCGCCGGTGACGAAGAGGTTGGAGGGATCGACGTGCCCGGTCGCGATCGCCGCATCGACGGCGCTCATCAAATCATCATAGTCGTGGCTTGGATAGTTCTTGTCGATCTCGTCGGCGAACGCCTGGCCGTAGGAGGTCGATCCCCTGGGATTTGCGTAGACGACGACATAGCCCGCCGCGGCATAGAGCTGGTCGTCGGTCGAGAAGCTCGGTCCGTAGGCCGACCAGGGTCCACCGTGGATCTCGAGGATCAGGGGATATTTGCGGGCCGGATCGAAATCTGGAGGAGTGATCATCCAAGCATCGATCGGCCGCTTGTCGTAGCTCGAGGTCACTGCAAGCTTCTGCGGCTGGCCGAGGACTTTCGAATTGAGCTGCTGGTTGAGGTGGGTGAGCTTTCGAACCGCTCCGCCCGTCGCAAGGCCGACGTCCGAGGGATGAAGGCTGTCGCCCGTGGTGACTGCGACAGCGCCGCTCCTGGAAACGCTGAACTCACCGCCGCTATAGGGCCGATCGAGGCCGCTCCCGGTAAGGCCCGTTGCAACGTCGTGGACCGAGCCGTCGAGCCCGACCCGGGCGACCCGGTTGCTCCCATGCTCGTCATATTGGACGTAGATCGAGCGGCTGTCGGAGGACCAGACGGGGTTGACGACGGCACGGTCGAGATTGCCGGTGATGAGCCGTTTTCCCGAGCCGTCGATGTTCATCACGTAGAGCTTGCTATCGACATAGGAGCGCTGGTCGTCGTCGTTGCCGATGTAGGCGATGAGCCGGCCGTCAGGAGAGACTGCAGGGGACTGGTCGGGGCCCTTGCGGTCGGTCAGTGCGACGGGCGTCCCGCCGTCGATCGACACGCGATAGATCTCGGCCTCGGCGAGATTGCGCTCCCAGTCCTTGTTGAGGTTGGCGCTGAACACCACCGAGCGGCTGTCGGGAGTCCAGGAAACCAGCGCCCCGGCATTGGTCGCTCCGTAGGTCAGCTGGGTGGGAGCGCCCCCGTCCGCCGAAACCCAGAAGATCTGCTGGTAGCCGGGCTTGAAATATCCTGCGCCATCGAACCGGTAGGTGACCGCGTTGATGACCTGGAGCGGATCCGCCCACTTGGCGCCTTCGGGCTTGGGCGGAGCAGAGCCGAGCGAAGGACCTTCGTCGGGAACGAACATCGAGTAAGCGATCCGACGGCCGTCGGGCGACCAGGCGATGCTGTCGGGACTGTCGGGCAGCCCCGTGACCTGCGCGCTCTCGCCGCTATTCATCCAGCGGACGTAAAGCTGGGGACTTCCCCCTTGCGCCGAGACATAAGCGAGGCGGGTTCCGTCGGGCGACCAGCGCGGCGAGAAATAGGAGCCCGATCCTGCGAGCAACGGCCGCTGCTGGCCCGTCGCGACATCGATCAGCCAGATGGTCGAACGGGCCTTGTCGGTCATGATGTCGTTCGACTTTCGGACATAGGCGATGGTGCGTCCGTCGGGGCTGATCTGCGGATCGGTCGCAACCTCGAGGCCGAAGAGGTCGGAGCCGGTGAAATAGCGCGCCGGAGCCGTCGCTGGTGTGGCGTTCGCCGGAGCTCCGAGCGCGGTTGCAGCAAAGAGGATCGCCAGCGGCGACAGCATGCGAATGGGTTTCACGAAATTCCCCTCCCGATTGGATTGAACAAGACGATTCAACTTTCGTCGCGCAACCGCAAGCTTCCCATCGACAAACGGCCGGTCCTCTTTGTTCAACCAATCGGTTGACAATCGCGATCCGTCAGTTACATTAAACCATATGGTTGATAATCGACTCGACACGACGTTCCACGCGCTTTCGGATCCAACCCGGCGCGGGATGCTCGCAAGCCTTGCCCTTGGCGACAAATCGGTCGGAGAATTGGGCGAGCCTTTCGCGATGAGCTTCGCGGGCGCTTCCAAACACGTGAAGGTGCTCGAAGGAGCCGGCCTCATCGAGCGGCGGAAATCCGGACGCAAGCAGATCTGCAGGTTGAAGGCGGCGCCGCTCAAGGAAGCGGATGACTGGCTTCGCCAATGGGA
>DASZYL010000158.1:0-9410 GCA_035545385.1 Sphingomicrobium sp. | reverse complement strand
AGGTGGTTTGCCAGGGGACCCTCGAAGAGCTCCTCGCGTGCGAGACCAGCCTTACTGCCGATTACCTTAGTGGCAGGCGCGAGATCCCGCTGAAGCCCACTCGGCGCAAGGGCAATGGGAAGCACCTCACCGTCCACGGGGCGACCGCCAACAATCTCCAGAGCGTCACTGCCGAATTCCCGCTCGGCACCTTCACCTGCGTCACCGGCGTTTCGGGAAGCGGCAAGTCGTCGCTCACCATCGACACTCTTTACGCGGGCGCTGCACGCTCGCTGAACGGCGCCCGAATTCCGTGCGGCCCCTGCAGCAAGATCACGGGTCTCGAAAATCTCGACAAGGTCATCGACATCGACCAGTCGCCGATCGGTCGAACTCCGCGGTCCAACCCCGCGACCTATACCGGCGCCTTCACCCAGATCCGCGATTGGTTCGCCGGACTGCCCGAGGCGAAGGCGCGCGGCTACAAGCCCGGCCGCTTCTCCTTCAACGTCAAGGGCGGCCGCTGCGAGGCGTGCCAGGGCGACGGGCTCATCAAGATCGAGATGCACTTTCTTCCCGACGTCTACGTCACCTGCGACGTCTGCCATGGAGCTCGCTACAACCGCGAGACGCTGGAGGTGAAGTTCAAGGGCAAGTCGATCGCCGACGTCCTCGACATGACGGTCGAGGATGCCGCGGACTTCTTCAAGGCCGTCCCAGGGATCCGCGACAAGATGGAAATGCTGAAGGAAGTCGGCCTTGGCTACATCAAGGTCGGCCAGCCGGCGACGACTCTGAGCGGCGGCGAGGCGCAGCGCGTCAAGCTGTCGAAAGAGCTTTCCCGAAGGGCCACGGGCAAGACCCTCTATATCCTCGACGAGCCCACGACCGGCCTCCATTTCGAGGATGTGCGCAAGCTCCTCGAGGTTCTCCACCGCCTTGCCGACCAGGGCAATACGGTCGTCGTGATCGAGCATAATCTCGACGTCATCAAGACGGCGGACTGGGTGATTGACCTCGGGCCTGGTGGCGGCGTGAACGGTGGAAGGATCGTTGTCGAAGGCACGCCCGAGACGGTGGCATCGACTCCGGAGAGTTTCACGGGCCAGTATCTAAAGCCGCTCCTCGAACGGGCGTCAGTGAAACCGACGGTGGTCGAGACAAAGCCGAAGAAGGTCTCTCGAGCGCGCAGGACCGTGGTCGACGAGGACGAACCGGACTTGATTGCGGCAAAATAGCAGCCGCGACCCGCTGCGCCTGACGAGATTGGCCTGGATTGCTGTCCAGGGCCGAACGATGTTCAGGTGCGGCCAAGAGGTCGAAGCACGTCTTTGCTCACGCACTCTCCTCCTTTATGGCGCGCCGGGCGCTGATGGCGCCTGTTAAAGGGGGAGGCGACGATTGCGCTGTTCGGAATGTGGTGCCGAAATGCCCCCGCTTCGGGAATTCTGTCCCAGTTGCGGAACTGCAACCGCCCCCGGTCTACGGCGACGTGAAGGGCGTGCACCCGGCGGCAGATCGCCCGAGGAGCTCAAGCGCAACCGTAAGACGGTTCTCATCGCCTGCGCAGCGATTGCAGGAGTGCTTGCCGTTGCTGGCAAGCTGTCCTGGCCCATCCCCCCCGTACACATCAGCATGGATGAACCCCGCAAGGGACCGGTCGTCACCAACGCGGACGAGCTCGTGCGAGCCTATGCCGAAGATTCGGCCGCGGCGGATAAACGGTTCGGCGGCCGCGAGATCATGGTGACGGGTGAGTTCCTGCGGATCGTGCCCGACGGATACGGCAGCATCGACATGCGCCTGAAAACCTCGAACCCGGATTCACCACTTGGAGTCGACGTTACGGATGCGGCGATCGACGATGCCAAACGCTTGCGGCCGGGCCAGGAGGTGACCGTCAGCTGTCGCCAGGTGGCCGGCTCGGAAAATGATCGCTGGCTCCAGGATTGCGCGATCCAACCAGGGGCCGACGTCGACGCGCCCTCCCCGCCCTCTCCGCCTTCCCCGCCTTCGCGACCGCCCTCGCCATCAGAGGACAATTAGATCCGGGCCGATTTCGAGGTAGGACAGCACGACTGCTCGTGCTGTCCCGTTGAACTCGGAATAGCTAGTGCTGCTGTCCTGCGGCCGCGGGAGCGACCTGCATCGGCGCTGCGGGAGCCGGCACCTGCAGCGGTCCCTGGGAAGCGACCGGCATCGCGAGCGGAACGTCCTCCTCGACGAAACTCTTGATGACCGTTCCCGCCGGGACTCTCGCGCTCGTTCCCGTCATGAAGAATCCAGCAGGGAGGAACACGAAGGCGGAGACCGCCACCGCGCCGACGCCGCCGGCTACGCCCTTGTCATCGAACGTCCCGCTGAGGCGGATCTGCCGTCCGTACACGGTCATGTAGAGGATGCGCGCAGCCAAGCGGCCAGATTTGCCCCACATGCCCTTGTTTCGCACTTCGGTGATCTCGCCGACGGCCGGGGTGCCCACCGGAATCACGTTCACCCCCTGAACCATGACCGGTTCGGCAGTCTCGAGATGGAACCGATCCCCGACTCGAAGATGCTTGCCCTTGGTCGTCAGTTCTTCGTCCAATCTGAGCGGAATCTCGGTGCCGATGCGCAGCACTGCATTGCCCGTTGCCGGAGCGGCGACCGGCAGAGGTGATGAAGCGCTCACCGGCACTCCCGCGCCTGAAAGCGCCTGCTGCGCCTGGGCATAGCCGGCGGCGCGAGCCTGGGCGCGATCGACGCTGCCATGCGGCGCGGCAGCCTGCGCGGCCGCAGCCGCGGCGAGCGCCAATATCGAAAATGTCATGCAACCACTCCCCTTCTTGATGTCTCGCCCCCCGGCGAGCCATGCAGCGATGCTGCAAATTCTTTTGTTGAACTTGCCTTCACCAAAAAGACGTTAACAGGGAAGCGCCCAAGCCCTGGCTCATTTGCCTTGGGTCCTTGCGCGCAATAAGCTTCGGCCGGCCCAGCCTTTGGGGAGGCGGCGATGATCATCACCAGGCGTTCTGCGGTTTTCGGGATTGGCGTCGGCATGGGGGGCCTCATCGCCTTGCCCAGGAATGCAGTTGCAGCGCCGGCGCTTGCCTCGACCGGCCTTCCCCCGACGCCGATGGAAATGATGGGACCCTTCTATCCCTTGAGGCGCCTCGCCGAGGACGACGCCGACCTCGCCCACCTCGCGGGACATTCTAAGGCTGCGAAAGGCCAGCTGATCGAGGTTTATGGAAGGGTCGTTCGTCCCGACGGCTCGCCCGTGGCCGGTGCCACCGTCTCGCTTTGGCAGGCCAATGCCGCGGGCCGCTACATGCATCCTTCCGACCGCAACCCTGCTCCGCTCGACCCCGACTTCCAGGGCTTCGGCCAGCTCCGGACGGGTCGCGGCGGCGACTACCGGTTCGTCTCGGTCAAACCCGGCCAGTATCCAACGCCCCAGGGCCTCGTCCGAACGCCTCATCTCCACTTCGAGGTTACCGGGGCCCAGTACCGGCTGGTCACTCAGATGTACTTTCCTGGTGAGCCTCTGAACGACTCCGACTTCCTTCGCTCGACGCTCTTGGCGAGGCAATTCGATCCGGCGACCGTGACCGCGGCCAGGGCCGATTCCCACGTCGATGGAGCGCTCGGCTACCGCTGGGACATTGTTCTTCTTGAACCCGCCTGAGTAGCTGGATCGCGCTAGAGCGGCTTAAAGGCCGAACGAGAGGCCCTGTCCGTCGAAAAGCACTGTCCTCGCGCTCGTCATTCGTGCTTCGATACCAACATGCGCCATGACCCGGGCTCCCAAGGTTCCTGCTCATCTCAGGCGCCAGGAAATCCGCGCTCGACGAAGCGCAAGGTTTCGAGGTTCGCCTGGCTTGCCCTCGCAATTCTCGGCCTTGCATCGCCGGCCCTCCTTCCCGCAGCCACGCAACCCGTCGTCAGCGCGGCGACGCCCCACGGCCGCCTTCTTGCCCTTTCCGACGAGGCGGTGGCCTACGTTCCCACAAGTGCCGGGGCGCGCCCTCCCCTTCTCGTCCTGCTCCATGGCGCGGGCCGAAGCCGGATGAGGATGATCGAACGGTTCGAGGCGGAGGCCGACAGCCGTGGGATCGTCCTTCTCGCGCCGACTTCAAAGGGCCCGACATGGGACGTGATCCGGGTGGCGATGGAACCGGCCTCTCCTGGAAGCGCGCTCGCCGAACGCCTCGGCCACCGCTACAGCGGGAGCAGGGATTCGAAACGCGTCGAGGCTGCGATCGCGAACCTCGCGAGGATCGTCCCAACCGATCCTTCGCGAACCGTGCTCGCCGGCTTTTCCGACGGAGCGACGTTCGCCCTGGCGATGGGGATGGCTCGCTCCCACACCTTCTCCGCGGTGATCGCCTGGTCACCGGGAATCCCGATCGAAACATCCCAGCCGGCGCGTGGAAGACGCGTTTTCGTCAGCCATGGCCGCCGGGACCCGATCCTGAGCTTCGACGTCGACTGCGGAGAGATCGTGCCGCTGTTGGAGGAGGAAGGCGCTATCGTGTCATTCCTCGCCTTTGACGGAGTTCACGAATTGCCCGAAGCGGCAAAGGACGCCTTCCTTGACGCAGCGTTCGGCCCTCTCCCTTCAGCACCACCCCATCCGATTCCCAAGGAGCGGCCGGTGTGTCACCCGATGAATCCACAGCTACCGCAACTGCCGCAGCAACAGCCGATGATGACACCCATGGGCTGAAGAAAATAGCGCGTCATCAAGAACGAAGGCAGCGCATCGCTGCGCTGCCTCGTGTTTCCCGTCGGAAAATCCGTCTTAGGCGTTCAGCTTTGCGACCGCCTGTTCGAGATCGGCCCGGTTGTTGCCGTGCTGCTTGATGAGATCGAGCACCTGCTCGTCCGTGAGGCCGTGCTTCTTCCCGAAATAGCGGACTTCGCTGGGATCGCTCGCCGCGACGCGGCTCCGGTCGCTCGTGGTGTTGCCCATGTGTGCAAGCTCCTTCTGTTCGAGGACGGACGCCTGACCCGACTCCAGCGCGGGGCCGGACGTCGAAACGGCTGTACTCGCTTGGAACGACGATCAGAAGAGTTGTGGCTGGTCTTGCGCGAAATTTGAGTCACGGGATCGCGTTCGAGGCTCCGCGGGAAGGCGATGGCTGTTGTGGGCAACGCATCCGTGGTAAGGCGCGCGCTCCTCTCGGACGGAGGGAATCATGGCGCGTTTTGCTAAACGTTTCGCCGCGGCGGCGGTCGCCGCCGCACTCGCGGCTCCGGCAGCCGCACAATATCAGCAGCAATATCCTCAACCCTATCCGGGCCAGGGTTATCCGCAGCAGACCTACCCGCAGCAAGCCTATCCCCAGCAGGGCTATCCCCAGGAGGCCTACCCGCAGGGCTATGGCAACCAGCCCTATGGCTCGAACCAGAACGTCGTTGGAGCAATCATCGATTCGCTGATCGGCAACCGCTACAATGTCAGCGATCGCCAGGCGATCCACCGCTGCGCCAATGCGGCGATGCAGCGGGCGCAGGGGCGCAACTGGGGCGGCAACGGCTGGCAGCCCTACCCCGGCTACAGCAATTACCTGAGAGTGACAGCGATCACCGACGTTCAACGGCGCTCCAACAGCGTTCGGGTGCGAGGGGAGCTCGGCCATGGCCGCTACGGCAACCAGGCCTATGATCCAAGGTACGCCAACGACCCTCGTTATGGGTCATGGGGCCGCGGCGAACTCAGTTTCCGCTGCGACGTCGACTATGCCGGATATGTGAAGAACGTCCGGCTGGAACCGCTGTACCGCGCCTACTGACAGACCCACGAGAAGAAGGGGGAAATCGAATGAATGCTCTTGCGTCAGTGATTGGAGCAGCCCTGGTCATAGGGGGCTTTGCGGCACCCGCTCTTGCCCAGGATGAAATGGACGCCCAGTCGCAAAGGGTCATCGGCGGAGTGATCGATGCCCTCATCGGCAATCGCTATGCAACGAGCGATCGCGAGGCGATCCGCAGGTGCGCTGTTGCCGCAGTCAACAAGGCCGAGCGCATGCATCGCGGCGAGTTCCGGACCCAGCCTGTCGCTTATCCCGGCTATCGCGGCCACATCCGGGTGACCGAGATCACCGACGTCCAGCGCCGGTTCCAGCTGATCCGGGTGCGCGGCCTCATGGATACGCCGCGCTACGGCTGGCACGGCAACCGCCGTGGCTCGGAGCTGAGCTTCAAGTGCGACTATACCTACAAGGGCAAGATTGCGGCCCTCCAGGTTCAGCGCAATCCGTACTGGAAGCGCTAAAGGCGGTCTATTTCAGCGCGAGCACCACGGGCCCCGAAACGGGGTCCGTGACCGAGCCGTCGCTGAAGCTCTCGAGCATGTGGCGGAAGGTATCGAGAGTCTCGATCATTCGTGGCCGGGCGGCGACGAGCGCTTCGATGCCGTCCCACTCTCCGATGATGCAGTAGCTTTGCTCGCCCGTCTGGATGATGTTGACGTGCCTCAGGCCCGGCCAGTCGCGGTCGACCCGCTCGTGCGCGTCGAGGAAGTCCTGGTTGCGACCGGGCTTCACTCGGAAGCGGACCACGTTGAATGCGCTCATGGCGTCCTCCCCTGCGGTTGGACCATCGCCCTTACACCAAAGCAACTTTGCAGTGCCACGTTAACAAGGGTGAATTCGTCGGGGCCGGAAACAGGCGTATGGTCCGACTCGCCACGCATCGGGGGTGGTCAGTGATGGAAAACAACAGAAACTATTTCATGAGGCGAGCGGCGCAGGAGCGCTCCGCGGCGGATCATGCGTCCGGCAAGGCGGCGCGGCATGTTCACCTCGAGATGGAACGACGCTACCGGGAGCTCGTCGGCGGCCCGGGCGAAGAACAAGGTCCCTGCTAGGGGCGCTGCTTGAGGCGCCTCACAAGCAGGTCGAAAACCGCGGGATGGATCGGTCTTTCAAAGCGAAGACCCGCAACATAACCCTCGATCCAGCAGACCTCGCCGTCGAGAACCTCGAGGCCATCGAACTTGATCAGCATATGCTCTCCGACCCGCGGCCGCTCGACCAGCTCGACCCTGCAACCGTCCGGCGAGAGATCATTCACCCTGACGCTGTAATTATTCTGTCCAATACGCCTCAGCGAGACATCGGCGACGATCTCGGTGCGTGAGCTTCGCCTCGGAGAATGTTTCTTTTCCTCGGTCTTGACTGGCGCGAAGACGAGGCCGGCGCGGCCGTTCCTGCACCAGCGGACATTGGCATCGATCGCTCCCCGGGAAAGGACCGAGAGCTTGATCGCCTCGCCCGCTTTCAGCTCCACTGCAGTTTCAATTCCGCAACCCTCGTAGGAGAGGTCGAGGAGGTAGATGTCGGCGGTCGAGCCGTCCTCCCGGATCGCGAGCGCGCGCATTTTCACCTGTCGACGCTCGCTGCGTTCGACCGGTTCGCTGCCAAGTTTCATCGCCGCCGGATTGGGTTCTGCGCCCATCTCTGGTCCTCGAAAATGCGGAAAAAACGCCGACTGGCCGCGGACGCCGGTAGGGTTCCACGCCCGGGGCTCACGACGGGGCTCTTTCTAGCGCAATGCGGTAAATCCTTGTTTAACAAAGCCGGCCGCCGCGCTGCCGATTCCCATCCAGAGTGGATGGGTCCTAAGGCTGCCCCGCCCCAGGCCTGATCACCGCGCAGGCGATCCGCGGGCCGCTCGCTCCATCGGGATCGGTCTCATAGTCGTCGGCCTTGGCATGGATCACGATGGACGCGCCGTCAGCATCGATAAGCTCTGGCATGCTGATCCCGGAAAGCGCGACGACCTCGTCCAGCACGCCGTTGGCGGCGACCGCGACATTGGGGAGATCACCGGCGTGCGGGCCCGCAAGGTTGTTCATCCCATGCTTCATGCCTTGTGGATTCCAATGCCGGCCGGCGCTCGCGAAATTGGGCGGGTCGCAGCGTCCGACAGAATGGACATGGATTCCATGAGGCCCCGGCTGCAGCCCGGTCGCCGTGACCCTGAACCTCACGCTGCCGTGGTCCTCCCAGGCAAGGACATTGCCAATCGTTCGCCCCGCAGAGTTGATGAGCGGCATTGGAGTGCCGCCGCTTGGCGGGACGCTCGCGCAGGCGCCAAGCGTCGTGAGTGCGAGGGTGAGGGCGACCAGACCTGTACGCATTCTATCCCCCTATTCTTCGATGGCCTCCACTTTGACCAATAGCTGACCTTCGGTGACCTGTGATCCCGTCTTGGTGTTGAGCTCGGCGATTGTACCATCGAACGGCGCGATGAGGGCGTGCTCCATTTTCATCGCTTCGAGCGTCAGCAGGCGCTGGCCCTTTTCCACGCGATCGCCGGTCCCGACCTCGACCGCGGTCACCTTGCCGGGCATCGGCGCCTCGATCTCGCCATCGTGGAGACCGTGGGTGGTTCCCGTACCCCGCGCTGACAGCGCAAATTCGAACGACTGGCCTTCGCTGAAGACGACCACCCGCTCGTCGTCCCGGAACCCCGAAACCGCGGCGATCTCGCCATCCCCGGCTGAGATCGAGCGAATGTCGCCGTCGCTCCGAAGAGTGACGCTGGCGGTTGGCGAGGCATTGAGACGAAAACCGGCAAGCGCGCCCAAGGGGTCGTCTTCCTCGGCCGCGGCAAGGGCGACCGCGGCGGCTCCGCGCCAGACGGGATCGTCGGGATCAGGGTCGGGGACGAGCGCCTCGAGATTGCGCTCGATGAAGGCGGTGTCGATCTCGCCCTTTCCGAAATCGGGGTGAAGCACGGCATTGAAAAGGAAGCCGGCATTGGTCCTCACCG
Source organism: Sphingomicrobium sp. (assembly GCA_035545385.1). GTDB lineage: Bacteria > Pseudomonadota > Alphaproteobacteria > Sphingomonadales > Sphingomonadaceae > Sphingomicrobium. Next base: position 668 of record DASZYL010000158.1, on the reverse strand, counting down.
GCCACACCTCGACATTATCGAGCATCGAGGCGAGTTCGCCGATCGCTTCCTCGCGATCGCTCCCGACGCCGATCAGCTTGGCGATCATCGGGTCATAGAATGGCGAGATCAGATCGCCTTCTTCGACCCCGGTCTCGATCCGGCCGTCCTCGCCGAGATCGAAATGATCGAGCCTTCCAACGCTGGGGAGGAAGCCCCGTGCCGGGTCTTCGGCGTAGAGCCGAGCTTCGATCGCATGGCCAAGGATCGAGATCTCGTCCTGCCGCTTGGGAAGCGGCTCACCCGAAGCGACTCTCAATTGCCATTCGACGAGGTCCTCGCCGGTGATCTCCTCGGTCACGGGATGCTCGACCTGGAGCCTCGTGTTCATTTCCATGAACCAGATCCGGTCTGAGCGAAGACCCGCCGAAGCGTCGGCGATGAACTCGATCGTTCCAGCCCCTTCATAGTTCACGGCCTTTGCCGCACGAACCGCCGCTTCGCACACCGCGCCGCGCGTTTCCGGGTCCATCCCGGGCGCCGGGGCTTCTTCGATCACCTTCTGGTGCCGCCTCTGGAGCGAGCAGTCGCGCTCGAACAGGTGGACGACGTTGCCGTGAGAATCGCCGAACACCTGCACTTCGATATGGCGCGGCGAAAGGATGTATTTCTCGATCAGCACGCGCTCG
>DASZYL010000157.1:0-5481 GCA_035545385.1 Sphingomicrobium sp. | reverse complement strand
GTGGTTTCGGACTGCGGAGCCGGCGAGTTTCCGTAAAGCTCCGAGGTCGATGCCTGGTAGAAGCGCGTCTTCTTCTCGAGGCCCAGGATCCTGATCGCTTCCAGGACGCGCAATGTCCCGATGGCATCGGCGTTCGCCGTATATTCGGGAGTCTCGAAGCTGACCTGGACGTGGGACTGGGCGGCGAGATTGTAGATCTCGTCGGGCCTCGTTTCCTGGATCACCCGGATGATGTTCGTCGAGTCGGTCAGATCCCCGTAATGGAGAAAGAAGTTCGCCTCGCTCTCGTGCGGGTCGCGATAGAGATGATCAACGCGCTCGGTGTTGAACGAGGACGAGCGGCGCTTGAGGCCGTGAACGACATACCCCTTACTGAGCAGGAGTTCGGAAAGGTACGAACCGTCCTGCCCAGTAACTCCCGTGACGAGAGCCACTTTACGCATGAAAAAATTCCCCCCTGCGGAGCAGCGGACCTACAAGGAAACACTAACTTTTGATACTGCGAGCAGCCCAATCGACTCTTCGAAATGTCGCGCTAAGTCAATGGCCTAGTGAAAAAATTTAATTCAGATCAATTCTGCGTCTTCCGAATTGCACCTCGGCTATGGTGACCCGATTCGCGGGCGCTCGAGAGGCGCTTGGGCGGGGCAATCGATCGATCCGAAATTGGGGCGGGAAATTGGATTTTCGAGCATGAGCCGGATCATCTTCATCAACCGATTCTTCTTTCCTGACGAATCGGCGACCTCCCAGATCCTGACCGATCTCGCCGCGCACCTCAGCCGAAACGGTTTCGAAGTCTGCGTCATCACGAGCCGGGCAAGCCTCCAGGGCTCGAGGAGGCTCGCTCCTCGGGAAACCGTCCTTGGCGGGGTCGAGGTGAGGCGGGTTCGAAGCGCGACCGTCGCCAGCAGGTCGCTTGGCGGCAAGCTCATGCAGCTCGCGGCTTTCTATCCCTTGGCTTTCCTCGAGCTCCTTTCGACCCTTTCGCCGGGCGATCTCGTGGTTGCCAAGACGGATCCTCCGCTCGTCTCGACGATCGCCTGGCTTGCTTCGAAGATCCGAGGGGCTCGCCTCGTCAACTGGCTCCAGGATGTCTATCCCGAAGTCGCCGCCGAGCTCCAGACGCCCGTATTAAGCGGCGCCGTCGGGACTGTGCTGAGGCTCTTGCGCAACGTCTCGCTGAAAGGCGCAACCGCTAACGTCGCGATCGGACGAGTGATGGCGGACAAGCTCAAGAGCGAAGGCGTTCCCTCCGCAAGGATCAGGGTCATCCCGAACTGGGCCGACGAAGAGGCCCTCCGGCCAATCTCGACCATGGATTCTCGTGCCCGAAAGGAGTGGGGGTTGGGGCGAGACGACTTCGTTCTTGCCTATTCCGGAAACCTTGGACGGGCTCACGAAGCCGAGACGCTGCTCGGCGCCGCCTCGATCCTTTCCGAGCGCAAGGACATCAAGTTTCTCTTCATCGGCGGCGGCCACGAATATGAGCGGCTGAAGTCGAGGGTGGAGGAGCAGGGCCTCAAGAACTTCCTCTTCAAGGCCCATCAGCCGCGCGAAGAACTCGAGGCGACGCTCGGTGCTGCCGACGCGCATTGGCTGTCGCTAAGGCCGGAGCTCGAGGGGCTGATCGTTCCAAGCAAATTCTATGGGATCCTCGCGGCGGGCCGGCCGATCATTGCCGTCTCTTCGCTGAGAGGCGAGGTCGGGACGATCGTTTGCGATAGTGGCTGCGGCTTTGCGGTCGAGCCGGGTGACTCGAGGGAATTGGCGAGCGCCATTGCGAGGCTCGCCGATGACCCGGAACTCAGGCGGAAGATGGGATCAAGAGCGCGCGAGCTGAGCGAAACCATGTTTCCGAGAAAGTCGGCGCTTCGAAGCTGGACTGACCTCGTGACGTCGCTCGAAAAGGAATGTGCAGCGGGACGCCTTGGTCCCTCCGCAGTGCGTTCCCGATCTGCGATTTCACTAGCAAAATAAGATATTTGACCATGGGTGCGGGGCCACTAAGGGTCCCGCCCCGTACAGAATCAAGCGAGGGTTGCGTCAATGGCGTTGATATTGGGGGATCGGGGATGGAGTCGCATTGGCCGCGCGGTTGCTGTGGGTATGGTGATTGTGCTTGCGGGCTGCGGAGGGAAGCCGCTCAACGTTCCTTATAATCCGACCAACTTTGGCGAGCCGGACGCAACTCCCGTCGTTCCCCTTGCCGATGACATCGCACCTGGCGACAAGCTCAAGATCACGGTCTTCCAGGTGGATTCGCTCTCGGGCGAGTTCCAGGTCGAGGAGAACGGCCAGATCGATTTTCCGTTGATCGGCCTCGTCCAGGCGCAGGGCCATACGCCGTCCGAACTTGCAAAGCTGATTGCGGCGAGGCTCGCTGAGAAGAGCCTCAGGAACCCCAATGTCCAGGTCGCGGTCGAGCAGCGGGCGCCAAGGACGATCACGGTCGAGGGCGCGGTCAAGCAGGCCGCGGTCATCCCGGTCCCGGGGAAAACCACGCTCCTCCAGGCCATCGCTCTTGGCGGAGGAGTCTCGGAAGAAGCGAAGCTTTCACAGGTCGTCGTCTTCAGGACCATCAACGGCCAGAAGATGGCCGCGGCTTTCGACCTTCGCGCGATCAGCAGGGCCGAAGCCCCGGATCCCGTTATCTACCCCAATGACATCGTCGTCGTCGGCGGATCGCACAACAAGACCATCATCGACCAGGTCCTTCGCGGGCTGACCGTCCTTGGGGTCTTCCGGCCATTCTAGGCGACGGGAGGACATGGCGGTGACTTCGATGAACGGCGCGAGATCGGCTGACAGGCGCGTTCGTCCCGTCATCCTCTGTGGAGGATCGGGGTCACGCTTGTGGCCGCTTTCGAGGTCGCTTCACCCCAAGCAGTTGCTCGCTCTCCAGCCCGATGAGACGATGCTCCAGGCGACCGCGCGCCGCGTTCGGACCAGCGCGTTCGCCGCGCCTCTCGTGGTCACCGGCGAAGAGCATCGGTTCATGGTTCGAGAGCAGCTTCGCGACGCATCGATCGATCCCGAGGCCATCATCCTTGAGCCCGAAGGCCGGAATACCGCGGCTGCGATCGCACTCGCGTGCCTGGTCGAGGCGCGCACCAATCCCGAGCGGCTGATGCTGGTGATGCCGGCCGATCACGTCATCGGCGACACCGGGGCGTTCAGGAGCGCGGTCGAGGCGGGTGTGGCTTCAGCTGAAGCTGGAGCAATCATCACCTTCGGGATCAGGCCGACCCGGGCGGAGACCGCCTACGGCTATATCGAGGCGGGCGCCGAGATCGCCGACTGCCCGGGCGTTCGAGAGGCGCTCCGGTTCGTCGAGAAGCCGGATGCCTCGACTGCTGAGCATTATTTAAGGAGCGGTGATCACTGGTGGAACGGCGGGATATTCCTGTTCAAGGCGTCCGCCTTCATCGAAGAGCTTCGCATGCATGCGCCTCAAATCGCTTCGGCGTGCGAGGCCGCGATGGCCGGCGCGGCAAGGGACGGCGATTTCCTTCGGCCTTGCCGCGAGCCCTTCCTCGAAGCGCCCTCGATCTCGATCGACTATGCGGTGATGGAGCAGACGAGCCACGCCCTGGTCGTCCCGGTCGACATGCGCTGGTCGGATGTCGGGTCGTGGGATGCCTTGTGGGAGGTCAGTGACCAGGATCCAGGCTCGAATGCCCTCACGGGGGACGTAGTCGCTCTCGAAACGAGCGGCTGCCTCATCAGGAGCGAATCGAGCGCAACCGTCGCGGCGCTTGGAGTGAAGGACCTCGTCATCGTCGCAACTCGTGATGCCGTTCTCGTCGTGCCGCGCGACCGCGCCCAGGACCTGAAGCGCCTCGTCGAGGCGCTTCATGAAGCCGGGATCGACAAGCAGGCGCTCCATCCCAAGGTGCACCGCCCCTGGGGCACGTACGAGACCGTCGACAAGGGCGAGCGCTTCCAGACCAAGCGGATCGTCGTCAAACCCGGAGAGAAGCTCTCGTTGCAGATGCATCATCAGCGCTCCGAGCACTGGATCGTCGTCGCTGGGACCGCCCGGGTCACCATCGGTGACGAGGTTCGACTGCTCCACGAGAACGAATCGACCTTTGTTCCTGCAGGCTCGGTTCACCGGCTCGAGAACCCCGGAAAGATCCCGCTTCAGCTGATCGAGGTCCAGTGCGGTCCCTATCTCGGCGAGGACGACATCGTTCGCCTCGAGGATGATTATGGGCGCTGCGAAACTCGTCTGAAATGCGCCTCCTGATACTTGGAGATCTTCGAAAAAAATTGTCTTTGATCAAACAAGATGGGCCGTTTGGCATTTTTTAGGGGCAGGGGGATAGCCAAGTCGCCGCGACATCAATTATGACTGTTGGCCAAGTAGTGTTGGCGCATCGGAGCGTTGAGTATGCGGATTGGGAATTCGAAGGCTTTTCTCGGCGCGATCGCGGCCGGATCGTTCCTGCTCTCGTCGACGGCGGCCGTTGCCGCACAGCCGGCGCCAGCCCAGGTGGACCCGTTGGTTGTCCTCAGCGTCATGAGCGGAGCTGCGCCCGCGACGGCGCTTTGCGGCACCTCCACCAGCACCGAAAGCCAGGGAAGCGCGGACTGCGTTCAGCAGGCGAGCGCTGCGCCCGCATCGGCTCAAGCCGGCCAGGCCCGGACGATCCCGGTACCGCCCGTCGAACCCTATAGCGCCGGACTTGGAATCAGCCCGCTGATCCTGGGACTCGTCGCCGTTGCGGCCGCGGTCGGTCTCTATGCCGTCTTGCATCACAACGGCGGCGGCAACCACCCGGTCAGCCCCGCCTGAGATCGTGCTCGCCGCCGCTTAGGCTGCGATCGACCGTTGCCCGAGATGATATGCGAGCAACCTCGCAAACCTGTGCTCGCGTAAGCCCATGCGCATGAAGCGCTGGAGGATGTCGAGATCGGGGTTGCCATTTCCTTCGATGAAGATCGGCCCGTCGTCGAGCACCGCGATATCCCAGCCAACCACGACACGGTCGCTGAACCGCCGGTGGGCGCGATCGCTGCCTTCTTCACGTCGCTCCAGAACGGAATGGTCTCTCCCTCGATCCTGGCGCCGTTGTCGGGATGGTTCGAGAACCAACTGAGATGGGCATCGGAGCCCAGGTTGCTTGCCTTGGACAGGGCGCCGGAATCGAGATCGACGAGCGCACCAATGCCCCCGGCATGAAGGTTGTCGACCGTCCGGTTCTCCCCGAACGACGTTCGCATCATCGCTGCCATGACCTGCGGCCGTCCTTTGCTGTCGAGGCAGGTGAGGACCCTCACCGTCGGCAATGCTCCCGCGGTGAGTGGGCGTAGGGCGGGGTGGGGCGACAGGCGTGGCTGGACGATAAGCGGAACGTGTCTTGAGCGCTCGACCAGGAGCTCGAGCAATTTCTGGCCTGGAACGCTCTCGCCTGAAGGGCGAGCGAAGGTGGAGGGCGCGATCCGGTCCCAGCGCTCGGCTCCCCGGCCGCCTCT
>DASZYL010000156.1:0-2434 GCA_035545385.1 Sphingomicrobium sp. | reverse complement strand
GGGCTCGAACAGCTCGCCCGCCTGCTCAGGGTCGCTCGCCACGATCTCGGCCGACGGAACGACCCACAGGCTCACTCCCTCGAGCCGGCGCGTGTAGGTGTCGCGCGCGTGGGCGAGCGCGAGCTGCGCGTCAGGAGCATGAACGCTGCCAACATGGCGATGCGAAAGGCCGCCCTTGGAACGGACGAAGACTTCCCAGAGCGGCCAGTCACTGCTCACGCCGCCTTCCTCGCTCGACGCTTCGCCTCGTGCGCAGCGGCGGCCTCGCGAACCCAGGAGCCCTTGTCCCAGGCTTCCCTTCGAGCTTGCATCCTCTCCCTGGCGACCGGGCCTTCGCCGCGAACGACCGCGTAGAATTCCTCCCAGTCGATCGTACCGAAGTCGTAACCGCCCTTCTCCTCGTTCCATTTGAGATCGGGGTCCGGGACCTTGAGCGAGAGAAACTCCGCCTGGGGGACCGTGATGTCGACGAACTTCTGGCGAAGCTCGTCATTGGTCTCCCGCTTGATCCGCCAGCGCATCGACTGAGCGGTGTTCGGCGAATTCTCGTCGGGCGGCCCGAACATCATCAGCGAGGGCCACCACCAGCGATCGAGCGCGTCCTGCGCCATGCGCTTCTGCTCGCTCGTCCCGTTGGCCATGGCGATCATGATCTCGTAGCCCTGGCGCTGGTGAAAGCTCTCTTCCTTGCAGATCCTCACCATGGCCCGGGCATAGGGCCCGTATGACGTGCGCTGGAGCGGGACCTGGTTCATGATCGCGGCGCCATCGACGAGCCAGCCGATCGCCCCGATGTCGGCCCAGGTGAGCGTCGGGTAATTGAAGATCGTCGAATATTTCGCCTTCCCCGAATGAAGCGCCTCGATCATCTGCTCGCGGCTCGTTCCGAGGGTCTCGGCGGCGCAGTAAAGGTAAAGGCCGTGTCCGGCCTCGTCCTGCACCTTTGCAAGGAGGATGGCTTTTCGTCGAAGCGAAGGCGCCCGAGTGATCCAATTGCCTTCAGGAAGCATCCCGACGATTTCCGAATGCGCGTGCTGGCTGATCTGCCGTGTGAGGGTCCGCCGATAGGCCTCGGGCATCCAGTCCTTGGGCTCGATGAACTCGTCGGCGGCGACCCGCGCCTCGAACGCCTCGAGGAGCTCGGGGTCTTCGAGATTCTCGATCTTCCCGCTTTTCTGAAGCTCGGTCGTGTACATGGCCGACGATGTAGCCCTTGCGCGAACGCGGTTCAAATCGCGCTATTACCGATTTTCTGCTAGGAACCGCGCCGATCGGCTCCAACAGGCCTGTTCCTTGGCGCGTCGAGCTGCCCTGGCGAGCCCAAGTCCTTGGGGAAGCGATATGGCTACAACTTTGGCCGGCGAGGCGGCCGGGCGCTTGTGGGGCTGGATTCTGGCCCGCGGAATCCTTGCCCTCATCCTTGGAATATTGGCCCTGATATGGCCGCTCGGAACTCTTTTCGCCTTCACAATGCTGTTCGCGGCTTACGCGTTCGTCGATGGCTTGGCCTCGCTCGTGGCCGGACTTCGGAGCGGGAGCTCGGGCGGGCGACGGACCGGCCTCGTCCTCCAGGGGATTCTCGGGATCGCCGTCGGAGTGATCTTCGTCGCGATGCCGCTCGTCTCGACCTTCACCTATGCCTGGCTGACCATCGTCCTCCTCGCTTTCTGGTCGGTCCTCTCGGGCATCCTCGAGATCGCCGCGGCGATCCGGCTGAGGAAGGAGATCAAGGGAGAGTTCCTGATGTTCCTCTCGGGACTCTTCTCGCTCCTCCTCGGCTGCGCGATCGTCTATTTCGTGGTGAGGAACCCGGCGGTGACGATCCTTTCCGCCGCGTGGCTGATCGCGATCTACGCGCTCGCTGCAGGAATCGTCCTCGTGATCCTGGCGCTGAGGCTTCGGAGCCTCGCTAAATGACCTTGCCTCCGAGGGTCCTCGAGTAGCCGGTAAACTCGGCGACGTTCCTCCCGGCACGGGTCCTGACAGCGACCCTTGTCACGCCCGCACGGCCTTCGCGGGCGACCTGCTGCGCTTCTGCGACCAGCGTCTCGCCCTCCTCGACCTTGTCGAGGAACACGATCGAAGCCTGGGCGGCGACGCTCGCGTGGTTTGCGCCATTGCAGACATAGGCAAAGGCGGTGTCGGCAAGGGCAAAGATCATTCCGCCATGAGCAATCTTGTGGCTGTTGAGCATGTCGGCGCGAACGACCATCGAGAGTCGGACATAATCCTCCCGGGCTTCCTCGATCCGGATGCCCCAGGCCGGGCCGGTGCCCTCGCCCGCAAGCATCGCTCGAGCGACGCGATCGGCAAGTTCGTTTGCGTCCACGCCCTCTCCTTCGCTAGGCGGCTGGCATGGCTTACGAGACCATCGACTTCAAGACGCAAAGCCCGGTTGCGCGGATCACGCTCAACCGGCCGGACCGGCTCAACA
>DASZYL010000155.1:0-3550 GCA_035545385.1 Sphingomicrobium sp. | reverse complement strand
GGCCTCGCGTCCTCGGCAACGGACGCCCTGATCGGGACGATGAAGTCGATGAGCCCGACGCTCGCGCTGGCGATCCTCTACGGAGTCACGCTCTTCGCGACCGAGCTTCTTTCGAACGCGACGGTCGCGGTGCTGTTCACGCCGGTCGCGGTGTCGATGGCGGAGGCGTTCGGCGTCAGCCCGAGGCCGTTCCTCGTCGCCGTGATGATCGCCGCGAGCGCCGCATTCGCGACCCCGTTCGGCTACCAGACCAACGTGCTCGTCTATCAAATGGGCGGCTATTCCTACGGCGACTTCCTAAAGGTCGGCCTGCCGCTGAACATCATCACCTGGGCGACCGCCGTTTTCATGATCCAGGCCTATGTCCCGTTCTGATCGCGATCAGTCCGGCTTCTTCGCCACTCCCACGAGCGCCGGCCGCAGGAGGCGATCCTTCATCACGTAGCCCGCCTGCATCTCCTCGACGATTGTGCCGGGCTTCGCCTTCTCGGACGGGATTTCCATCATCGCCTGGTGGCGGTGCGGGTCGAGCGGCTCGCCGATCGACTTCACGCGCTCGATGCCGTTCCGGCTGAAGACCGATTCGAGCTCTCTCGACGTCGACTCGATGCCTGCGAGGACCTGGCTCGCCGTCTTGTCGGCCCGAAGCTCCTCGCTGACCGCGGCGAGCGCCCGGTCGAGGTGATCCTTGATCGCGAGCATGTCGCGCGCGAAGCCCGCGGTCGAATAGGAACGCGCGTCGGCGAGTTCCTTTTCCATTCGGCGACGCACGTTCTGGACTTCAGCGGCCGCGTAGAGCGCGTTCGCACGCGCTTCCTCCAGCTGCTTCTCGAGCTCCGCGACATGATCGTGCTCGGCGACCTCGGGCGCGCCCTGTGCCGTCTCCTTGCGAAGCGCTTCGGCCTCGTCATGCATCTCGTCTTCGTCCTTCGTCGCCATCATGCCATCAATCTCGTGAGTGCTTTCGCAGTAAAATCCACCATGGGGACCACGCGGGCATAGTTCAACCGCGTGGGACCGATCACCCCGACAACGCCCACCACCTCGCCCTGGCTCCCGCGATAGGGCGCAGCGATGACCGAGGACCCCGAAAGTGCGAACATCCGGTTCTCCGATCCGATGAAGATCCGGCAGCCGGGAGCATCGCGTGCGCCCTCGAGAAGCTTTGCGATCTCCTGTGCCTCTTCGAGCTCATCGAGCAATCTTCGCACGCGTTCGAGGTCCTCCGCGGCCATCGGGTCGAGAAGGTTCGCATGACCACGAACGATGAGAACCGGGCGCCTCGCATAGTCCTGGCTCCACGCTGCGAAGCCCGATGCAACGAGCTCGGCCGCAGCGGCATCGACCAGTTCCTTGCGCTCGCGGATTTCCGCCCTCAGGCGGGCTTCGGCCTCGGCGAGCGTCAGGCCCGCGAGCCTCGCGTTGATGAAATTGCTGACTTCGCCGAGCGCATGGGCGGTGGTCCCGCCATCGAGCGAAACGATCCGGTTCTCGACGCTCCCGTCGGCACCGACAAGGACGGCAAGGGCGCGCGTCGGGCTGAGCGGCACGAAATTGAGCTGCCTCAGGCGAAGCTCGCGCTTCGGTGCGAGCACCACGCCTGCCGCCTGGCTGAGCCCCGATAGCGCGGCCGAGGCGGCCGCGAGCGCGTCCTCGATCGGCTGGTCGCGGACAATCTGCCGTTCGATCTCCCGCTTCTCGCGAGGGTCCGGGGAAGCGGCCTGCATGATCCCGTCGACGAAGAGGCGAAGCCCGCTTTCGGTGGGAATTCGTCCCGCCGACGTATGGGGGTGGGTGAGAAGCCCCCGCTCCTCGAGTTCCTGCATCACTCCGCGAATCGATGCCGGGGACAGGCTGACGGAGCCCGAGAGCACCTTCGAGCCGACCGGCAATCCGCGGTCGAGATAGGATTCGACGACGAGGCCGAAGATCTCGCGCATGCGGTCAGTCAGTTCGCCGATGGGCTGGGTCATGCCGTATCATCTAGGATTGGCGGCAACGCCGGTCTAGGGACGCGCGCAAACCTGCATGAGGAGAGAAGCTTTTATGCGCCCGTCCGGACGCGCCCCAGACCAGATGCGTGAACTGAAGTTCGAGCCGGGCTTCACCCGCCATGCCGAAGGCTCCTGCCTCGTGAGTTTCGGCGATACCCGCGTGCTTTGCACCGCGAGCGTCGAAGAGAGGGTTCCGCCCTTCCTTCGCGGCAAGGGCCAGGGCTGGGTGACGGCCGAATATGGAATGCTCCCCCGAGCAACCCACACCCGCGGCAATCGCGAGGCCGCCAAGGGCAAGCAGTCGGGCCGGACCCAGGAGATCCAGCGGCTCATCGGACGGTCGCTTCGGGCGGTTGTCGATCTTCCAAAGCTCGGCGAGCGGCAGGTTATCGTCGACTGCGACGTCATCCAGGCCGACGGCGGAACGCGTACGGCATCCATCTCGGGGGGCTGGGTCGCGCTTCGAATCGCGATCGACAAGCTCCTGGAAACCAAGGCGATCCCGGCCGATCCCATTCGAACTCAGGTGGCTGCCGTCAGCTGCGGGATCCACAACGGTGCGGCCGTTCTCGATCTCGACTATGACGAGGACAGCCAGGCCGGGTGCGACGGCAATTTCGTTTTGACCGCGGACGGAGCGATCGTGGAGGCCCAGGTCACCGCCGAAGGCGAATGTTATGACGAGGAGGGCCTGCTGAGGCTCCTTCGCCTCGCGCGCATCGGCTGCTCGGAGATCTTCGAGGGCCAGTTGAAGGCCGTCGGACGATGAGAGCGATCGGCGACAAGCTCGTCATTGCGACTCACAACCCCGGCAAGCTGCGCGAGATCGCGGAGCTCGTGGCTCCGCTCGGAATCTCCTGCGTCGGCGCCGAAGAGCTCGGCCTTCCCGACCCGGAGGAGATCGGGAACAGCTTTGCCGACAATGCCGATCTCAAGGCGCGCGAAGCGGCGGACCTTTCCGGGCTTCCCGCGCTCGCCGACGACAGCGGGCTCTGCGTCGACGCACTTCACGGCCGTCCGGGCATCTTCTCGGCGCGCTGGGCGGAGGATTCAGAAGGTCACCGCGACTGGATGCGCGCCATGGAAAAGGTGTGGCGCGAGGTCGAGGCGAGTGAGCCCGATGCTCCTCCAGCGGCGCATTTTGCATGCGCGCTTGCAATCGCCTGGCCGAACGACGGCCAGACCGAGACCTTCGATGGGCGGGTCGACGGAACGCTCGTCTGGCCACCGCGCGGCGAGAAGGGGTTCGGCTATGACCCGATCTTCGTGCCGGTCGGATACGAGAAGACCTTCGGTGAGCTCGAACCCGAGCTCAAGCATCGGATCAGCCACCGCGCCGATGCCTTCCGCAAGCTTTTGGCGGCGCTCAACGAATGAGTGGGGAACCGCTCGCGCTCTACGTCCACTGGCCGTTCTGCGTCAGCAAGTGTCCCTATTGCGACTTCAACAGCCACGTGAGAGCGGGCATCGACCAGGAGCAATGGCGCGATGCACTGCTCGCCGATCTTGCGCATGAGGCGAGGCTTCTGCCGGATCGTCAGCTGACCTCGATCTTC
>DASZYL010000154.1:0-21477 GCA_035545385.1 Sphingomicrobium sp. | reverse complement strand
GGCCTTGTTCGAAAGCTTGAGGCGCGCTGCGACCAGTTCTGCAAGGGGCGGGTCTTGCGGGAGGAGGGCCGCGAGACGGCGCAGGCCGTCGGGTGCAATCCCGCCAGCCTTTTCGGCTCCGATCAGCTCTTTAAGCCTATTCAGTCCTTGCGGACGGATCTCGGGTAGCACGGGCTTGAGGATCCCCCGCTCCAGCATGATTTCGACCGTCGAAAAAGGATCGGGAAGCTCGAGAAGCTTCAGCAATTCATCAGCGATCCTCTCGCGCGAAAGCGCCATGAGGTCGTTCGCTCGCGCGGTGCAGGCGTCGAGCGCTTCAGGGTCCGGCTCCCCCGCTCCGAACCGTGCGTGGAAGCGAAAGTAGCGAAGGATCCGCAAATGATCTTCGGCGATCCGCTTCAAGGGATCGCCAATGAAGCGGATGTGCCTTTCCTCGAGGTCTTTGAGGCCTCCGAAATAGTCGAAGATCTCGCCTGTCTTGGGGTCGGCGGACAATGCGTTGATGGTGAAGTCGCGCCGTGCCGCGTCTTCTTCCCAGTCGGTTGTGAACGCAACGGTCGCCCTTCGACCGTCCGTCGACACGTCGCGACGAAGCGTCGTCACCTCATAAGGGTGACCGTCACTGATCGCGGTGATGGTTCCATGGTCGATGCCGGTCGGAACCGCCTTGATCTTGGCGGCCTCGAGCCGTTGCATGACCTCGGGGGGCTGGAGCCGGGTGGCAAGGTCGACGTCGCTCATTCGGTGGTCGAGGAGGTCGTCCCTGATGGCGCCGCCGACGTAGCGAGTGAGGCCCTCGTCCCCGCCGAGCGCCTCGAGGAGCCGTTCCATGCCTCGCTGGCGGCGCCATTTCGAAGCATCGATGGTCAGCGCCACTGCAGCCTGCGTGATAGGTTGACGATCATTGCCGCGGTTGCGCCCCAGATCCTGTGTCCGTTCCAGTCGATCTCGTAATAGTGGCGCTTGCGCCCTTGGAATAGCGCGCTTTGGAATCGCTGGTTGGAAGGATCGAGGAGGAAGGAAAGGGGCGCCTCGAACAGGGCGGCGACCTCGTGCTCGTGCGGTTCGAGCGGGAGCCCCGGCGGGATGACCCCGAGGACGGGAGTGACCCTGTAGCCCGTCACCGTCCGGTAGGGCTCGAGGCTTCCCACCAGCTCAACCGCCGAGGGGTCGAGCAAGATCTCTTCGCTTGCTTCGCGAAGCGCTGCTCCTACCGCCTCTTCGCCAGGATCCAGCCGCCCGCCCGGAAAGGCGATCTGGCCGGCGTGCGTGCGCAAATGCTCTTTCCTCACCGTGAGGAGGACGCCGGGATCCTCCCGGTCCGTCACGGCGATGAGGACTGCAGCCTCGATCGATGCACCGGCTCGAAGCCCGGGATAATCGCCGGCGAGCGGCGGCTCGCTCGCCGGGGCCAGAAGGGCTTCCCGGAGCCGGTCCGCAAGCGATGTCATTCGCCGTCATCCAGGGCGAAGAACATGCCGTTGCTCCAGACGCCGGGAGGGGAAGCTCCCTCGGCGAGCGCGATGTCGGCAAGTTCGTAATAAAGAGGGCGTGAAAGCTCGGCTTCGAGCCCGTTGCGGACCTCGACGCGCGGGCTTGGGCCCTCGCTTGTCTTGACCATCACGAGGGGATGACGAGGGCCAAGGACGAGCGCTTCGCCCGTGTTCAGGCGAAAAGCGATCCGGCGCTCGCTGCCTTCTTTCTCGCTCTTCATCTCGACGGCTCGAAACGGGGTCCGCTCGACCTCGATGTCGAGCTTCTCGACGGGCGTCACCAAGACGTGGCGACCATCTTCTTCACGTCTGAGGACGCTCGAGAAGAGACGCACCATTTCCGGCCGGGTGATGGGCCGGCCCTCGTGATACCAGGTCCCGTCCGAAGCAATCCTCATCCCCGATTCCCCGCAATGCCGGGGGTTCCATCGCTCGACCGGCGGGAGCCGGCGCTCCGCGATCAATTTCTCAAGGTCGGCGAGGCTCGCTCCCAGATGGTCGATCGGAGGGTGACGCTCGGGCATGGGGCCGTCCTTGGATTGCTTCGGCGCTCGGCTCAAGGCAGGAGTGCCACCCTATGCAATCGGAGCGAACAGCGATCGTCACCGGGGCCGGGAAGCGCGTCGGCCGCGCCATTGCTGCTGCCCTTCTCGAGGAGGGCTGGAGCGTCGTTGCCCATGTCCACCATGAATCCGACGATGTTCCCCCGGGCGCTCACAGGGTCGTTGCCGACCTCTTGGAGAAGGAGTGTGCCGAGACGATTTTCGCACTCGCCGACACTCTTCCGCCGCCAAGGCTCCTGATCAACAACGCGGCGCGATTTGCCTTTGATGCCCTGGGCGAGTTCGATCCCGGTGAACTCTCCGCCCACATGGCCGTAAACGTTCGGGCTCCCATTCTCCTGATCGAGCAATTTGCCGCCCGGCAGGAACCGGGGGCGGATTCGCTCATCGTCAATCTACTCGATTCGAAGCTCGCTTCGCCCAATCCCGACTTCCTGAGCTACACGCTGTCCAAGCAGGCGCTGGCGGGCTTGACGGAGCTTGCCGCCCGTGCGCTTGCACGAAAGGGCGTTCGAGTGAACGGCATCGCGCCTTCGCTGATGCTTCGGTCCACGGGCCAGAGCGAGGAGAATTTCGAACTGATGCACTCGAACAACCCACTTCGACGGGGGGTCGAAGCTTCCGACGTCATGCGCGCGATCGATTATCTCGTCGGAGCACGCTGCGTGACGGGAGAGATCCTCGTCATCGATTCCGGGCTTCGCTTCCTGGGGCTTGGCCGAGACGTCCAGTTCCTGGGAACCTCATGAGCGAGCCCAAGCTCCAGGGCCTGGTACCGGACAGGCTGAGGGTCAAAACCCAGCGCATCGTCCTCGAATCGCTGGAGGTCCAGACCGACATCGGCTTCCACGAGTTCGAGGTCGGAACACCGCAGCGGCTGGTGGTAAGCGTCGAGCTGTGGCTCGAGGATTCGGCCGCTCCCGTCGGCGATGACCCGGCGCTTGCCTGGAACTATGACTTCCTTCGGGCCGAGGTGCAGGAGATCGCGGCCTCCCGCCGCTTCAATCTCCAGGAGACGCTGGCCCACGCCGTTTTCGAAAGGCTCGCGGCCTTCCGCGGCGTTCGAGCGCTGAGGGTCCGGACGTCCAAGCCCGACATTTATCCTGACGCGCACGGGGTCGGCGTTGAAATCGCCTCGTTCGACGGACTCTGGCCGGACAACTGACCAAGGCGTTGCGCCATCAGTAGTTTCACGCCTTCCGGGTGTGGAACAAAATCCATTGCGCCGCCTTTGACGCAGCGATAAGGAGGCGCGCTTGTCGCCGGGGACATGTTGTCTCATTGGCGGTTCCATCATGTGGCGGGGTGAGCGATTTGAATGCCCCGCTCGACCGTGAGAACCACGGCGTGTCGAGGAGAAGTGCGGGTTAAATGTCCTACGCGCAACGCAAACAGCTGAGCGGCAATCCTGCGGTATCCATATTTCTGACGATCGCCGTTGTCGGCTCGCTCATGTATGCGATCGTAACAGGCCTTGCCTATGACGTGATCAAGAAGACGGCCGAGAACCTGAAGGTGATCGACGTGGAGCAGGAGCCGCCGCCACCGCAGCAGCCACCGCCACCGCCAAAGGACATGCCCAAGGTCCCGCCGCCGCCGGTCACTCCGCCGCCGTTGGTCCAGATCAACACTCCGCCGCCGCCGACCATTCAGACGGTCGTGGCACCCCCGATCCCGCCGGTCGCACCGCCGGTCATCGCTCCTCCCGCGCCGCCGGCTCCGCCGCCGCCGCGCAAGACGGTTTCCGCGCAGAGCGCGAGGGGCGATCTTCGAACCCTCTTCACCGCCGACGATTACCCGGCCTCCGCCGCAGCCGCAGGCGCCGAGGGCACTGCCCAGGCAGAGCTGACGATCGACGCGGGCGGCCGCGTCGTTGGCTGCAATCTCATCCGTTCCACCGGCAACAGCGCGCTTGACAGCGCGACCTGCAACATCCTTCGTCGACGAGCGAAGTTTACGCCGGCCCGCGACAGCAATGGTAATGCCACGACTGACACGGTGACGACGCCGCCGATCCGGTGGCAGCTCGAAGGTTAGATCAACTAGAATTTTGCACGGATTTCAGAAGGAAAATTAAGCATGCAAGAAGCAGCAGCACAGGGCGCACAATACGGCATTGGTCCCGCTCTTCAGCAGGGCGGTATCATCACCATCTCGGTGTTCACCATCCTCGTTCTCATGTCGATCTTCTCGTTCTACATCCTCTTCACGAAGCTGATGCAGCAGCAGAAGATCATCGCCCAGGGCCGCAAGGTCCGGGCGAGCTTCTGGAACTCACCGAACCTGCGTGAGGCCGCGACGAAGCTCGATTCGAAGAGCGCCTACCGCGCGATCGTCGACGATGCGCTCCAGGCCCAGGACCAGCACGGCAAGCTGACCGATCCCATCGATCAGCACGACTGGATGGCCAACAGCCTGGCTCGCAGCCAGGGCGCGATCGGCGCTCGCCTCGGCGAAGGCCTCGCCTTCCTCGCGACGGTCGGATCGACCGCTCCGTTCATCGGTCTGTTCGGTACCGTCGTCGGCATCTACCGGGCGCTGATCAAGATCGGCTCGTCGGGTGAAGCCTCGATCAACACCGTCGCCGGCCCGGTCGGTGAAGCGCTCATCATGACCGCGCTCGGCCTCGTCGTCGCGGTTCCGGCGGTGCTTGCCTACAACTGGCTGATCCGCCGCAACAAGTCGATCATGGAGGATCTCGCGGCCTTCACGAACGACATCCACGGCTACATGATGTCGGGTGGCGCGGTGAAGCCGCGGCTCGGCGGAACGGGCCCTGCAACCAAGAGCACCGCTACGGCCCGCACGAGCAGCGCCCCGGCGCAGCCCGCGAGCGATCCGCTGCGGACCCCGACGAACGCGAAGTAATCGAATTCGGGGGCCTGGCCACCCGGCCTCGCCCCCGGTTCAACAAGGAAAGAACCCAGCCGTATGGCAGGACAAGTAATTCAAGAAGGTGATGACGACACCGCACTGTCGGACATCAACGTGGTTCCGTTGACCGACGTCATGCTGGTGCTCCTGATCGTCTTCCTGATCACCATCCCGGTGGTGAACCACCGCGTTCCGGTGACCTTGCCGAAGGTGCGTTACCAGCCGACCGTGACGAAGCCCGAGAATGTCTCGCTCAGCGTTCGAAGCGGCCCCGGCGGCACCTGCGAGGTTTACTGGGAGCTCAAGAAGATGACGCAGAAGGAGCTCCTGGACCGCGCCGTGAAGAAGCTTGAGGACCAGATCAAGGCCGTCGGCGGAGTTCAGAACATCAACGAAGACAATATGCCGGAAGCGCACATTCGCGGCGACATCAACACCCAGTACAAGTGCATCGGTGCGACCATCCTCACCATGCAGGAGGCCGGGTTCCAGCGCGTCGGCTTCATCTCGCAACCGGGTGCCGGCCCGGTTCCGCGGCTGTAGGAGCATTTCGCCATGTCGATGCAAACCACGAGCGACAATGCCTCCGGCGAGCCGATGCTCGATATCAACGTGACGCCGCTCATCGACGTCATGCTGGTTCTCCTCATCATGCTGATCATGACCATTCCGCCGCAGACCCACGCGGTGAAGCTCGACCTTCCGGTCAATCAGCAGAACAACCCGCCGCCGCCGATCCAGCCGCTCAAGAACACGGTCGGGATCACGGCCCAGAACCAGATCACCTGGAACGGCACCCCGATCACCCAGGAACAGCTGCGCCAGTATCTCGAAGTGACGCAGCAGATGAACCCGGTTCCCGAGCTTCATCTCCAGCCGGACGCCACGGCCCGCTACGAGATCGTCGACGAGGTGCTCGCGATCACCAAGCGAGCCCACGTCCAGAAGATGGGCTTCGTCGGCAACGAATATTACCAGAACATCTTCTAGGCTGATCGCCAGCTTCAGAATGCCTTTGAGGGCGGCTCCGATGGAGCCGCCCTTTCTTTTTCAGCAATCGATGCCGCCCGGCCCAATCCGCTTGATCGCGGCGCTTTGGTATGAGACAGTATATCATCTAACGCGTGGAGGTGTTCATGCGAAAGGATGCAGCGATCGACGCTCACGAAGAGATGGTCGAGCTCAATACGACGCCGCTCATCGATGTGCTTCTGGTGCTCCTCGTGATGCTGATCATCACGATCCCGCCCCAGACCCATAATGTGAAGCTCGACCTCCCGAGGCCGGCAACTCCCGTCCAGAGGCCGAACCCCATTGTCAACGAGCTCGAGATCACGAAGGCCGGGGCGACGCTCTGGAACGGTCAACCCGTAACCGACGCCGAGCTCAGGGAGGAGCTTCGGCTGACCGGCCAGATGGATCCCGAGCCCGAACTCCATTTGAGGCCAGACGGGGAGGCTCGATACGAGGTCGTCGACAGGGTCCTTGCAACGGTCAAGAGCGAGCATGTCGACAAGGTCGGAATCGTCGGGAACGAGCGTTTCTTGAGCTTCTCAAGTTGACGGCACTGGCGCTCGCTGGAGCGCCATGCCATTGCTCCGCCGCATGAGCGACCAGCGCCGCTTCGCCGTCATCATTCTCGCCGCGGGGCAGGGCACGCGCATGCGGTCCGACACCCACAAGGTGCTCCACCCGATCGCGAGCCGGCCGCTGCTTCTTCACCTCCTCGACCGGGTCGATGCGCTCGGCGCGGACAAGCGGGTGGTCGTTGTCGGCAAGGGCCGCGAGCAGGTCGAATCGGCGATTTCCGGCCGTGACGTCACCGTCGCGCTGCAGGCGGAGCAGAAGGGAACGGGCCACGCCGTCCAGCAGGCGGCGCAGGCGCTAGCCGGCTACGATGGGCCGGTACTGGTCCTTTATGGCGATACACCCTTCGTCGAGGCCGAGACGCTGCGCCGAATGCTCGACCGCCTCGATGGAAAGAGCGGCCCCGGAGTGGTCGTCCTCGCATCCTCTCCGCCCGATCCCCTGAAATATGGCCGGATCATCCTCGGCGAGGGCGACCGCATCGCCAAGATGGTCGAGTATAAGGATGCGACCGAGGAGGAGCGGGCGGTCCGGCTGTGCAATTCCGGGATGATGGCGGTTCGTGCCCCCGACCTGTTCCGCTGGCTTGCAAGGGTTGGAAACGACAATGCCGCGGGCGAATATTACCTGCCCGACGTGGTCAACATCGCGGCCAGCGAGGGTCGCGAAGCGGTCGTGATCGAGGGCGATCCCTATGAGACTGCGGGGGTCAACAGCCGGGCCGAGCTCGCCCATCTCGAGCTCGAATGGCAGCGGCGGCGCCGCGAGCAGGTGCTGGACGAAGGGGCAACCCTGATCGACCCGGAAAGCGTCTGGTTCGCTTATGATACGAAGCTCGGCCGCGACGTCACGGTCGAGCCTCACGTAGTCTTCGGTCCAGGAGTCGAGGTCGCCGATGGCGCCACGATCCATGCCTTCAGCCACATCGAAGGCGCGATCATCGGAGCCAAGGCCAGCATCGGCCCCTTCGCCCGCATCCGGCCAGGGACGAGGCTTGCCGATCGAACCAAGGTCGGAAACTTCGTGGAACTGAAGAAGGCCGACATCGGCGAACAGGCCAAGGTCAATCACCTTTCCTATGTCGGTGATTCCTCGGTCGGAGCCCGGGCGAACATCGGGGCGGGAACGATCACCTGCAATTATGACGGCTTCTCGAAATATCGGACCGAGATCGGCGCTGGAGCCTTCATCGGTTCGAACTCGGCGCTGGTCGCTCCGGTCAGGGTAGGTGATGGGGCCATCGTCGGCGCGGGATCGGTCATCACCAAGGACGTCGAGGCCGACAGTCTCGCGGTCGAGCGATCGGAGCAGAGGGGCATCGCCGGCTGGGCGAGGCGTTTTCGTGAACGGATGACCGGGAAAGCGGCCGAGTAACATGTGCGGAATCGTCGGGATCGTCGGCAAGTCCGACGTTGCGCAGCGACTGTTCGACGGGCTGAAGCGGCTCGAATATCGAGGCTATGATTCTGCCGGGATCTGCACGATCGACCATGGCCAGCTCGAGCGGCGGAGGGCCGAGGGCAAGCTCGACAATCTTTCACGCGAGCTTGCAGCTCACCCGCTCTACGGGACGACCGGCATCGCCCATACGCGGTGGGCAACGCACGGAGCTCCGACCGTCGGCAACGCCCATCCGCATATCGTCGGCCCGGTCGCCCTGGTGCACAACGGGATCATCGAGAACTTCAAGCCGCTTCGCGACGAGCTGATCGCCGAGGGTCGAAGCTTCGAGAGCGAGACCGACACCGAAGTCGTCGGCCATCTCGTCGCCCGCGAGATCGAGCGGGGGAGATCGCCTGAGGAGGCGGTTGCAACCATATTGCCGAGGCTGACCGGGGCATTCGCCATCGCTTTCCTGTTCCGCGATCATCCCGAGCTCATCATCGGCGCCCGGCGCGGAGCGCCGCTCACCGTCGGCTACGGCGATGGCGAGAACTACCTCGGATCGGACGCGCTCGCGGTCGCTCCGTGGACCCAGCGCATTGCCTATCTCGACGAGGGCGACTGGGCGGTCGTCCGCCGCGACAGGATCGAGATCTTCGATCGGGACAATGCGCCGGCGAAGCGCGAAATCGTTCAGTCCGGAGCGTCTTCGGCCCCCGTCGAGAAGGGCAATTACCGCCACTATATGCAGAAGGAGATCTTCGAGCAGCCGATCGTCGTTGCCCAGACCCTTCAGAGCTACGTCCGGCCGTTCGAGGGAGAAGTGGCCCTTCCTACCGGCGATCTCGACCTTGCAAGCGTCAGCCGAGTGACGATCGTCGCCTGCGGGACCAGCTATTACGCGGGCCTCGTCGCAAAATATTGGATCGAGCAGTTCGCGCGCGTTCCCGTCGACATCGATGTCGCAAGCGAGTTTCGCTACCGCGAACCGGTCCTCGAGCCCGGCGGACTTGCCCTCTTTATCAGCCAATCAGGCGAAACCGCCGATACGCTCGCCGCGCTCCGGCATGCCCGCTCCGAGAAGCAGCGGATCGCCGTCGTCGTCAACGTGCCGACAAGCTCCATGGCCCGCGAAGCCGATCTCCTTCTTCCGACGCACGCCGGACCGGAGATCGGGGTGGCCTCGACCAAGGCTTTTACCTGCCAGCTCGCGGTTCTCGCAGCGCTCGCCGCGAACCTTGCAAGCGCCAAGGGGCGGCTCGGGCGCGAGGAAGAAAAAGAGATCGTCGCCCACCTCCAGGAGGCTCCGGCAGCGCTCAACGCGGCGCTCAATCACGACGATGACATCGCTGCCATGGCGCACCTCATCGTCCCCGCCCACGATGTCCTCTACCTCGGCCGCGGCCCGGATTATCCGATGGCGCTCGAAGGAGCGCTGAAACTCAAGGAAATCAGCTACATCCATGCCGAGGGCTATGCCGCTGGAGAGATGAAGCACGGCCCCATCGCGCTCATTGACGACAATGTGCCGGTGATCGTCCTCGCCCCCTCAGGTCCGCTCTTCGAGAAGACCGTCAGCAACATGCAGGAAGTTCGCGCGCGTGGCGGGAAGATCGTGCTCATCAGCGACGCGAGGGGCATTGCCGAGGCCGGAGAGGGCTGCATCGCCACCATCGAAATGCCGCAAGTGCATCCCCTCATCGCGCCCTTGATCTATGCCGTTCCGGTGCAGCTGCTCGCCTATCACGTGGCGGTTCTGAAGGGCACCGACGTCGACCAGCCGCGTAACCTTGCAAAAAGCGTCACGGTCGAGTGAGCGGGGAGCGGGGCAGGCCTCGCTCTAGGGAGCGAGCCCGAGCTTCTGGACCCTCTTCTTCAGCCGATCATAGAGAAAGTCGGTGACGACCCGGACCCGGGGCGAGTGACGAACGCGCTCGTGGGTCAGAACCCACATGGATCTCTTGTGCTCGCGGTTTGGAGGAAGGCAGCGGACGAGCTCCGGGTCGTCCTCGGCGATCATGCAAGGGAGGACGGCAATCCCGAGGCCTGCGCGGACGGCTGTCAGTAGACCTGTCGAGGAAGCCTGGTGCATGGCAACGAGGTCCGCAGCGCCGATCTTGTCCAGGAAGGCTGAATAGGCCCGCCAGAGGTTTCCTCCGCCACCACCGATGAGGCTGTGCCGCTTGAGTTCGCGAATGGTCTTGGGAACGCCGTTCCTATGGGCGTAGTCGGTGCTGCAGTAGAAGGCCCAATTGTCTTCGCACAGGCGCCGTCCCACCACTCCTGAAGCGGGATCGGTGCTGATGGAGCGAAGTGCAACGTCGATTTCGCCCGACGCAAGGTCGCGCACTTCGACACTGGCTTCGAGGTCGATCGTGATCTCCGGATGAAGCTCACGAAGCTCCCGGAGCAGTGGGGCGAGGAGCGTCACCGAGAAGATCTCCTCGGTGCTGAGCCGCACCGTCCCCTTGGCCTCGCGAGCTTCTGCGGCTGCCGCGTCGGAAAAGTGCGTGGCCGCCGCCTCCACCGCCGCGGCGCGCTCAAGCAGTCGCTCGCCCTCGAGTGTCAACGCATAACCTGCCTGCAGCTTTTCGAAGAGGCGGAGCCCCAGCGCCTCTTCGAGCGCCGAGATCCTTCTCGCGACAGTGGTCTGGCTCACCCGGAGGGACCGGCCGGCGGCGAGCGTGCTGCCTTCTCGAGCGACAGCCAGGAAGTAGCGGAGGTCGTTCCAGTCCATGTTCTGCAATTTTGCAGAACGATAGCACGACATCGTTGCTGCCGCGCCATCAAAATCGGGATTATCTGGACGGTCGCACTTCCAAACTGGAGGCGACCGATGAAAGAGATGCTGAAAATCATTGTGGTGTCTGCCCTCGCGACGGCGGCAGTCATCAAGGCCGTTCCGGCCCTGTCCGAGCCCTTGCCGGAGAAGAACGTGGCCGTCGTTCACACCGGCGACCTCGATCTTTCGACGGCCTCGGGCCGAGCGGCTCTCGAGCACCGTCTCGTGACGGCTGCTTACGAGGTCTGCGGGGACGCGTCGGATGCCGATCTTGCCGCCAGGAACGCGGCGCGCGAATGCCGCGCCGACGTCCTTGCGAAAGCCCGAAGCGAGGGGCAGCGCCTGTCGAACCAGGACCAATTCATCCTTTCAGCAGCGCGTTGAAGCATCTCCGGCGCTCGCTTAAGAGCGCCGGCATGAAAATCGCCGGCGGCTGTCATTGCGGAGCGGTGCGCTTCGAGGCTCGAGTGGAAGGACCGCCGGTCTCGGCACTCGACTGCAATTGCTCGGTGTGCCGGATGACGGGCTTCCTCCACATCGTCGTTCCTCACGAGGAGTTCGAGCTCGTGACCGGTCGCGACGCGCTCGCGAGCTACCGCTTCGGCACCGGGACCGCCGAGCACCTTTTCTGCCGCCACTGCGGGATCAAGAGCTTCTATCAGCCAAGATCCCATCCCGATGCGTGGAGCGTCAACGCGAACTGCCTCGATGAACCGGTGAACCTCAGGATCGAGGAGTTCGACGGTCGCAACTGGGACGAGGCGAAGGCGAACCTCGATAGCGCCGGCTAAGCCAAGCGCTCGAGGCACGAGGACCTTGTCCTTGCGCTGCTTGCGACCAAGGCCCTATCGCCCCGCCATGCACCACCCGCTTCGCCTCACCATCGACCGCTCCGCCATCCAGGCGAACTGGCGCTGGCTGAAGGAGCGGGCAGGGGTAAGGGCTGGAGCTGCGATCAAGGCCGACGGCTATGGGCTCGGCGCGCTCGAGACCGGAAAGGCCC
Organism: Sphingomicrobium sp.; assembly: GCA_035545385.1. Lineage (GTDB taxonomy): Bacteria > Pseudomonadota > Alphaproteobacteria > Sphingomonadales > Sphingomonadaceae > Sphingomicrobium. Next base: position 9,792 of record DASZYL010000154.1, on the reverse strand, counting down.
TGATCGAAGCCGGCTGCCGCGACTTTTTCGTTTCGACCTGGGCGGAAGCCGAAGCGCTTCGAGGGCTCATGGATGATTTCAGCCTGGTCGTTCTCCATGGAGTTGGGCCTCAAGACGCTGCCAGCGCCGCAGGCAGCCGGGCCCGGCCGTGCCTCAACACGGTGGAGCAGGTCGCACGCTGGAAAGAAATTGCTCCGGGCCGATCATGCGACGTGATGGTCGACACCGGGATGAACAGGCTTGGATTGAGACCAAGCGAGATCGATGCGCTGGATGGCCTCAAGATCGACACGCTCCACAGCCACCTTGCCTGCGCCGACGAAGAGAGCCCGATGAACGCGATGCAGCTGGAGCGCTTCCGCGCTGTCACGTCGGCCGTTCCCGCCGCAAGGTACAGCTTGGCGAACAGTGCCGGCATCTGCCTTGGCAGTGACTATAGTTTCGATCTCGTCCGGCCCGGGCTTTCACTCTACGGCGGAATCCCGCGCGAAGAAGCCGAGGGAAACATCCGCCAGGTCGCGAGGATCGAGGCCCAGATCGTCCAGCGAAGGCGGATCCCCAAGGGAGAGACCTGCGGCTATGGCGCGACGTTCGTCGCCGAGGACGATACCGAGGCGGCGATCCTCAACATCGGCTACGCCGATGGTTACCTCAGGGGCTTCTCGTCGCGTGGCTCGGCCTTCGCCGGGGAGTTTGCCTTGCCGGTCCTTGGCCGGGTCTCGATGGACCTCATCGCTGTTGCGGTCGATGCAGCGCCCGAGCTCAAGGAGGGTCAATGGGTCGAGATCGACTATGACCTGGCGGCGGCCTCGAGCCAGTCGGGCCTTTCCCAATATGAGCTGCTGACGACGCTCGGCTCGCGGTTCGAGCGACGCTTTACCTAGGCTCGGCGAGGTTCAGTCGATCGGGTTGATCTCGAGCGCTCTCAATTGCTTCACGAGACAGGGCGCGATCTGCCTCAGCTCGAGCGGGGACAATTGGGTATGTTCCTTGAGGACCCGGCAAAGGTGGCTCTGATCGGAGAACGCCGTCTGCGCCGCGACATCCGAGATCCTCGAGCGAGTCCCCCAGAGGAGGCCGCGCGCATAATCGAGCTGGATCAGCCTTCGATAATCGGAGAGCGTGGTTCCAAGGGCCCTCTTGAACTCGCGCCTGATCAGTTGCGGAGAAACTCCGAACTGGCTTGCCGTTTGGGCGGGCTCCAGGGGATTGTTCCACTCGGCGTGGAGACTTTCCATGACCGCGCTCACTCGCGGCGGAAGCTCGTCTCCGAGGAAGGTCAGAACGTCTGAAACGAGAGCCTCGATTATCTCGTGGGAGCGTCGATCGCTGGCCGATCGGCCGATCGTGACGAAGAGCTCCCAGAGCCCGTCGTAGAGCGTCGCTGGAAGGCGACGCGATTGGAGTGGCAGCGAGGCTGAAATCTTCGCGTCGAGCTCGATCGCAAGGACGTGGGTCGGCGCCTCGTAGCCAAGGCTGTGGGCATAGCCGGGCGGGTGATAGCTGAAGCGCCGCTTCACGCATTCGCGGCCGTTGGAATCGCGTTCGATGCATGGGCCGCCAACTCCATAGACCAGGGTCGCCGTCTCGTGCTCGTGCCAACCGACCTTCGCGCCGGCATCGTAAAAGGCATGGCGAAGGGTCGCGCATGGAGTCTCAAGCACTCGAAGGAGGCGGCTCTGCGCGTCGCTTCGCCGCGGTCCCAGCGTTCCCCAAGTCTCGGCCTGCATGCCCGCCTCGTCCCTCGCAATCCGCGAAGCCGCCATCCGCCGTTCGACGAAACCGGAACGCCATTCGACGAAATCGGAGGCCCTGGTTTCGCCAAATCCAAGAACCGCCCGCCGCCTCCGGCCTATTCTCCCACGCAATCTGGCGCGAAATCAGGAGGATAGGTCTTGGAGGGTGCGTATCAGCCAACTTGGCATCCACGACCTGAACAGATGATGGCCGTTTCGGGTGAGGATGATCTCGCGAGCCCCGCCGCACCTCCCCGCGCGAAGGCGCAGGACGCCCCGTCTCGTGGGCGTGAGAACCTTTCAGAATTGTCCGGAAAAGCCCGGGTCCTTCGAGGCTCCAGGCCCCTCAAGCATGGGCTTTATTGACCGGCTTCCGTGACCGAGGCGGCTCGAGCACCTTGGCCTTGTACCGGCAGAGGTCGACGACCGGGCAGCGCCAGCATTCGGGGGTCCTTGCCTTGCACGTGTAGCGGCCGTGGAGGATCAGCCAGTGGTGGGCGTCGCGCCGGAACGGCTTCGGCACGATCTTCTCGAGCTTGGCTTCAACCTCCTCGACGGTCTTTCCGGGCGCCAGACCGGTACGATTGCATACCCTGAATACATGCGTGTCGACGGCGAAGGTCTCCTCGCCGAACGCGGTATTGAGAACGACGTTCGCGGTCTTTCGGCCAACGCCGGGAAGCGCCTCGAGCTCCTCGCGGCTCCTTGGGACTTCTCCGCCGTGACGGTCGATCAGGGCCTGGCTCAAGGCGATCACGTTCTTGGCTTTCGTATTGAACAGTCCGATCGTCTTGATGGCGTCTCGAAGATTCTCCTCCCCGAACTCCACCATCTGCTGGGGGGTCCTGATCCGAGCAAAGAGGGGCCTGGTCGCGATATTGACGCTGGCATCGGTCGCCTGCGCCGAGAGGACGACCGCGACGAGAAGCGTATAAGGGTTGGTATAGTATAGCTCGGTCGTGGGCGAGGGGTTCGCCTCGGCCAGCCGGGAGAAGAATTCGAACACTTCCTCGCGCTTCATCGGAGGTCGTCCATCGCAGCGCCGAGCCGGTTCAGGGCCTCGTCGAACTCGCCGGTCGCAAGGCCAAAGCCGACCCTGAAATGATCGGGCATCTCAAACCAGCGTCCCGGCACGATCGCCGAATCATATCTATCCCTCATGTGCGCCTCGAGCCGGTCGGTATCGCCTCCGCTCCACCTGGGGAAAGCGGTGATCCCATGCTCGGCCTTCATGCACTCGACGTCGTCCCGCGAAGCGACGAAGGAGTTCCAGCGATCACGATTGGTCGCGAGCATCTCTGGATTGTTGCCGATAACCTCGTCGAGCTTTTCAAAAGCGATGCACGCGAGGCGCTCGGCCGGATGCGCCTGGTTCACTCCGAAGAGGTCATTCAGCCGCCACATCCGCTCGGCAAGCTCTTCCTCGGCTAAGATCCAGCCACAGCGCAGCCCGCTGAGGCCGTAGACCTTGGTCAGGCTGTTGGTGGCAACGAACTCGGGACCAAGATGGACGGAGCTGCGGGGCGCCGGCACTCCTGAATCGAGATAGACTTCGTCGACGAGGACCCGGGCTCCCCTTTCGCGCGCCGCATCGCCGATGCTTCTGAGCTCGTCCTCATTCGCGAGGGCTCCGCTTGGATTGTGGAGGTTTGTGAGAAGGATGAGACTGGTTCTATCCGACATGGCGTCCCTGACCATCGCAGGATCGAGCCGGAAGTCGTCCGTCGGCTTGCGTTCAAATCGCCTGATGGAGGCTCCGAGGAACGAAGCGGCCCCGACCAGGAGCTCGTAGGTCGGCTTCTCGATGAGGACCTCGTCGCCCGGCGAAATCAGCGCCGCCATTGCGAGGAAATTGGCCATCGAGGTGCCGTCGGCAGCGACGACCTGCTGCGGCGACACGCCGTAGCGGTTCGCGATCGCCTCGCGGAGCGGCGCGTAACGCGGGTGGCTCGCTCCATCGAGGTCGAGATCGGCAAGGGAAATGGGAAGCGAATCCATTCGAAAGTGAGGGACTTCGCTCCCGGTCAGGGGATAGCGCACACTCCGCTTGAACTTGGCCCAATGCATGTAGTCCGACTGCATGATCCTCATGCGGGAAGGACCTGCTTCTTGCGCTGCCAATAGAGGCAGGCCGGAATTCCGGCGGCGAGAATGGCGTAGCCGATGAGGCTGTTGAGCGGATTGTTGATGACGGTCGCGATCACAGTGGCGAAGCAGGCGATAACGAAAAGACCGGTCGTCAACGGGTGTAGCGGCGCCTTGAATGCGACCCTTTGATCGGGATCGCGGTGGCGAAACACGAAAAGGGCAAGTCCGGTAAGGCCGAAGAAGAGGAAGTCGACCGAGACCACGTAGCTGAGGATCTGGCCGAAGGTTCCCGAGACGGCGATGACCGAAGCGGCAACGCCCTGGAGGATGATCGCGACGATCGGAACCCTCGTTGCCGAGCTCACCTTGGCCACGCTTTTGAAGAACAGGCCATCTTCCGCCATGGCGAAATAGACGCGCGGGGCCGTAAGCATGCCCTGGCTGAGAAAGCCAAGCGTCGAAATCGTGATCCCGAGCGCGATGAAGGCTGCGCCCCTGCTCCCGAGCGCAAGGCGCATGATGTCCGTTGCAGGTGTCTTGGAATTGGCAAGGCCCGCGGGTCCAAGGGCGTGGACGCAGGCAAAGGCAACCGCGGTATAGAGCAGGACCACTCCGGCGACCCCAAGGAGAAGCCCGCGAGCGAGGTCACGCTGCGGATTTCGCATTTCGCCGGCGACGAAGCTCGACGTCTGCCACCCCCCGTAAGAGAACATGACCGGAGTCATCGCGGCTCCGATTGCGGCAAGGGTCGACATGGCCCCGGCCTCGACGGGAACTGGGCGCGGCGAGGCCGACGGAGCAATGAGGAGGCCGCCAAGAACGAGCACCAGAATGGCGGCGATCTTGAGCAGCATCAGCCCGCTTTGGACATTGCTCCCCGACCTCACTCCAAGGCAGTTGATCAAGGTCAGAAGGCCAAGGACAAGGACCGCGACCGCGCTGTCCGCCATCGGAAGCTGAACGAGGTCGGAGAGATAGCGTGCGAAGGTGATCGCGACCGCGGCCATCCCGCCCGACTGGATGACGAGGAGGAGCGCCCAGCCGTAAAGGAACGCCGGCATCGGCCCATAGGCATCGCGAAGATAGGCATATTGGCCGCCAACCTCCGGCCGGCGTGCCGCGAGCTCGGCATAAACGAAGGAGGCGGCGAGAGCGACCAGCCCGCCCAGGACCCAGACTCCGACAATCAACCATGGAGCGGTGACGTGGCGCGCGACTTCGGCCGGCGTAACGAAAATGCCGGAGCCGATGATGCCGCCCATGACCAGCATGGTCGCGTCGAACGGCCCGAGCCGCCGTGCGAGCCCGTGGGACGAAGTGTCAGCTGCGCTCACGAGGCGTCGATGACGTCGCGCATCGAATAGAGGCCGGGTGCCTTGCCGACGAGGAATCTTGCGCCGGCAAGCGCCCCCCGGGCGAAGATCATCCGGCTTTCCGCGCGGTGGGAAAGGATCAGCCGTTCGTCCTCGCCGAGGAACATGACGTCGTGGTCGCCCGGGACCGTGCCGCCCCGGATCGAGCTGAAGCCAACCGCTCCAGCCTCGCGCCTGAGGCCCGTTCCCGACCGGCCGAGCTCGGGGACAAGCGGGCCTTTGCGGCCGCGCGCAGCGGCCTCGCCGAGGCTGATCGCGGTTCCCGACGGCGCATCGGCCTTGTTGCGGTGATGGCTCTCGAGGATCTCGATGTCCCAATTGGGACCGAGGACCGATGCTGCACGCTCGACGAGCTCGGAGAGGAGCGCCACTCCAAGCGAGGTGTTCGAGGCTCGAAGAATCGCGATCTCGCCCGCCGCTCGCACGATGCGCTGGTCAGCGGCGGGGTCGAGGCCGGTGGTCCCGAGAAGGAGCGGGATCCCGGCCGAGATCGCCCGATCGATGCTCGCCTGGGCGGCGCCTGGCGCTGAAAAGTCGACCAGCACGTCGCCATGATCATTGTCGATCTCGAATGCCGGATCTTGAGAGGCAGCGAGCGCAATCGCCTTTCCCATGCGCCCGTTGGGAGCGAACAGGCTGATCCGGACCGGCTGATCGGCAGTGCGCATCGCCGCTGGTTAGCGAAGCCTCTCCTGAAGCGCCAGCGCGGCCGAAGGCGCCCGGACCTTGGCGCCGTTGATCATGAAAATATAAGCGTCGCGCCCAGCGTCGCGGGTCTTCATCGCCTGCTTCGCGAAGCGCTCGATCGAAGCCTCGTCATAGCCGGTTTCGAGATCCTCGTTCATCCGCTGGAGCCGGGCGTAGGTGAAATCGGCGGTATCGGCCTCGATCAACGGATATTGATCCGAATCCGCATGGACGATGGCGATGTTGCGCGACCGGCAGAGTTCGAAGAACCTCTCGTCACTGAAGCTTTCGTGCCTCGGCTCGATGACGTGGCGGAGCTCGATTCCCTCGAGCTTCTCGGGAAGGAGGTCGATGAACGCCGCGATATCCTCGCGATCGAACTTCCGCCGTTCCGCGAACTGCCAGAGTATCGGTCCAAGCTTGGAGCCGAGGGCAGCAAAGCCCTGGGCGAAGAAGCCGCTCAGTCCTTCACCGACGTCGGCGAGCTTCGATTTCATCACGCAAAAGCGCGAGCCCTTGACCGCAAACTGGAATCCCTCGGGAGCGACCTTTTCCCAGGCTTCCCAGCTCTTGGGCTTCTGCCTCCCGTAGAAGGTCGCGTTGATCTCGATCGCGCTCATCGCTCGAGAGGCGTATTCGAGCTCCTTCGATTGCGGGAGGCCCGCGGGATAAAAGACGCCGCGCCACGGCGGGAAGGTCCAGCCGCCAATTCCGATGCGGATTTGAGCTTCGCTCATCGCCCGGCCGCTTTATGCTGAGGAGATGAGCGTCCGCAATATTCTCATCCTGACGGGTGCCGGCATTTCGGCGGAAAGCGGTCTTTCGACGTTCCGTGGCCCGGACGGCCTGTGGGAAGGTCACCGGGTCGAAGACGTCGCGACTCCAGAAGCCTTCGAGCGCGACCCTTCGCTGGTCCACGCCTTCTACAATGCCCGGCGCGCAAGGCTTTTCGAAGTTGAGCCCAATGCTGCCCATCTTGCACTCGCCCGGCTCGAACAGGAGTGGCCGGGAGAGTTCCTCCTCGTCACCCAGAACGTCGATAACCTCCACGAGCGGGCGGGCTCAAAGAAGCTGATCCACATGCACGGCGAAAATACCAAGGGCTGGTGCCTTCAATGCGGGGATCGCTTTTCCTGGGAAGCACCGATGGGGACCGAGCTCGAATGCCCGAGCTGCGGCCAGGCCGGAAAGGTTAGGCCGGACATCGTCTGGTTCGGCGAGATGCCCTACGAGATGGAGCGGATCGAGGCCGCGCTTCGAAATTTCGACATGTTCGTTTCCATCGGAACCTCGGGCGCCGTCTATCCGGCCGCGGGCTTCGTCCAGAATGCGACCTACCATGGCGCGAAAACGCTCGAGATGAACCTCGAACCAAGCCTTGGCAGCGTCTTCTTCAGTGAGAGCCGGATCGGTCCCGCGGGCGAGCTGGTGCCGGAGTGGGTGGACGAGGTGCTGGCCGAGACCTAGTCGGCCCACTCGAGCCCGATTTCGCGGTAAAGACCGCGGTCCTCGCCCCATTTCGGCTCGACCTTCACGTGAAGGAACAGGTGGACCGGACGGCCGAGATGCTGAGCGATCTCGGAACGGGCGGCCGCGCCGATCGCCTTCAGCCGGCGTCCGCCCTTGCCGATCACGATGGCTTTCTGGCTGTCGCGTTCGACGATGATCTGCTGATTGATGACGCTCGAACCGTCCGCCCGGTCTTCCCAGCTCTCGGTCTCGACGATGGTCGCGTAAGGAAGCTCCTGGTGGAGCTGGTTCACGATCTGCTCCCTCGTAAGCTCCGCGGCGATCATTCGATCGGTGGCGTCGGAGACCTCGTCCTCGGGATAGAGCCAGGGACCCTCGGGCATCCTCTTCCCAAGGGCCCGCTTCAGGTCTGAAACGCCATCGCCCTTTGCAGCGCTCACCATGAAGACCTTCTCGGGATCGAGCCGCTCGGTGAGCTCGGCCGAGAGGGCGAGAAGAGTCGCTTTCTTCACGAGGTCGATCTTGTTGAGAACGAGGAATAAGGGCTGCGTTCCGCGCTCGCCGAGAGCCTTGATGAGGCGCTCGATCTCGCCCGTCGGTCCCGCTTCTGAATCGATCACGAGGAGGATGAGATCGGCGTCCTTGGCCCCGGTCCAGGCGGCGGCGACCATGGCCCGGTCGAGGCGCCGGCGCGGTTCGAAGATTCCGGGCGTATCGACGAGGAGGATCTGGGCGGATCCTTCGATCGCGATCCCCATCAGCCGGGCGCGCGTCGTCTGGGCTTTGGGACTGACGATCGCGACCTTCTGACCGACGAGCGCATTGACCAGCGTCGACTTGCCGGCATTGGGGGCGCCGATCACTGCAACAAAGCCGGCGCTCGTCTGGTCCTTTGTCATTGCAGCTGCTTCAACAGCGCTTCGGCCGCCTCGGTTTCCGCTTCCTGCTTGCTCGTCCCTTCCGCGGTCGCTTCGCCGAGGCCAGGGACCGAGACCCGGATCGTGAACTTCGGCTGGTGATGTGCTCCGGTGCGGCTCACGACCTCGTAGACGGGAGCCTTGCGGTCGCGCGCTGCAGCAAGCTCCTGGAGCGCCGACTTCGGGTGCTTGGGCGCCTTTCGCTGTTCGGCGAGATGCGGCTCCCAGACCCTGGCGATGAACCGTTCGGCAGCTTCGAGCCCGCCGTCGATGAGGAGGGCCCCGATCAGGGCTTCGACGACGTCGCCGACGACGTTCTCGCTCTGGCTCGCACCGTCCTCGCGCGCCTGTTTGCCAAGGTGCACGAGCGAGGGCACTCCGAGTTCACGGCCGATCTCGGCGCACGTTTCGCGAGCGACGAGGACATTGTAGCGCCTCGAGAGATAGCCTTCCGGTTCGTTGGGATGGCGATCGTACAATATCCGGGCGATGACGTGGCCGAGCACCCGGTCGCCGAGAAATTCGAGGCGCTCGTAATTTTCGCTTCTCGCGCTCGCATGGGTGAGTGCAAGCTCGAAAAGGCGCACGTCCTTCGGCTCGTGCCCAAGCACCTCGCGCACGAACCCTGGAACGTCAGCCTTCACTTCTTTTCTCCCGAATAACCATTGCCGATCCGGTCCCAGCGAAGCGCCGTGAACCAGGTCCAGGGCCTTACATAGGAAGCGCTTCCGTCGGTCGACCAGAAGGTGATGAGCGCTCGCCCCATCAGGTTTTCGAACGGAACCATGCCGATCCCCTGCTCATAAGTCGCGAACCGGCTGTCGAGGCTGTCGTCTCGATTGTCGCCCATGAGAAAGACATGTCCGGCAGGGACACGGACCGGGCCGAAATCGTCGGCGGGGCCGTGGCTCACCTGGTCGAGGACGGTATAGGACGGGCCTCCCGGCAGGGTCTCGAGATAGGCGGGATAGATGCAATAGGCCCGGCCCGATCGCTCGGTGACCTTCGGAAAAGCCGGAGGGACGACCTTGCACGGGCTGTTCGGGCTTATCGGCATTTCAAAGGCGGGAAGAGCTTTACGCTCGATGAGCTTGCCATTGAGGATCAGGCGGCCGTCGGAGACGGCAACCGTGTCCCCGGGGATGCCGATGACGCGCTTGATGAGATCGGCATGTTCGGAAGGGACCTTGAAGACGACGACGTCGCCGCGTTTCGGGGTCTGCCCGAGGATGCGCCCTTCAAAGGAGGGAATGGCGAAGGGAAAGCTGTAGCGCGAATAGCCATAAGGCCATTTCGCAACGAGCAAATAATCGCCGATGTAGAGCGTCGGAAGCATCGAGCCCGATGGAATGTTGAACGGCTGGACGATGAAGCTCCTCAACCCCCAGGTGAGGAGGACCAGCGTGACGAAGAACCGCAGGAGACTTCCGGCGCTCTCCGGCTTTTCACGCTTTGCCGGGCGGCGGGAGGACGAGCGGGAAGCCATTCACCCCGCTGATTGGCGAGCGGGAGCGAGAGGTC
>DASZYL010000153.1:0-27984 GCA_035545385.1 Sphingomicrobium sp. | reverse complement strand
CGATCGAGAGGAGGCCGTCCTTGAGGTCGGCGCCCTTGACCTGGATATGGTCGGCGAGCGCGAAGCGCCGCTCGAACGAGCGGTTGGCAATTCCGCGATAGATGAAGTCGCCGTCCTCCTTGCTGGTCTCATCGGACTTGCGGCCGGTCACGACAAGAACGTTCTGCTGGGCAGTGATGTCGATCTCGTCCGGCTTGAAACCGGCGACGGCGAGCTGGATGGAATAATCGTTCTCGCCTTTCTTGATGAGGTCGAAGGGCGGGTAATTTTCCTGGGTCTGCCCCAGGTTGCTGTTCTCGAGCATGTCGAACAGCCGGTCGAAGCCGACCGTCGAACGCCGGAACGGCGAAAAGTCGAAAGCACTACGCATAGTCATGTCCTCCAGTTGAGCGACTTGGCGGGTCGGACATATGCGTGTTCTGGTATGGCCGGCCCGTCGCCGGGCCCGGTTGGCGCCCGGCAGGGAGACATTTGGAACGGCTGTTCGAGGTTTCAAGAGCCGGGTCGGAGCTTCGGCTCCCTCCAATGGACAGGGAAAGACACGAATATCCACAAGCCGTTGCGGGCGCGACCTTGCCCGCAAGACTCGGCTTCCTATAGCTTGGATCGAAATGTCCGACCTGTTCTCGTCTTCCGCCGCTTCCTCGCCCGACAATTACGATGCCAGCGCGATCGAGGTCCTCGAAGGTCTCGAGCCCGTTCGTCGCCGACCCGGAATGTATATCGGGGGCACCGACGCGAGGGCGCTTCACCACCTTGCCGCCGAGGTGATCGACAATTCGATGGACGAGGCGGTCGCGGGTTTTGCCGGGCGAATCGAGGTCATCCTCGAGAAGGGCAACCGCCTCACCGTCATCGACAACGGGCGCGGCATTCCGGTCGAGGAGCACCCGAAATACCCGGGAAAATCCGCGCTCGAAGTGATCATGACCACGCTTCACTCGGGAGGAAAGTTCGAGGGCAAGGCCTATTCGACCTCGGGCGGCCTCCACGGCGTCGGAGTGAGCGTCGTCAACGCGCTTTCGACCGAGACCACGATCGAGGTCGCACGCGACAAGAAGCTCTACCGCCAGACCTTCGCACGCGGGCATGCGACCTCGAAGCTCGAGGAGGTCGGAGCCGCTCCCAATCGCCGGGGCACGAGTGTCAGCTTCACGCCCGACCCTGAGATCTTCGGCGCGGACGCGCAGTTCAGCCCCGAACGGCTCTACAAGCTCGCCCGCTCCAAGGCCTATCTCTTCGCGGGGGTCGAGATCCGCTGGCGCTGCGACCCGTCGCTCGCATCGGCGAGTGTCCCGGAACAGGCGGTATTCCAGTTTCCGGGGGGCCTTGCCGATCACCTGAAGGAGCAGCTCGGCGAGCGGCCGACGGTCACCAACGAGCCCTTCACCGGCCGGCAGGACTTCCCCGAGGGCCAGGGGAGCGCTGAATGGGCTGTTGCCTGGCCGCTCTTCTCCGAGGGGGCGCAGAGCTATTATTGCAACACGATCCCGACGCCGGACGGCGGCACTCACGAGGCCGGCCTTCGCGCCGCCTTGAGCAAGGGGATCCGGGCATTCGGGGAACTCGTCGGCAACAAGAAGGCCAAGGACATCACTCCCGACGACGTCTTCAACGGCGTCGAGCTCATGCTGAGCGTGTTCATCCGCAACCCGCATTTCCAGAGCCAGACCAAGGACCGGCTCACGAGCCTCGAGGCGGCTCGTTTTGTCGAAGCCGCGGTTCGCGACCATTTCGACCATTATCTCGCCGACAACATGGACCGGGGGCGCGCTCTCCTCGGCGCCATCATGGAGCGGATGGAGGAGCGGCTGAGGCGCCGCGCCGAGCGCGAAGTGCAGCGAAAGACGGCGACTTCCGCTCGAAAACTCCGGTTGCCGGGCAAGCTCACCGACTGCGCGAACGACGATTCCGACGGTACCGAGCTCTTCATCGTCGAAGGCGACAGCGCGGGGGGATCGGCAAAGCAGGCGCGCGACCGCAAGACCCAGGCGATCCTTCCGATACGCGGAAAGATCCTGAACGTCGCCTCGGCGACCGCCGACAAGATCCGGGCCAACCAGGAGATCGCCGACCTCCAGCTGGCATTGGGTTGCGGGACTCGCGACAAGTGGAGCGAGGAGGCCTTACGCTACGAGCGGGTCATCATCATGACCGACGCGGACGTCGACGGCGCCCATATCGCGACCCTCCTCATGACCTTCTTCTTCCAGGAAATGCCCGAGCTCGTCCGGCGCGGACACCTGTTCCTTGCCCAGCCTCCCCTCTATCGCCTGACGGCGGGAGCAAAGACGCTCTATGCGCGTGACGACGCCCATCGCGCCGAGCTCGAATCGACCGAGTTCAAGGGAAAGAAGGTCGAGGTCAGTCGCTTCAAGGGCCTTGGCGAGATGAACCCGGGCCAGCTCAAGGAAACCACGATGGATCCCGCGACCCGCTCGCTCCTCAAGGTCACTCTGCCGGGCGCCTACGAGGACCGCCAGCCGATCAAGGAGCTTGTCGAGCGGCTGATGGGCCGCGATCCCGCGCCGAGGTTCGAGTTCATCCAGTCGCGTGCAAGCGCGCTCGACGAGGAAGAAATCGACGCTTGAGCCTCAAGCTCCGGCGGACCTGCGCGCTTCGGCCGCGGAGAGCCGGCATCGCATTTCTATTGTTGTTCGGCGTTCGCGGGCGCTCTCGAGATGACCCGTCGATCCATGACGTGCCGCCAGAGCGGAGGAAGAAGAGCCGTCAGGAGCGCGCCGGCATATCCGAAGGGCAGCTCCGACTCGCCGTCGATCGGCTCCAGGCGGTCGTAGCGCTGCGCCGGCCGCGAATGATGGTTGCTGTGACGCCCCATGTTGAACAGCGCGGCATTGTTCATTCGCCGGGCACTGTTCCAGCTGTGATGGGGCGCGAGCGCTTCGAGCGAACCTTTGGCTGATGCGGTGCGGGTGAGCCCGTAATGCGCGATGTAGTTGAAAGCCTCGAGGAGGATGATTGCAATGGCTGCGACCACGAGCTGGAAGGCCGCGGCCTTCCACCCAGCCACGAGCAGCGCAAGAAGCAGAAGCATCTCGAGGACGGAATAAGCGATCATCCGGTTGGAGAAGCTAGCCACCGCAAGCCCGCGCCGCTTCAGCCGCTGCGCCTCGAAAACCCAGGCTTCGCGCACCTGTCCGGCGATGGATCTCACGAGGAAGGGATAGAGCCCTTCGCCCAGCCGAGCGCTCGCGGGATCGCCATGTGTCGCTGCGCGGCGGTGATGTCCGTACACGTGGGCAATTCGAAAGTGCATGTAGAAGACGCTGGCGAGGAGCAGGAGGCCGAGCGCCCGCTCTCGCCGATCGCGGCTGTGAATCATCTCGTGGGCAGCGAGAAAGCCGAAGACCCCCATTGTCACTCCCGACGAGACGGCAAGGCCGGCGACTTCAAGCAAGCTGGTCTCGCTTCGCAATGCGAGGAAGATGGCCGAGCTCATCGCCGCGAGCTGAACGAGGACATAGAGCCGCGGCAGCAAGCGCGGGACCTCGGCCGGCCTTCCGCTGCCTCTCTCCTCCCCGAAAATCCAGTCGAGGGTGACGAGGAACAGGGGCGTCGCTGCCGCCGCGAGCAATGTCCACGGCCCGCCCAGCCAACCGCCCAAGGGCAGCAGCATGACGAAGAAGAAGGGTGTCAGATATCGAAGCGACACGAGCGGGGTCCCGCCAGTTCGTCCCCTCAAAGCCAGGGGACGTTCAAGCTTATAGCAATTTCGAACTCGGGTTCGGAGGCCTCGAAACGAGCCTTCCGCTCGCTTGGACAGGCCTTTCCACCGGTTCAAAGTCCTGCACGGCTCCTCTTCAGCCGGGACCCGGGAACGTCACGGGCTCGTCATTGAAGGATTTGACGAGCGTGATCGGCCCTTTTGCGATGCTCTTGAAGTGAAGTTCGCCAAGCCCTTCGAGGCGCCAGGCGCCGATGAACCCGCACAGGAGCCAAATGAACAGCGCAAATACGACGAACGCCTTCATCGCGGAGCCTCGCTGCAAGCTCGTCCAGGAACGCGAAAACTAGCATGGCCCGAAGGAGAACGGCACCCTGATGCCAATTCTTCAACTGGTGGACATGGGGACAAGGACTTCATCACCCAGCCGATGAGCGCTTCAGGGTGGTCATTGCCCTGGATATTGGGGCGGAGTGTCGTTGAACCCCTTCACGAGCGAAATAGGGCCAAGAGCGATCGTCTTGAGGTGCATGTCGCCGCCCTCGAGCATCCATGATCCCGCAAGCCCGCTGATGAGCCAGCAAATCACCAGCACCGTCACGAACATCTTCATCACGCCCCCCGCCGGCAAAGGCCCCCAGGAACGGTTCTTTCCAATCCAGTGAATTACAGCCGTTTCGAAGCGGCGTCGACGCTTCCTCTACTTCAGCAACGCATAGCCGGTGGTGTGGCATTGGCTTAGACCGCATTGCACGACGACCGAGCCGAGGTTCGCGACAGCAATGGCAATGACGTAGAAGCTGAGAAGCATGGCGATTCGCCCGAACGTCGAGTTGCGCTTTGGTGGACTTGTCCCGTCCTCGGTTCCGATCACGCACAGCTTGATCGCGAATGCGGTGATGAGCGCCATTGCGATGAGGATCGACCAGACCGGCATGTGAAGGCCGAGAACTGCACTTCCGACATATTCGTGGCCGGGCCTTGGATAGATGTCGAGCAGGGTCTGCCGGATCGAGACGACGAGGAGGAAGACCGAGAAGAGCAGGCTGTAGCCAAGGTTGCGGTCGGAAAAGCCGTTGCGGAAGTTCTGCATGAGGCCGAAGCACACGCCGAGCATTGCCACCCGCTGGAGGAGACACAGCGGGCACGGCAGTTCGCCATGGCCATATTGAATCACCATCGCGGCGGTGAGGACCGCCGCGATCACGGCCATCATTCCGAGCGTGTACGCTTCATTCATGATGAAGCGGAGGCTCTCGAGGCGGGCCTTGGCGCTTCGTCTCATGTCTGGATCCACGGCATTCTGAAGCCGTATTGGGGACTGTGGATCTCCCACAGGAACAGGTGGATTGCGAGAAGGAGCGCGAGCGAGACGAGGACAATCGCGAGCGGCCGGCGTCCGAACCAGCCGGTGACGAGCGCCGCCGTCATCAGCGCGAATATGACTGCCATCATCGGCGATCCCCCTTCCAAGACCCCCAGCGTCAGCTAGGCTGAACCTAACCCAGCATCGTCTAACGTGCGAGCCTCGCTCGTTCGATCGCTCGGCAGACGATGATCTTTCCAAAAGGCCGCCTTCTTTCGAACCCGGGTCCTCAAGGCGACCCACCCCCTGAGGGTTCGAACTACTTGTCCCCGACCGCTTCGTCCTTGGCGCTGAGATAGTTCGGCGCCATGACGGTTGGCGCCTTCGTCGCAGGCTTTGCGGGCTGGAGCAGCTTCAGGTTGAACTTCTCCCTGAACTGCACCCCGAACTGAGTCCCCTTCGCCCACCTCACCTCGGCATCGATCAGCCCTCCGGCGGCAAAATCGAGCTGGACCTGCGCTCCCACCGGCATCTCCTCGCGGCTTTCGACGAGCGCCCCGCCGCTCGAGATGTTCCTCAGGCGGGCCCCGATCACCCGGCCATCGAAATGCAGCAATGTCGCCCGGATGATCCGGATTCGGGGCTCGCGCGGAATGAGGTGGGCATCCGGCAGAGTTGCGGCTCCCTTGACCGCAAGCTCGGCCGCCTCTTCGGGCGGCATGGGCTTGCCGAAAATATAGCCCTGGACGAGGGAGCAGCCGAGGCTTCTCACCAGCATCAGCTCTTCGTTCGTCTCGACGCCCTCGGCGGTCGTTTGCATGTTGAGGTCGGATGCAAGGCCGACCATCGCCCGGATGAGAGCCGCGTTTCGGCTTTCGGGATCCGATGCCCCGCGGACGAACGACTGGTCGACCTTGATCTTGTCGAAGGGCACGCGCTGCAAATAGCTGAGGCTCGAGTAGCCGGTACCGAAGTCGTCGAGAGCGAGCTTCAGCCCGATCGCCTTCAGGTTGGCGATCATCTCGTGGACATGCTCGTCGTTGCTGAGGAACACGCCCTCGGTGATTTCGAGTTCGAGGCGTTTTGCAGGAAGTCCCGTTTCGGCGAGGATTGCCCTGACTGTCGCGGGAAGCGAGGGAAGCTTGAACTGGACCGGCGAAAGGTTGACCGCAACCGAGACCTGCTCGGGCCATTTCGCAGCCTCTTCGCAGGCGGTCTTCAGGACCCATTCGCCAATCTCGTTGATGAGACCGATTTCCTCGGCGAGGGGGATGAACATCGCCGGGCTGACCGGCCCATGTTCCGGGTGGTGCCAGCGTATCAGGGCCTCGAAACCGGTCACCGCCTCGCTCGACGCGTCGACGCATGGCTGGAAGACGAGCTTCATCTCGTCTTTCTCGAGCGCGACCCTGAGGTCGGACTCCATGAGCTGCCGCTCCCGCGCCGCTTCGTGCATCTCCGGAGCGAAGAAGCGGTAGCAGCCCTTGCCGGCCGCTTTCGCGGCATAAAGCGCAAGGTCGGCATCGCGCATCAGGTCATCGGAGGTGCGGTCATCATAGTCGGACGTGACGATCCCGACGGATGCACCGATCGAGACCGCGGTGCCGTTGATCGTGTAGGGCCTCGAAAGGCTGTCGATGATGCCCTGCGCAAGCCGCGACAAATCGTCCTTCGACGAGGTCGCCGGGAGCACGACCTCGAATTCGTCGCCGCCGAGGCGACCCACCTGCCCGGCTTCGCCAATCACTTCGCGCAGGCGAAGCGCAACGAGGCGCAGGAGCGTGTCGCCCGCCGGATGGCCGAGCGTGTCGTTGACGGCCTTGAAGCGATCGAGATCGAGGAGGAAGACCGAGCAGCGGTGCTTTCTTCGAACCGCGCTCACGAGAGCATCGTCGAGCGCCCGTCGAAGCGCTTCGCGGTTGGCGAGCCCGGTCAGCGAATCCTGGCGGGCGAGCCGGTCCAGCTCCACCTCGGACTGGCGCATCTTGGTGAGGTCGGAGGCAAAGCCCCGGAACCCGAAGAACCTGCCGACCTCGTCATGGACCGGCCGGCCGGTGATCGACCACCAGATTTCCGTCTTCGTCTTCGCTCGAACGATGAGGTCCTGGAAGGCGACGTGCGATGAGAGGTAAAAGCCGAGGGTTCGCTCCGAGGTCGCGCTTCCGTCGGCGGCTTCGGTCGAGATGAGATCGGTGAAGGGACGCTCGAGGAGGTCCGCGGGTTCGCGGCCAAGCGCCTGAGCGACGCTGTCGCTGATGTAGGAGAGGTCTCCGTCACGGCCGGTTTCCCAGAACCAGCCTTTCCCGCTGCTCTCGAATTCCCTGATCAGGGCTTCGGCGCGCGCGGACTGGGGCGGCGCCTCTTCCTGAGGCGAATTTCCGCCGCTCCTTAGGATGCGCCTTATGCTTTCCACTCGAGAATTTCCCACGCGTGAAAAGCCCTATGCCGGCATGGTTACCATTCCGTTAGATTCTGGCCGGCGACGGCACGAAATCATGAATTCCCGCGACAAGCGGTTGAAAGCCGTACCTCGGCCTTCGAGGCAAGCGCCGAAAATCCCCTTTGCGGAACTGACCGGGGCTAATCCGGTTGGGCCGTTCATATGAGCGATAGGGTCGCCTTCCTCTTCGACCTCGACGGGACGCTCGTCGACAGCGTCTACAACCATGTCCGGGCCTGGCAGGTCGCCCTTCTCGAATGCGGACTCGACCTCTCCGTCTGGCGGATCCACCGCAAGATCGGGATGAGCGGCGGCCTTTTCACGGCCCAGCTCGAGCGTGAGGTCGGACGCCCGATCGACGAGGAGACCCTCGAACGACTGCGCGACCGGCATGCCGAACTGTTCCGCGAACTCTCGAAGGAGGTCTCGCCGCTTCCAGGCGCAGTCGACCTTCTTCACGAGCTTACCAGCCAGCAGCTTCCCTGGGGAATCGCGACCAGCGGTCGGATGCGAACTGCCAGAGCCAATCTCGAGAGCCTCGGGGTCGACCCTTCAAGTTCAATCGTCGTGACGAGGGACGAGGTGCGCTACGCCAAGCCGGACCCCGACCTCTTCGTCGAGGCCGCCCGCCGGCTGGGGACGACCACGAGGGGTTCCTACGTGATCGGTGACAGCATCTGGGACATGTTCGCGGCTCTTCGCTGCGGCGCGCTCGGCATCGGCTTTTTGTCCGGGGGCTATGGGAGGGATGAGCTCGAGCGCGCCGGCGCAATGCGGGTGTTCGACGATCCCGCCGACATGCTCCTCCACCTCGACGAGCTTGCTCCAAGAACGCGCTCGTAAGCGAGCGAGGCGCGACAGACGCGCAGCTCTCTGGCACTGTCACCATGATGGAGACCAGGAGGTTCGACGAGGAAGGACACGCGGTTCTCCCACCGCATTCGCTCGCGATCGCGGCTTTTTCGACCATCGTCGAATGGTACGATTTCACGCTCTACCTCTATTTCGCGACCGTCCTGTCGCGGGTCTTCTACGGAGGCGGCAGCGGCTCGCTCCTCCTCACCCTCGGCGGCTTTGCGATCGCCTATCTCATGCGTCCCCTGGGCGCCCTTTTCTTCAGCCGGATCGGCGACCGGCGCGGACGGCGGCACATGATGCTTCTGTCGGTGGCGATGATGACCGCCGCGATGCTCGCGACCGCCCTCCTTCCGACGAGAGCAGCTGTCGGGCCGGCGGCGGGCTGGCTCCTTCTCCTCCTTCGCTGCGTCATGGGATTTTCAGTCGGCGGGGAATATACCGGAGTCGTCGCCTATCTCCTCGAAGGATCGCCCGCGAAGCGCCGCGGGCTCATCACCTCCTCGGCTTCGGCCGCAAGCGAGGTCGGGGCGCTCCTTGCAGTCGCGATCTCGGCGCTGACGGTCAGCGGAACGACGAGCCAGGAACTCGAAACCTGGGGCTGGCGCATCCCCTTCTTCGTTGGAGCAGCACTTGCAGCGAGCGTCTGGATTGCACGCTCGACGATGCATGAATCGCCCGAGTTCGAGCGCCAGCAGGCCCAGGGCAGCGTTCCCGAGGAGCCTCTCCTCTACGCCCTGAAGCACCATCGGATGGGGATCGTCCGGGGATTTTCGATCTCTGCACTGGGTTCGATCACTTATTATGTCGGAATAACCTACGTCCCGGCCTTCCTGACCTCGGCGGGAGCGCTCGACGAGGGAACGGCGCTGTGGCTCTCGACCATCGCTGCCCTCGCAGTGATCCTCGTCACTCCGCTGGTTGGCTGGTGGTCCGACGTCGGCGGCCGGCGAACGGTCCTCCTCGCGCTCTGCGGCGCCAGCGCGATCCTTCCGATCACGATGTTCGAACTGATGGCGAGCGGCTCGGAGACCCGTGCGCTCGCGGGCGCGATCATCCTTGCCGCGGTTGCGGGCGGAGTGAGCGCGGTCGGCGCCGTTGCGACCGCCGAACAATTCCGGGGCGAAGCGCGGGTGACCGGCCTCGCGCTTGGAGCAACCATGGCGACCGCGATCTTCGGCGGGCTGACGCCCTTTGCCGCGCAATGGCTCGTCGAGCGGAGCGGCATGGTCACGGCGCCCGGCCTCATGATCGCGCTCGTCGCCCTTTGCGTGCTCCCCGTCTTCCTCAAGATCCCCGAAACGGCGCCCGCGCGGCTCAAGCGTCGAGGGTTAAGCTCGAGGGGAAGCGACTCTTAAAGAGCCTGGAGGCGAATGGCCTCGATCAGGAAGGGCCGGGCCGCCCCCGGCCCACGCCATAATAATCGAGGCCCGCCTCTATTGCCTCGTCGCGATCGTAAACGTTCCTGAGATCGACAAGGACGTTTCCGCGAAGAGAGGCGGCAATCTTCTCGAGGTCGAGGGCCCGGAACTCGTCCCACTCGGTAACGATCACGAGCGCGTCGGCGTTCGCGGCCGCGGCATAAGCATCGGATGCAAACTCGATCCCGGTGAAGATTTTCTCGGCCTGCTCGCGTGCGACCGGGTCGAAGGCGCTGACCTCGGCTCCCCGCTCGACGAGGGCATTGATCAAGGGAATCGAGGGCGCTTCGCGCATGTCGTCCGTGTTCGGCTTGAAGGCGAGGCCGAGGACGGCGACGCGTTTTCCGCGAAGTTCGCCGACCGCCCGCTCGACACGCTCGACCATCGCTGCCTTGCGGTCATCGTTCACCTTGACGGTCGTTCGAACGATGCGCTGGTCGACTCCGAACTTGTCCGCGGTCTGGAGAAGCGCGAGCGTGTCCTTTGGAAAACAGCTTCCCCCATAGCCCGGCCCCGCGTGAAGGAACTTGGGGCCAATGCGATTGTCGAGACCGATTCCCCTGGCGACGTCCTGGACGTCGGCGTCGACCGCTTCGCAAAGGTCCGCAATCTCGTTGATGAAGCTGATCTTGACCGCGAGAAAGGCGTTTGCGGCATATTTGGTGAGCTCGGCGGTGCGTCGGCCGGTGAACAGGATCGGCGCCCGGTTGAGGAACAGGGGCCGGTAGATCTCCTTGAGCACGTCCTGGGCTCGCTGATCGTCCGCTCCAACCACGATCCGGTCCGGATGCTTGAAATCGGCGATCGCAGCGCCCTCGCGAAGGAATTCGGGGTTCGACGCTACCGACACCTCGCCGACGCCTTCCTCGCGCAGGATCTCCTCGATCCGGTCCCCAGTTCCGACCGGTACGGTCGACTTGGTGACGACGACGGTCTTGGGGCCAATGACCTTGGCGAGCTCGCGCACCGCATCGAACACGAAGGTGAGGTCGGCATGGCCGTCACCGCGCCGCGCCGGGGTCCCGACCGCGATGAAGACCGCCTCGGCGTCCTTCACTCCATCGGGGAGGCTGGTGGTGAAGGTCAGTCGTCCGCGTTCCGCGTTCGCCTTGACGAGCGCCTCGAGACCCGGCTCCCAGATCGGCATCACGCCCTTGTTGAGGCCATCGATCTTGCCGGCGTCCTTGTCGACGCAGCAGACGCTGTGGCCGAAGTCGGCGAAGCAGGCGCCCGAGACGAGCCCCACATAGCCCGTGCCGATCATCGCGATACGCATGCTTACTCCCTGTTCTCAAAATGGGCTTGGGGCGGCTCTTAGCCGCGCAGCGACAAGATGAACAAGCGAGTCAGCCAAGCGCCTAGTTTTCGCCCAAAACTTCCTATATTGGCGCGGCCCTTCCGATGAACGTCACGACACTCCCCAAGCCCCCGCGCGTCGGGCTGGTCTCGCTCGGCTGTCCCAAGGCACTGGTCGACAGCGAGCGCATCCTGACCAAGCTGCGTGCAGATGGATACGACATGTCGCCCGATTACGCCGGCGCCGACGTTGTGCTCGTCAACACCTGCGGCTTTCTCGATTCTGCCAAGGAAGAAAGCCTCGAGGCGATCGGCGAAGCGATTGCGGAGAACGGCCGCGTCGTCGTCACGGGGTGCATGGGCAAGGAAGCCGACGTCATCCGCGAGCGCTTCCCTGACGTCCTCGCGATCACCGGGCCGCAGCAATATGAAGATGTCGTTGCCGCGGTTCACGACGCCGCTCCTCCCGTGCCCTCGCCTTTCATCGACCTCGTCCCCGAAGCCGGCCTCAAGCTCACTCCGCGCCATTACAGCTATTTGAAGATCTCCGAGGGCTGCAATCACCGTTGCGCCTTCTGCATCATCCCGCACCTTCGCGGCGATCTCGTCAGTCGCCGCCCGGACGCGGTCCTGCGCGAGGCCGAGAAGCTCATCGCCGCCGGAACGAAGGAACTGCTGGTGATCAGCCAGGATACCAGCGCCTATGGCGTGGACCTTCGCCACAAGTCCTGGCCGTTCCGGGGCGCGGAAGTTCGAGCCCACATGACCGACCTCGCGCTCGAGCTCGGAAAGCTCGGCGCGTGGATCCGCCTCCACTACGTCTATCCCTATCCCCACGTGAACGATGTCATTCCACTGATGGCCGAAGGACTTCTCCTTCCCTATCTCGACATCCCGTTCCAGCACGCCAGCCCCAACGTCCTTCGAAGGATGCGTCGCCCCGCCAACGACGCGAAGGTCCTCGAACGAATCCGCTCGTGGCGCTCGATCGTTCCCGAGCTCGCAATCCGGTCAAGCTTCGTGGTCGGCTTCCCCGGCGAGACGGAGGAGGACTTCGCCTACCTTCTCGCCTGGCTCGAGGAAGCCCGGCTCGACCGGGTCGGGGCCTTCAAGTTCGAGGCGGTCGAGGGCGCACCTGCAACTTCCATGGACGACCAGGTTCCCGAGGGGCTGAAGCAGGAGCGCTACGAGGCAGTGATGGCGCTCTCGGCGCGAATCTCGGCCGAAAAGCTTCGAGCGAAGATCAATTCGACGATCGATGTCCTCATCGACGCCGTCGATGACGAGACAGGGGGTGCGACGGGCCGCTCGAAGGCCGATGCTCCGGAGATCGACGGTGAGGTGCACCTGCGCGATTCAGGCGGCCTCAAGCCCGGCGACATCGTCCCGGTGCGGGTTGAAGATTCAGACGAACACGATCTTTTCGGCGTTCCCGCCTGACGGGTTCAGCAGTACCGCTTCAGGAATTAACGGCGTCAACGCCCAGATGTTGGAAGCCTGGGCCAGTCCGGATTCGAATTTCTCTCGAGAAACCTTTAAGCTTGCCGGTGAATCGGAAGGAGCACGAGGTTATGCGTTGCTCGCGTTGGCTCGCCGCGTCAGTGGCCGTTTCCATTTCGCTCGTTGCAAACCCCGTTGCCGCCTCGGCCGCGACGCCCGCCGCATCGCAGCCCGCGGGCAATTCCTGGCTCGCCTTGAGCATGCTCACTCCAAGCGGGGCGACCGGCCTCGGCAGCGCGGCGGTTGCTGCCGCCCAGCCCGAGGCCCCGTCCCCTGAAGCTTCCGACTATCGGGGTTCCTCGATGCCGCCCCTCCCGGTGATCGGCGTCTTCCTCGCGGTCCTTGCGGCCGACGTCTACATCCTCACGAAAAATCACCACCATCACCACGCGAACAGCCCCGGCTAGAAGGTTCGCGAAACTCCCAACAGCTGTAGACTTGCCCGCCTGCCGAGGGCAGCATGGCGGGCATGGTCCATCACCTCGATGCTCCCGAGCACAAGGCAGTCCGCAACTGGGAGGACTTCCTCAAGGAAGTCGGGACGATCTTCATCGGAGTGATGATCGCGCTAGCCGCCGACCAGGCGGTCGACGCCTGGACCTGGCACAAGGAGGTTGCGATCGCACAGGACACTCTCGACGACGAATTAGCCGATTCCCTCTTCGCAGCCGAGGAACGGATCAAGATCACCGAGTGCCAGCGAAAGACCCTCGATGCGCTCGACGATCTTGCCGACAAGAGCCGTGGGACGCTCGTCATTCGCAATACGCCCGTATCGAGAAACCGGGTCTGGGGCTCGGCGGCGTGGGAAGCGGCAGTTGCGTCGGGAACCATCGCGCACATGCCCCACGACACGCGCAACAGCTACGCACAATTGTTCAGTTACGTTCGCGTGTTTCGCGACATGAACCTTCGCCAGCAGGAGCTCTGGGCGACGATCAACGCCTATCGGAGAGAGAGGCCCTTCACCGAGACGTCGCGTGACCGGTTCGTCGAGACCGTGTCTCAACTTCGCTCACTGACCCACACCATGAATCTTGGAGCGCAGCAGTTCGTCGAAGCGGCAAAGCCCTTGAACATCCCGCTTGGTCCGCGCAGCTCCGAACTCCTTCGCCAGCCTCTCGACTGCCCGATGCCTTGATGGTTCAGCCTGGCAAAGCATAAGCGATGAGGCTGTCGCCCATCGGCGTTTCCATGAAATGATGTCCGCCGGCGAAGATCACGAGATATTCGCGTCCGTTCTGCTCATAAACGATCGGCGTCGCCTGTCCTCCTGCGGGTAGCGGAACGGACCAGAGGACCTTGCCGGTCCGCTCATCGATTGCTCGAAGGAGGTCGTCGGTCGCGGCCGCAATGAAGATGATCCCGCTCGCCGTTGTCACTGCGCCGCCATTATTGGGAGTTCCGATGGTGAACGGCAGGTAGGTGGGCAGCTTGAACGGGCCATTCTTTCGCGCCGTTCCGAGCGGGTGATCCCAAAGGGTCTTGCCGGTTGCCGCGTCGATCGCCCTGATCCCGCCATAGGGCGGGCGCTTGCACATGAGCTTGGTGAAGGGCATCCGCCAGCCGGCGTTGACGTTGACCGCATAAGGAACGCCCCATTGCGGATCGATCTGGTGCGGCTTGCTCGGCGGAGTGCTCGTCGCGAACCTCGGAACGATGCCCTTCCTGTTCGCAACGGCGCGCGGGACCAGCTTCACGTAATTGGGCATGTCGTTGTAATTGGCGATGATCACGCCCCGAACCGGGTCGACCGACAGGCTGCCCCAGTCGCTTCCGCCGTTATATCCCGGATATTGGACCGTATATTTATCCGTCCTCGGCGGCGTGTAGAAGCCGCGATAGTCGGCCTGGTGATACTGGATCCGGCAGATCATCTGGTCGATCGGCGACATGCCCCACATGTCGGATTCCCTAAGGTCGGGCTTCCGCAGGGTATTCCACAGGGAAACGATCTGGGTGGGCGAGCGCTCGCTGGGTTCCTGGCCTCCAGGCGGAGCCTGGATCGATCCCACCGGCGTCAATGGACGCCCCGTCGCCCGGTCGAGCACGTAGAGATCGCCCTGCTTCGAGGTGACGAGTAGCGCGGGCGTTCCCTTGTAGTCGACAAGGCTCGGCTGGCTGCCGATATCATAGTCCCAGACGTCCTTCTTGACGGTCTGGAAGCTCCAGCGCGGCTTGCCCGTCGTAACATCGATGGCGACGATCGAACTCGAATAGGCATTCTCTTCGGGTGTCCGGCCCGACGAATAATAATCGTCGGCGACATTCCCGGTCGGGACGAACACCAGGCCGAGTTTCTCGTCGCCCGAACTGATCGACCAGCTGTTGGGTGTTCCGCGCATCCACGTCTGCCCCTTTGGCGGATAGCCGTTCCAGTCGGGATGCTGCATGTCCCATGCCCAGGCGAGCTTGCCCGTCCTTGCATCGAAACCCTGGATCACTCCTGAAGGTGCGCAGCGGCACTGGCCGTCGAGGATCTGGTGTCCAACGACGATGATCCCGCGCACAACCGGCGGCGGCGAGTTGATTCCGGCCGATCCCGGAGGCACCCACCCCATTCCGATCTTCGTGTCCTGCTGCCCGGTCCCGTTGAACTCTCTGCAGGCTTTTCCGGTGAGTGCATCGACCTCGATCAGCCTCGAATCCATCGTTCCTTCGATGATCCGCCTCGCGCAGGGAGAGTTCGGGGCTGCTCCCGGGACGGCGTAATAGGAAACGCCGCGGCACGCGGTCGTATAGGGTATCCACTTGTCGGGGACCTTGGGGTCAACCCGCCACACCGGCTTTCCAGTCGCGGCATCGAGAGCAACGATCACGTTCTTTGCGGTGCAGGTGTAAAGAAGGTTCCCGGCCTTGAGCGGCGTGTTCTCGGTTCCGTAAAGCTTCACATAGTCCGGGTTGTTGGGCTGGCCGTCGACATGGACCTCCCAGACCTTCCTCAACTTTGTGACATTGTCCGGCGAGATCTGGGTGAGCGGTGAGAAGCGCCACGCCGCGTTGGTTCCTCCATAGGCCGGCCAGTCGGCGCCGGTCGCGACCCCTGAGGGGTCGGCGAACCCTGGTGAACTTTGTGGCGGAAGCGCAGCTGCCGCGCTTCCGCCCGTCGTTCCAAGGACGAGGAAGGACGCAGCGACGAATATGATCGCAACCACGATCCCTGCCCATGCCGGGCCCCAGCGTCGTTCTTCGCGCGGAGAAAGCGTCGGCATCACGAGGAGCGTCCAGATGAGCATCACCAGGGGTGCGACCAGCCAGGGCACCATGGCCCATGCGTTCCCGCGCGATTCTGCAAATCCCCAGATCGCCGTCAGGATGAAAAGAGCGATATAGATCCAGGCGCCGAGGACCTTGCCCTGCAACAGGAACCAGGCGGACGCGAGCATGGCGACGCCCGCAATGAGGTAATAAAGCGAACCGCCAAGGACAACGAGCCAAAGGCCGCCGACCGTCAGCACGGCACCGATGATTGCCGCCACGATCGCAAGAATCGTCGCGGCCCAGCCGCCTCTCATGGCTCTTCTCCCTTCGCGTCGTGACGAGTCAACGGCGCGCTGAACTTCAGCGTTCCCCGAATTATCCTGCGTCAAAGTCACGGACTTGCGGGCGTTTGCCGGTTCAAAGGGACTTAACCCCGTCAACAGCCATCCCTAAGGTCGAATGCATGTTTTGCCGAACCGCAGCGCTCCTTGCGCTATTCGCCACCCCCGCCGCCGCACAATCGCTCACCGCCGACCAGGTCGGCCAGATCGACCAGCTCGTCACCAAGACCCTTGCCGATACGGGGGTCCCGTCCGCCGAGATCGCGGTCGTTCGCGACGGAAAGCTCGTTCTCACCAAGGCCTATGGGAAGGCGAACGAGGGCCTCGAGGCCAATGCCGGCCTCCCCTACCAGATCGCCTCCAATTCAAAGCAGTTCACGGCGATGGCCCTGTTGCTCCTGAGGGACGACGGGAAGCTCAGCCTTGACGATCCGGTCTCGAAATATGTCGCGGGCGTCACCGAGGGCGACAGGATCACCATTCGCCAGCTGATTTCCCACACCTCGGGCCTGCAGGACTTCTGGCCGCAGGACTACATGTTCTCCGACATGACGGTTCCAACGAACCCGCAGCACATCCTCGACAAATGGGCGAAGAAGCCGCTCGATTTTCAGCCGGGCGAACGCTGGCAGTACAGCAATACCGGCTACGTGGTCGCAGGAATGATCGTCGAGAAAGTCAGCGGGCAGCCGCTCCTGACCTTTCTCAACGAGCGGATCTTCGGCCCATTGGGCATGCACCCGCTCGACCAGGACGATACGAACACGCCCCGCTTCCCGGCGGGCTACCATCGCTTTGCGTTGGGACCGGTGCGCGTCGCCCGCCCGCCGGCGCGCGGCTGGCTCTATGCGGCGGGTGAGCTTTCGATGACCGCGGCGGACCTTGCGAAATGGGACATTGCACGCATGAACCGCGCGCTCATTCCGCCACGTGACTGGATCGAGCAGGAGACGCCGGTGCTTCGCAGGGACGGGCGAACCAACGGCTATGGCCTCGGGGTCTTCAATCACTACGAGCGTGATCGCCATGTCATCGATCACGGCGGAGAGGCGGTGGGGTTCCTTACGCAGAACACCATCTATCCCGATACGAAGGACGCGATCATCGTGTTCACCAACGCCGATTTCTCGGGCGCGACGGACACGCTCACCTCCGGCATCGAAAAGATCGTGCTCGACAGCCCTGAGCCCGCCCTTTCCGGTGAGAGCGACCGTCTTGCCGACGTCCGCAGCGTCTATGAGGCGCTTGCCGCCGGCCGCGCCGACCGCTCGAAGTTCACCGCCAATCTCAATTATTATTTCGACCAGACTACCCTTGGCGATTACCGCTCGAGCCTTTCTGAGCTTGGCGCTCCCGCGTCGATCACGATCAATCGCGCTCCGCGCCTTCGCGGAGGGTTCGTCAATCGCAACTACACGATCACCTATCCAAGCGGGAAGAAGCTGACCCTCGTCACCTACGCCGAGGCCGGCGCAAGCGGGAAATGGGAACAGTTCCTGATCATGCCCGAATGAGGGGTTCCCCGCGCTTTGCCCCGAATACCTTGGCAAGGGCCTCGTAGCGCTCTGCCAATTCGCCGTGAACCTCGGCAACGCGCTTTGCCCGTTCGCTCATCTCGCGCTCGAACAGCTCGCGTTCGGCAAAGTAGCGTGCATAGGCTTCGTCGGTCATCGCGCGTGAAACGAAAAGTGGCTGCGCTGGTTCCGCTGGCCAGCGGCGCCCCGCCGCTCGCCGACCTCCAACAACCGTTAGTCGACCGGCCGACACTTCGTCAGCTGCCGTTCACGCAGGCTTGCCTTGGCTCCCCGAGACAGGGGCCGGATCCAAGAGCGGAGGCGAGACGTGGACATCAATTACCTGTTCCTTCGGCAGCAGACTGAACGAAGCCGCGCCGAGACGGCAGCCTCGGATATCGCCCGCAAGATCCACGAGCAGCTCGCAGCCGAATATGAGCGATTGATCGAGGATGCGACGCAAGGACGGATCACCTTCATGCATCCCGAGCCGGGCGGCGATTGAAGGATCCAGAGCGGCGCTCCGTTTCTCGATTAAGCGTCGTCAACGGCGGGGCCGCCGTGCAATGCCAACCCTCGCGTCTTCATGATCCGCGATTGCGAGTGCGGCTGGCCGATCCTAGAGCCCGCAAGATGACCGACTTCGCATCGCTCCTCGTCCCCGACCGCGGCCAGAAGTCGCGACCGATCCATGTCGTTGACAAGGACAGTCTTGCGTCCTGGCTCAAGAAGCGTCCCGCAGAAGATCGCGCGCTCATCGATGCCCAGAGGTTTGACGGGAAGTCCGCCGATGCCTTCGTGATCCTGCCACGGGGCGGGGATTTCGAGGTCGTGAGCGCCGCGAGGAATGCAAGCGAGCTTACGCCCTGGTGCCTTGCAGCGCTTGCCGAGAAGCTTCCCGAGGGAAGCTACAGCCTCGCTCATGGAGAGCCTGGAGAGGCTGCACTCGGCTGGCTCCTCGCCCAGCACCGGTTCGATCTCTACCGCACGAAGAAGGACGAGGGCCTGCGCGGGCCGCGCATCCTCGTCACTCGAGAAGCGGCGAGGATCGAGCCGATGATTCGCCTGGCCGAGGCGAGCGCGCTCGTAAGAGATCTCGTCAACACTCCTGCCGCCGACCTCGGCCCCGCGGAGCTCGAGAGCGCGGTCGGGGAGCTCGCCGGCCGTTCGGCAGCCCAGCTGACAGTGACGAGCGGAGGCGATCTTGCCGAGGGCTTTCCCCTCGTTGCAGCGGTCGGCGCGGGCGCGACAGCCGAGAGAGCGCCGCGCCTCATCGAACTCGAATGGGGAAGGAAGGAGGACCCGCACGTCGCAATCGTCGGCAAGGGCGTCTGCTTCGACAGTGGCGGCCTTGACCTCAAGACCGCCTCCGGCATGCGGATCATGAAGAAGGACATGGGCGGTGCCGCCCATGCGCTCGCACTTTCGCAGCTCATTATCGAGCATCGCCTCCCTCTAAGGCTCCATCTCGTGATTCCTGCCGTCGAGAATGCGGTATCGGGCTCCTCCTACCGGCCGGGCGACATCCTCAAGTCCCGAAAGGGCCTCTACGTCGAGATCGACAACACGGACGCCGAAGGAAGGCTCGTCCTTGCCGATGCGCTGACCAGAGCCGCGGAAGGAAAGCCGGAGCTCATCATCGATTTCGCGACATTGACGGGCGCCGCCCGGGTCGCCTTGGGGCCCGACCTTCCAGCAACCTTCGCCAACCGCGACGATCTTGCCGATGCGCTCATGTCCGCTTCGGCCAGGGCCTTCGACCCATTGTGGCGGATGCCGCTCTGGGATCCTTATGACGAGCAGCTCAAGAGCGACGTCGCGGATCTTTCCAATACGTCGGGGAACGCGATGGCGGGCGCCGTCTATGCGGCGCTCTTCCTTCGGCGCTTCGTTCCTGACGAGATCTCCTGGGCCCACCTCGACACTTTCGCCTGGCGCGACTCCGCCAAGCCGGGTCGGCCCAAGGGCGGCGAAGCCCTTGGACTTCGCGCCGTTTTTGCTGCCCTCGAGGAGCGTTATCCTCGGGCCTGAGCCGGCAACTCCGGGAAAACCGGCCATTTTTGCGTCACGGGTCTGCAACATTTCGGCGGCTGGCCGGTTTAGGGAACGCGACACGAGTACGGAGAGTGGCAGCCATGAGCGAAGTTTCGCTTACGGGGTGGATGAAGGCCCTGATCGCCTATGTCCGCTCAGGCGAACCCGACCTCACCAACCGGCAGATGGCCCTGTTGATGTTGGTCTATCTGACGCCCGGGCCCCACACGGTGCGCGGACTGGCAAGGGTGCTCGGAGTATCGAAACCCGTCGTCACTCGCGCCTTGAATACGCTTGGCGCGCTCGGCTATCTGCGCCGCGAGAGGGACCAGGACGACCGGCGCAATGTCTTCGTCGTCCGAACGAGCAGCGGGGCGGAATTTCTTGAAGGGTTCAAGCGCAATCTCCGCGAGGGCGACGGCTCCGCGGCACATCGGCCGATCATCGGCCAGGCGCCGGCATACGCCCACCAGCGCTGACGAATTCGCACTTTCCGGTCCATCCGATCTCCCCGATCCCTCGTTCAACGCCTATAGGAGGGACCTTGCGGACCTCGCGCTCGCGAGCCGGGTCATTGCATCGCACTATGCCGAGCCTGTCGAGCGGCAGGTAAGGACCCAAGCGAAGCTCCATTCCAGTCCCTCGCCCGAGGCCGACGTCATCCTCGAGGTTCAGGCCGGCGATCCCTTCCTGCTCCTCGACGAGAGCCTCGGATGGGCATGGGGGTACGCCGGGAAAGGCCGTCACGTCGGCTACATTCCCTCGGACGCGCTCCTCTCCTCAGCGAAGAACTGAGGTCTGGAGCCAGATGAGGTTGTAGACGCTGCTCGTGACGAGAAGAGCGATGAGGCCAAGGATCGCGTAATCGCGCTTGGGCCAGCGCGGCCGCCGCGGTGGGAACAACAGCCAACCTGCAAGCGCGCACAGAAGAAGCGTTCCAATGGCGCTGTTGCGCATGAACAGGGCAACGACCGTTCGGACATGCCGTGTGCCTTCAGCGACCGTCTCGCCATGGGGACTCATCATGAAGGAAGTCCCCCATGCGATCACCGCCGAGAAGAGGAGCAGCGCTCCGACGAACATCCGCGCCCTGACGATGCCCCGGTTCTTCACATCTGGCCCCGCTTGCGGCGAAGCGCGTACCATTTGGCGACGTTCGCATTCTGCTCTTCGAGCGTCTCTGCGAACACGTGCCCTCCCCTGCCATCCGCAACGAAGTAAAGCGCCTTGGTCTTCGCGGGGTGAAGGACCGCCTCGATGCTCGCCTTCCCGGGGTTGGCGATCGGCCCTTCGGGAAGACCCGCGCGCTTGTAGGTATTGTAGCCGTTGTCGGCATCGAGCTCGGAGCGAAGAATACGCCGTCGGAGCGGTTTACCCTTTGTCACGGGGTAGATTACGGTTGGATCGGCATCGAGTTTCATGCCGATCCTCAAGCGGTTGCAATAAACTCCGGCGACCATCGGCCGCTCGGCGGGCTTGCCCGTTTCCTTTTCGACGATCGAGGCGAGGATCACGGCCTCGGCGGGAGTGGAGACTGGACAATCGAGACTGCGCCTCGGCCAGAGCTCGGCCAGCGTCTTCGTCATCGCGGCCTGCATCTCGCGGACCAGCGATGAACGCGTGTCGCCGCGCTCGAAGCCGTAACTGTCGGGAAGCACCGATCCTTCATCGATCTGGGGTGTCGGCCCGGAAAGATAGGGACTTGCTTCGAGCTTCTCGGCAACGACGATCGAGGGCATGCCTTCAGTGACGGTGATCAGCCGCTGGAGGGGCTTTCCATGCTGGAGCAGGTCGAGAACGGCCGCTCCTCCCATGCCCTTCGGAATCTGGAATTCGCCGGCCTGGATCGGATCGTGCGATCCGAACAGGCGGGCCATGACATAATAGGTTCGAGCGCTCCCCGGGATCGCGCCTTCCCTGGCGAGCTCGCGCGAAAGCGAGCGAAGGGTCGTTCCCTCCTTGACGATGATGTCGTGCGGTCCGGGCCTTGGCCCCGGCGCCCACCAGAAAATGTAGAGGCCTGCGAGCGCGGCGAGGACCAGCGCCGCGGCGCCGACCAGCAGAAGCCGCTTCACACGGCCTTCATGACGAGGCTGGCGTTGGTCCCGCCGAAGCCGAAGCTGTTGTTGAGAACCGCCCTCACCTGCCGCTCCTTGGCCTTGTGCGGGACGAGGTCGACTCCCGAGCAACTCTCTTCGGGATTGTCGAGATTGAGGGTCGGCGGGACGATCTGGTCTCGAATCGCAAGGATGCAGAAGATGCTCTCGACCGCGCCTGCGCCGCCAAGGAGGTGGCCGATCGCCGACTTGGTCGAACTCATCGACAACGATCCGATCGCATTACCGAAGAGGCGGCGAACCGCCCCGAGCTCGAGCTCGTCGCCGAGCGGAGTCGAGGTTCCGTGAGCGTTGATATAATCGATGTCGGACGGCTGAAGTCCCGACTTGCGAAGGGCCATCTCCATCGAGCGGTAGGCGCCCGAGCCTTCCGGATGGGGCGCGGTCACGTGATAGGCATCGCCCGAGAGGCCATAACCGACGACCTCGGCATAGATCTTCGCGCCGCGCGCCTTTGCACGCTCATATT
The DNA here is from genome assembly GCA_035545385.1 of Sphingomicrobium sp. Taxonomy (GTDB): domain Bacteria; phylum Pseudomonadota; class Alphaproteobacteria; order Sphingomonadales; family Sphingomonadaceae; genus Sphingomicrobium. Next base: position 5,805 of record DASZYL010000153.1, on the reverse strand, counting down.
CCTCGAGAACGACCACTCCTGCGCCCTCGCCCATCACGAAGCCGTCGCGGTCCCTGTCATAGGGCCGGCTCGCCTTTTCAGGATGGTCGTTGAAGTTGGTGCTCAACGCCCTCGCCTGCGCGAACCCTGCGATTCCAAGCGGGCAGATCGTCGATTCGCAGCCGCCCGCGAGCATGATGTCGGCATCGTCCATCGCGATCATTCGTGCCGCATCGCCGATCGAGTGAGCACCCGTGGAGCATGCGGTCACCACCGCGTGGTTGGGGCCCATCAGGCCATATTTGATCGAGACCTGGCCCGAGACGAGGTTGATCAGCCGGCCGTGAACGAAATGCGGGCTGACGCGCCCCGGTCCCTTTTCGTGGAGGACGATGCTCTCGCTCTCGATGCCCGGGAGCCCGCCAATTCCGGATCCAATGGAAACCCCGGCACGAAACCGCGTTTCCTCGTCCATGTCGGCAAGACCGGCGTCCTCGATCGCCTGGCCGGCGGCATCGATCCCGAAGACGATGAACGGGTCCACCTGGCGCTGGGTCTTGAACTCGACCCGCTTGCCGGGATCGAATCCATATTCGTGATCGGCGGGCTTCACCTCGCACGCAATGCGGCATTTCTGGTCGCTTGCATCGAACTTGGTGATCGGACCAGCGCCACTTTTCGAGGCGAGTATGTTCTTCCAGCTGGTCTCGACGTCGCCGCCGAGCGGCGTCACCAATCCAAGACCTGTCACAACGACACGTCGCATCATCAACACTCCGTCAATTCCACCAAAACAAACGGCCTCCCGTATTGTTCGGGAAGCCGTTCGTGCCGCCTTACGAGGCGCAACTCAGCGGCAGAATCGGTAACCCGATCAGCCCTTGTTCTGGTCGATATAGTCGATCGCGTCGTGAACCGTCGTGATCTTCTCGGCGGCGTCATCGGGAATCTCGACCCCGAATTCCTCTTCGAACGCCATGACGAGCTCGACGATGTCGAGGCTGTCCGCGCCGAGATCGTCGATGAAGCTCGCGTCTTCGGTCACCTTGTCCGGCTCGACGCCGAGATGTTCGACGACGATCTTCTTCACCCGATCGGCAGTCTCGCTCATGGAACGCTTCCTCCGTTAATTGCTTTTGGGTTGCCCTAGCGATGCCGCCGAAGCGCTGCAAGTGGCGTGGCCGCGCGCATGGCGCTAGCAGGCTTGGCCATGGAGCGCCGATCCCTCACCCAAGGCGAGATCAGCCTCGCGAGCTCGGTCTTCGGCGGCGCGATCGACTATCCTGAAGTTCGCCTCGTCAAAGGCAAATGGTGGCCATTCCAGCCGCGCAACGCGGCCATGGCTCCTGACGGCAACATCTATTTCCATCCCCATGCCGGCGGTTGGTCGGAGGATTTTTCGAAAGAGTCGCTGCACCGCCAGGGCTTTTTCATTCACGAGATGACCCATGTCTGGCAGGCGCAGCGCGGGGGCCCCCTTTACCTCCCGCTGATGCGCCATCCCTTCTGCCGCTATTCCTATTCGCTCAAAGCCGGAAAGCCGTTCCGCCGTTACGGGCTCGAGCAACAGGCCGAGATCGTCCGTCACCATTTTCTCGCGCTCCGTGGCGCCAAGGTTCCAATCGTCCCTCCGGCGGAGCTGCTCTGTTTCGATCCCAGGGCCTAACTTTCGGCAAGCTGTAACGATAACGCAACAGATGCGTAACGAAAGTTGCGATGTGGCCACGCTTCCTCTTCCGCCTCGACGATCCTTTCGGGCATAATGTCGGCAGGTCGACAGGCGGCCAAAAAGGGGAATCTCATGCGCTTTACGGCACTTCTGCTGATCGGCACGTCCATGGCTGGAGTGACCAGCCAGGCTGGAGCTCAGACGGAACAGGAATCGGCGGCGCAGGCCGCAAATCCGAAATCAAGCGCTCCGCGCAACGTCATGGAAGGCGAGATCATCGTCACCGCGACGAAGCGCGCATCGACCGTCCAGGACGTGCCCTTCTCCGTCAACGCCCAGACGCAGGAAGACATCCAGCGCGCGAACGCCAAGACGCTCGAGGACATCAGCCACAACGTCGCCGGCCTCACGGTCCAGAATCTCGGTCCAGGACAGAGCCAGGTATCGATCCGCGGAGTCTCGGCGGGCCAGATCGTCCGCGACCAGCCCGGCGTCAAAGAGCAGGTCGGCATCTACCTCGACGAAAGCCCCATCTCGCTTTCGCTGTTCACCCCGGATTTCGACCTCTTTGACCTCAACCGCGTCGAGACGCTGCGCGGGCCCCAGGGAACGTTGTTCGGCGCAGGTTCGGTCGGCGGCACCGTCCGCTACATCACCAACCAGCCCAAGCTCGGAGTGACCGAGGGCGAAGTCGAGGGCGACGGAAGCCTCTATTCGGGAGGAAGCCTCGGCTATGCGCTGAAGGGCGCGGTCAACGTCCCCTTGGGCTCCACGGCTGCCGCCCGGATCGTTGGATATGGCGAGCATTTCGGCGGCTTCGTCGACGCGGTGGGTCCCAAGGGCAAGAAGAACGTGAACGATGGCCGGCGTTTTGGAACGCGCATCTCGGTTCTCTGGGAGCCGCTTCCCGAACTCAGGATCACTCCGCGCTTCGTCTACCAGGACGCAAGGGCGGACGGGTTCAACCGCGAGGAATTCTACAACCTCTACGACAACCAGTTCACGACCGAGGACGACCTCAGCAAGGGCGGCCGCAAGATCTACCTGAAGCTTCCCGAGGAATTCCGTGACAAGACCTGGCTCACGGACCTCGTCGGAAGCTATGATTTCGGGGGTGCCGAGCTCACCTCGGTCAGTTCCTATCTTCACCGCGACATCCTCGTCAGCCGCGATGCGTCGGCACTGACGGGATCCGTCAGCGTCGATCTCGGCTTCCCGCCGGCTGCGATCGATCTTCCGTCCAATCTCAGGGACACGACCCAGCTCAAGCAGTTCACCCAGGAACTTCGGCTCTCATCGACGGGCGCGGGACCGTTCCAGTGGGTCTTCGGCGGTTTCTACATGCACGCCGACCGCGACTACCATCAGCGGCTTCCAACGCCAGGCTATGATGCGTTCGTCGATGCGGCGTTCGGCGCCGGAACGTCCGCTGCGGTCGACAACGGCTTCGGGCTCGTCGACAATCCCTATCACGCCGACCTGCCTTACACGGACACCCAGAAGGCCCTTTTCGGAGAGGCCAGCTACAAGTTCGGGCAGATCAAGCTCACCGGCGGAGGCCGCTGGTACGACTTCCACGAAAAGCGTCGATTCCATTCGGGCGGCCTGTTCTCGAACGGTGACGATCGAACCGACCGGACCAACTCGAACGGCTTCTCGCCGCGCGGGATCGTCAGCTGGGAGCCCAACCGAAACCTCAGCGTCAACCTCCAGGCGGCGAAGGGCTTCCGCCTCGGCGGAGTCAACGATCCGCTCAACATCCCGCTATGCTCGCCCAATGACGCGATCATCTTCGGGAACCATCCAACCTACGACGACGAGACGCTCTGGAACTACGAGGCCGGAGTCAAATATTCCAAGCACGGTATCACCTTCAACAGCGCGGTTTTCTATAATTCGATCAGGAACTTGCAGGTCACTGCAGACGCCGGAAGCTGCTCCTCGCGAGTGGTTTTCAACGTGCCCAAGGCTCACAGCAAGGGCATCGAGGCCGAGTTCAGCGTGCACCCGCTGGTCGGGCTTGACCTCTCGATCGCGGGCAGCGTCCTCAATTCGAAGTTCGACAGCAGCGTCACGACGGTCGACGGGGCGATCATTGCCGGGATCCGCGACGGAAACCGGCTCCCGACGGTTCCCAAATACCAGTTCGCTGCGACCGCCAATTACGAAGCTCCGCTCAATTCGAGCATGGACTGGTACGTCAACGGCAGCGTTCAGCGCATCGGCAGCCGGTTCACCCAGCCAGGGGACCAGGAGCCTGGCGCCGGGATCTTCAACCTCACCTATTTCGATCCGGCGACTGGGGGTTCCGGAGTCGTCCCAACCGACGTTGGGTCACTTGCGCTTCCCGCCTATACGCTCGTCAATGCGTCCTTCGGCCTCAAGTGGCTGACGGGGCTCGAGCTGGTCGCTTATGTGAAGAATATCTTCAACGTCGATCCCAAGCTCTCCTTCGATCGCGAGCGCGGCGGGCGCGCCCGTCTCGGCTACAATATCGGCCAGCCGAGGCAGTTCGGACTGACGGTTCGCAAGAGCTTCGGCGGGCCTAGCGAGCCCCCTCCGCCTCCTCCTCCGCCGCCGCCTCCGCCGCCTCCCGAGGCGGCTCCTCCGCCGCCGCCACCTCCTCCTCCGCCACCGCCGCCTCCGCCGGCGCCGGTGGAACGGGGCGAGCGCGGCTCATAAGCGGGCATGATCGGTGAACTCACGCGCCGCTCGCTCCTCCTCGGGGCGGGCGGCGCAGCCGTTTCGCCGGCTCTCGCGACACCCTACAAGGGCCGCATGAAAGACCATGTCGCGGTGATCGGCGCCGGAGTCTTCGGCGCATGGACGGCGCATCACCTTCAAGGGCAAGGCCACCGGGTGACGCTGATCGACGCCTGGGGCCCGGCCCACAGCCGGGCATCCTCGGGCGGTGAAAGCCGCCTCACCCGGGCGGCCTATGGCAAGGATTCCATCTACACTCGGATGGCGCGGGATTCGCTTCCCCAGTGGAAGACGCTGAGTGCGGTCTCGGGCCTTCCGATCCTGGTCCAGTGCGGGATCCTTTTCTTCTTCCCGACAGAAGAGCCCTACGTGAAGGACAGTATCGCCGCACATCGAAGCCTTGGGCTGCCGACCACGGTCCTCGACCAGGCGGAAATGGCCCGCCAATTCCCGATGATCGACTTCGACGGGATCGCGATCGGGCTTTACGAACCCGGGTTCGGCGCACTGATGGCGAGGCGCGCCGTGCTTACGTTGGTCGAGCGATTCGTTCGCGACGGCGGAACCTACATGAAGGGTGCCGCCCTTGCGCCGGACACGGCCGGGGAGCGGCAAGACGAGGTCATCCTTTCCTCGGGCGAGCGGATCGCCGCAGACCGGTTCGTCTATGCGCTCGGCCCGTGGCTCGCGAAGGTCTTTCCCGACGTGATCGGCCCCAGGATCCTTCCCACCCGCCAGGAGGTCTTCTACTTCGCGACCCCTGCAGGGGACCGCCGCTTCCTTCCCGCGGCAATGCCCGGGTGGGCCGATTTCAACGACGGCGACATCTTTTACGGTTTTCCTGACCTCGAGACCCGGGGAGCCAAGTTCGCGCACGACCAGCATGGAGTCGTGGTCGACCCCGACACGCAGGACCGAAGACCGACGGCGGAGGCTCTCGCCGAGGTCGTCGCCTATCGCGATCGCCGGTTCCCAGCGCTCAAGGGCGCGCAGCTGATCGGCGCCGAGGTCTGCCAATATGAGAACAGCTCGAACGGCGACTTCCTGATCGACTTCCACCCGAAGCTCGACAACGTGCTTCTCGTAGGGGGAGGATCAGGACATGGGTTCAAGCATGGACCCGAAGTCGGCCGCTACGCGGCAGCGCGCCTTCAGGGCTCAGTGAAACCGGAACCGCGGTTCAGCCTCGAAACGAAGAGCGAGGTCCACCACCGCGAGGTCCACTAGTCGGGCTTCTTGGCGACCCCGACGAGCGCAGGCCTCAGCAGCCGGTCCTTCATCACGTAGCCAGGCTGCATTTCCTCGACGATCGTTCCCGGCTCTGCGTCTCCCGTCGGGACTTCCATCATCGCCTGGTGGCGGTGCGGATCGAGTGGCTCGCCGAGCGATTTCACGCGCTCGATTCCATGGCGCTGGAATACCGATTCGAGCTCGCGGGCGGTCGATTCGATGCC
>DASZYL010000152.1:0-14126 GCA_035545385.1 Sphingomicrobium sp. | reverse complement strand
GAATGACCTTGCCGGCGGCATTGCCCGCGCGGGCAACGCCACCTGGCGACCTCAGCCAAATTTCCTGGACCGGGTCGTTCGCCTTCAGAGCGTCCTCCAGCCTTGCGGCGACGTCCTCGTCGATCTGGCCTTCGGCCTTCAGCACGCGCACGCCATTGATCGTCTCGAGCGTGAACTTCATCTGCGGATAGGTCGACCAGTTGAGATGCTTGGGACAGGTCGGGTTATCCGGGTCCATCGGCTCGGCCGCGGCCACGTTCATGAGCATGAAGACTGCCCCGAGGGCCGTCGTGATCGGGCGCGAAACCACGTCAGACCTTGACGTAGCCGCTCTGGCCCTTGGCCCTGCACATCTTCTTGGGGACGGTCGTTTCCTCGCCATCGACGATGACGACGTCCGTCACGGTCATGCACTCCGAGCCGTCCGCGAGCTGCTGCTGCCCAGTGACCTTGGAGCTGCCCGTCACATTGGGGCGGCTTTCGCTCTTCCAGCTGACTTCGGTGCCGACGCCTCCGCGGATCGCGTCGTCAGTCGCTTTTGCGGCCTGCTGCTGCTCCTTGCAGTCGAGCATCTTCAGGAGCTCGTCGCCGAGATAGGATGCTGCAGGAAGCGCAGCGGAGGCGACATTGCCCGCGACCCCCGCCCGGCCCAGAAGGCTGCCGCCGATGCTCCCGAGCATGCTCCCGAACATCGAGCGCTTCTGCTGCTTCTCGGCCGTGTCCTGGCACTGGTGCGGATTGGGGGAGCCTGCGGCCGCTGCATCCGCGCTAAGGACTGCAACCGGCGCAAGCGCCAGCAGCCCGGTGAAAACCAAGGCACGCAACATGAATCACCCCCGTGTCGCTTTCGCCTTCTGAATTATCGTTTGATTTGAATAGGGTCAATGAACGCACGTCGAATTTGCGGCGGGTCAGGCCGTGCCGCGCGAGCGTTTTCCGGTGGAAGTAGCCCCGGCCCCGAGCATCGCCTCCAGGGCCGCGATCCGGCGACTGTTGTCGGCGATGAGCTCGGCGACCTCGGCCTCGCGCGCCTCGCGCCTGATGACGGTCCGAATGGCGCGGGCGATCTCCTCGGAGACTTCGTCGAGCGCTTTCTGCTCGGAGCGGCTCGGGATCGATCCATCGGGCCTCGGACCGACAAGGAGGAAGCCGATCGGCTCTTCCTCGTCGGAGCTCGGAACGAGCGGGACCCGGATCGGGAACTGTCGGTCGGAGGGCTCGCAGACATCGCTCCGATAGTCCTGGGCGAAGACCGACGAACGCCACGTCTCGACCTCGTCCGTCGAAAGCCCGCGTGCGCTCACGACGCAGCCGTTGACGATGACCGCTCCTCTCACCGCGCGAACGCCGCGATCGATCTGCGCAAGAATCTCCTTCAGCATTTCGCCGAGCGAGGCGGTCTCGCGCATGTCGCGAACGCTCTGCGGCAGGTCCTCGCGAAGAAGGAACAGGTTCTTCTGGAACCTCTTTTCCGACCAGCGCTGGACGCGGTCCTGGATCGGGTTCACCATGATCGTCGCGAGTGCCGCTGCGAAGATGATCGGCCCTTCGCTGTTGGTGTTGCCCGAATAATTGTAGACGATCTGCTTGAGGGCATCGCCCGCCGCAGCGAAGATCGCCGCGACGCCCAAGGTGATGACTGCGAAATTGACCGAGCGGCCGATCGCGATCTCCGCGTCGTAAAGTCGGTAGCGAAGCAGCGCGATGAGGAGGCCGAGCTGAAGGAACAGCATCGCGAGGGCGAAAGTGATTCCCGCTGCAATCTCGACCAGCAGTTGCTGGCCAAAGCTCGTCGTCGACCATTTCGAAAAGTCACAGACAATCGAGATGCAGCGCAAAAGCGCGTAGGCGCTGATCCCGAGCAGGGCCCAGCGGATTTGTTGCCGCTGCTCGCTCGAGCCTGTCTGCTTCAGCCGCTGCGTCATGGCGACGACGCCGATCACCATGAAGCAGACGAAAAAGGCCTGGTAGATCAGGCCCTGGAGGAAGAAGAGCAAGGGAAGGCACGCGATCAGTCCGACCACGCGCCACGAGAGGTTCCCGTGAGGGAACAGCATGATTCCGGTGAGAAGAAGGACGTTTCCGAGGTCGTAGATCGCGACATTGACGGAGTGCGGCACCCCGATCGACGCGAGGAAGACGGACGAGGGCTGCTCGGCCGCGATGTTGAGGAGCACGGCCAGCGAGAAAAAGGAGCTGACGACGTCGCGCGGATTGCGGCGGTGGAGCAGCCAGGCCGCCCACAGGAGGAAGGGATAGAAGACGATGTGGAGGAGGTCGATAAAGCTCAGGAGCCGGGGCGAGACCCGAAGCGACTTCGCGCCCGCGTCGATATGGTGCTCGCTCGTGGTGACGGTCACGTCCCGAACCCGCCCATTGGGATCGCGGACCGTCAGCGGGACTTGGGACTCGTCCGTTCCGTAGAGGAGATTGCCCATCGTGATATAGGCGGGATCGTTCGCATGTTCAGCGAGCGCCTCCTCGTTCATCGGCATCGAGGGCGGGAGCGGCAGTCCGTAGATGGCGATGATGTGATCGCCAGCGACGATTCCGGCGGTCTCGGCCTGGGGGCCGACGGTAAAGCGCACTCGCGTCGCATCGCGGGGTGACACTGCAAATCCCGCGCGGCTGCCGAGAAGGAGCTGCGAATTGTTGCGCTTTTCGGTGTAGCGGTAGTGGAACCCGAGAACCGGCCCTGCGATCGCGAGCAGGAACGCGAGCACCCAGACGATCGTGAATGCCCAAAAAGCGGGCGTATTGAATTTCGGAACGACGGGCGGCAGCCGGAAGCCGCCCTTTGGCGTCCGGAAGTTCCCAGGCAAGGCAAGCTGCAACCCCATCAGCTCCGGCCGCTCCTCACTGGATAGTATCATGAAAGGCGCGCTTCTGCCGCGCAATCGCTAACTGCTCGAAGCGTCTTCGCTCTCGATGCCTTCCTCGCCGTAGCGGGACTTGATGAACCGGCCCTGCGTCTCGAACGCCGCCATGTCCTGGCGCGCGAGCCGCTCCGAGACCTCGCCGAGCGCGGCCCGGGCTGCAGAGAGGCTTTCGACGAGCCTTTCGTCGACGGTCTTTCCCTCGCCGTCCAGCTCCTTGCGGTAGGCCGAAGGAACATTCGAATAGCGATCGATGAGCCCCGGCAAATGGATCGACATCAGCCGGCGTGCATCCTGCGCACTGGGGTCGAGAGTGTCGACTCGCTCGAGCGTCTGCTTGAGCGAGGGAAGGACGGCGCTGATCTGATCGAGCTGCGCCTGGGCAGGGGCGGGGAGGAGCCGGCGGACCCTGTAGATGTAGGAATCGAACTTTTCGACCATCGCCCCGTTGGAAAGGTCGGTCGACGGGGCGGGGGCGCTGACCGATCGCCTGCCGCCACGGATGATCAGTCCTCCGGCAATGACGATGGTCGCGATCAATGCCGCGAGAAACCCGAAAATCCCGATCGGCTTGATGAGCCCGATGATAATCGTTGCGAGCCAGACAAGGACGATCGCTCCGATGACCTTTCCGGCGGTTCGTCCGAACCCGGCATTGAGGCGTTGCCGCTCACGGCGCGCCGCCTCCTGCGCGGGTCCCCCTTTCTCGTCGAGCTGCCGGGTGACCCGGTCGAAGCGGGCGATCGCGCGCTCGACTTTGTCGGTGACGTCGCTCACTTGCCCTCGATCGGCGCCAGCGGAGATGGCGCCGGGCCTTCCAGCTTCGCCTGGTTCACCCCTTCAGCCCGGGCGATGTAGCCCTTGGATTTCTCGACTTCCTTGCCGAGCGTGTCGACCGTCTGCTTCATGTTCCCGAGAGCCTCCAGCTTGAACCGGTCGATCTGGTCCATCGTGTCGTAGATATTCTGGAAGGCACGTTGCAGGGTCTCGAGCGGGATCGTCGAGCTTGCCGCCTGCTGGTGGATCGCGCCGGTCTGGGTGCGAAGCATTTCGCCCGTTGAATCGATCATTCCGGCGGTAGTCGTGTTGAGCGCGCCGATCTGCTCGAGAACGAGCTTCTGGTTGGTCATCGCCTGGGCGACGGTGACTGCAGTCCTTAGCGCCGAGACGGTGGTGGTCGAAGCCCGATCGACGCCCTTCACGAGCTCGACATTGTTCTTCTTGACGAGATCGAGCGCGAGATAGCCCTGAACCGTGACCGCCATCTGCGTCAGGAGGTCGGTCGTTCGCTGGCGGGTATAGAAAAGTGCAGTCTCGCGGATCGCCTTGGCCTTGACCGGGTCGGTCGAGTCGAGCTCGTTGGCCTTGTCCTCGAGCTGCTTGTCGAGGCTCTTCGAGATGTGAACCATCTGCTCGAGCCTGTGCATCGTCTTCCAGAGGTTCGCCCGCTCGGTGTCGATCGCCGCATTGTCCATCAGGAGCTCGTCCTTGCCGTTGGCGAGGCTGCTGAGGATCTTGGAGATGTGGGTCTGCGAGCTTCTGTACTTGTCGAAGTAGCGGTCGACCCGGTTTCCGAAGGGGATGATCCCGAGGAGCTTGCGAGTCTTGGTCGCTTCCTTGGGATCGAGCGCTTCGACCGTTCGCCGGAGCTCGGTCAGGTCCGCGCCGATCCCGGTGTCCTTGTCGATTGCCTTGACCGGCCGGTCGAGGAAGCGATTGGAGGCGCCCGCCGCCTCCGTGATCTCCTTGCGCCCCATCGCGGTCAGCTGATCGACCTTCTTCCCGAACTCGGGACTGTTGGCATCGAGCGCTGCAAGCTCGTCGACGAATTGCGACACCCGCCGGTCGAGCTCGCTGGTTTCATCGGGCTTGAGCGGGACCAGGCCTGCAGCCTCGGCAGGCTCGACCGGCTGAAGAGCATCGGGCGGAGTGAGATTCAGCTTCGTCTTCGTGGCGGTTTCGGTCTCTGGCGGCGCTTCGCTGGCCATGGCTCAAAATCCTTTCTCATGCTCTTGTGCGGCGCTCCGAAGGGCCGGTCAACGCCGCACGAGCTTTTGGTGTATTATAAGAATAACACACGATGTGGACAAGGGGATCGACGACTCATGGTGAACAGCGGTTAACCACGGCGTTGAACGCTTCGCTTACCTTGCCGGGGCTAGAGACCGGTCCAAACGTAACCAGACGGGGATCGGGACGGATGATCGCCTTCATCAGGAAGCTCATCGGCGACCGGCGCGGCAACGTGCTGGTGATTGTCGGCGCGTGCCTTCCGCTAATCGTCGGTGCCGCGGGCCTTGCAACCGATACGATCGAGTGGACCCTGTGGAAGCGCCAGCTTCAGCGCGCGGCGGATTCGGCGGCATTTGCGGGGGTCTACGACCGCGCGGCAGCGAGCGGCGCCACGACGAACACTGCCAGTGCTGTTTGCCGGGATCTTGCGGTCAACCTCCACACCTGGATGAACCTCATCGGCACGTCGCCGTGCACCGGGGGCGTCGGCAGCTACACGACACTGACCTATCCGGCCAACACGGCCTATGTATCGAACCAGGTCGCGGTGGAGTTGCGGATCCAGCAACGACTGCCGTTCAGCTCGATGTTCATGTCTTCCGCTCCGGTGATCACGGCTACCGCGACCGCGGGGAGCGTCATGTCCGGCGGGAATCCGTGCATGCTCGCTCTCAACACGACGGGAACGGCGATCGACAATAGCGGTAACACGACGATCAATGCCCCGACCTGCATCTTCTATTCCGATTCAGCGTCGGCGAACTCGGCGGCGGCGGGAGGAAGCTCCAGCGTCACCGCCAAGGCGATCGCAGGCGTCGGCGGCATCCAAAGCTCCAACAACTGGAACGTCGAGCAATATCTGCCCTATTCGCCGAGCCTTCCTGACCCGTTCGCGCCGCCGTCTCCGACCGCGGTGACTCCGGATCCGAACGACATGCATTGTGCGGTCACGTCTTCGGTGAAGAAGGGTGTCACGACCTACACTGCGGTCGGCCTCTCCGACGGTGACGACATCACCACGATGAAAGACCAGAACGGCAACCAGGCCAACTGCTTCACCGCCCTCTCGGTCGGATCGAACCGGACGCTCAACATTCCCAATTCCTATACCGGGCCGATCTACATCAATGGCGGCAGCGTTGATCTGAAAGGCGCGTTCAGCTGCGCAGCGTGCACGATTGTCCTTACCAACAAGGACCCGTCACCCACGGCCACGATCGGCACTTTCTCGTCGAACGCCCAGGCGACCAACAACATCACTGCGCCGACCTCGGGGACCTTCAAGGGAATCGCCGTTTACCAGGACCGCCGGGCGACGGGAGGAACGGACAAGATCAACGGCGGATCGGGGAACGTCATTTCGGGCGTTGTCTATTTCCCGAACGACACGCTGTGGCTCAACGGCACCGGATCGGCGGTCTCGCTCTGTTCGATGTTCATCGCCAAGAACCTCGTGTTCAACGGCAATGGGCAGATCGCGATCAGCAGCGCCAATGATGCGGCCTGTTCGGGTGCCAACCTGCCAAATGGAAGCATCAGCATCGTGAGGCTGGTGGCATGAGCCTTCGACTGAGAAACCTGCTCGCGAACGATCGCGGCGCCGCGGTGATCGAGATGGCGATCGTCGCGCCCGTGCTCGCGCTCGGCACGATCGGGATCATCGACATCAGCAACGCCTACAGCAAGAAGCTGGCTCTCGAGCAGGGCGCTCAGCGCGCCATCGAGAAGATCATGAACACGACCGAGAACGCGACGGTCGAATCGACGCTCGCGACCGAGGCCGTCTGCCAGGTGAACGGCGTCAACGCCGACGGCACCTGCAAGACCAGCCCGATCACGACAGCCAATGTCACGGTGACGTGGCGGCTGGACTGTACGACGGGCGCTACGACAACCACTCAGACAACGACCGATTCGGCAACTTACGACGGGTTGGTTGCCGCGTGCGCGGGCACCAGGGCGGGATATGTCGAGGTCCGGGTGACGGATACTTACACTCCGATGTTCCCGGTGCATTTCGCGAGCTACAACAGCACCGATCACACCTATCACATTTCCGCGACAGCAGGCACGAGGACCCTATGAGACTGCGGCTTCGCCTTGCCCGTGACACTCGCGGTGCCGCCGCGGTCGAAATGGCGTTCGCGGTTCCGATCATGATCGTCATGATCTGGGCTTTCGTTCAGCTGGCGCAGGTCTTTCGAGCTTCGGCGGGCATACAGCAGGCGCTGGGGCAGGGCGCACGCTATGCGACCTTGTGCCTCACGCAGAGCGCCAACGGCTGCACCGCGCCGACCGCCGACCAGATCAGGACCAGGATCAATGCCAGCGTCTATGGAATTGGTCCTGGCACGTTCACCGTGGGCAATCCGACCAGCGGAACGGCGGGAACGGCCAGATATTATGATCTGACCGTCACCTACACGCAGCCGACGAACCTGCTGATCTTTCCGGGACCAACCATGACAATTACGCGTTCGAAGCGCGTCTGGATCGCAACGAGCGCCTAAGACCTCGAGGTCCGCTTCTCGAAGAAGGCGCTGATCGCTTCCTTCACTTCCGGTGATTTCAGGCGTTCGGCAAAGACGCTGCCTTCGAGCTGCATCCGCTCGAGGATCTCGCCGCGAGCGCCGTGGCGAAGCAGGCGCTGGGTCTCGCGAAGCGCTTCGGGGGGCTTGGCGAGAAGGCCTTCGATAATTCGCCCGAGCGCCAGGTCGAGTTCACCCGCTCGAGCAGCGTGGCTGACGATGCCCACATCCATCGCCTCCTCCACTCCGAACGCTTCGGCGAGGAGGAGATAGCGAGCGGCAAGCCTTCGGCCCGCGAGCCGCGGGAGGAGCAGCGAGCTTGCAGCTTCGGGAACGAGCCCCAGGTCGACGAACGGCAGCGAGAAGCGTGACCCTTCCTCGGCGACGACGAGGTCGCAGTGAAGGAGCATCGTCGTCCCGATCCCGACGCAATTGCCGTGGACTGCAGCAACAATCACCGTCTCGCAGGCTGCGAGCGCCCTTAAGAACCGCCAGACCGCGATCTCCTCGCCACTTCGGGCCGAGACGTCGAGGAAGTCGGCAAGATCGTTGCCGGCTGCAAAATCCTGTCCCTCGCCACGAAAGACGAGGACCCGGATCGAGGAGTCGGCGCTCGCTTTTTCAACCGCGTTCGCGAGCGCCGCATACATGGCAACGGTGATCGCATTGCGGCGCTCCGGGCGAGCCAATGTCACGAAAAGGACCCCGTCTTTCACATCCGTTCGGACATGCTCGTTCATCTCGCTGCTCCCGAATCTGGTGACGCGCCGACACCTAGCGGCTATGGCCAATCCATCCACCAAAGGCAGGACCTTCGCAAACCGTCATGAAATTCTTTGCCGACACCGCCGAAATCTCCGAAATCCGCGAGCTCGCCGAAACCGGCCTGCTCGATGGTGTCACCACCAATCCTTCGCTCGTCCATAAGTCGGGCCGGAACTTCCTCGAGGTCGTTGGCGAGATCGCCTCGGTCGTGAACGGGCCGGTTTCCGCCGAAGTCGTCGCGCTCGACTATGAAGGGATGATGCGCGAGGCGGCAGTGCTTCGAAAAATCGCCAATAATATCGCGATCAAGGTGCCGCTCACTCCGGCCGGCCTCAAGGCCTGCAAGGCGCTGACCGGCGATGGCGCCATGGTCAATGTCACCTTGTGCTTCTCGGCCGCCCAGGCGCTGCTCGCGGCAAAGGCGGGAGCGACCTTCATCTCTCCATTCGTCGGCCGCCACGACGATGTCGGATTCAACGGAATGGAGCTCATCGCCGATATTCGCCTCATCTACGACAATTACGATTTTGCGACCGAGATCCTCGTCGCCTCGGTCCGCCACCCGATGCACGTCGTCGAGGCGGCCAAGATCGGAGCGGACGTGATGACTGCGCCGCCCAAGATCATCTGGCAGCTATTCAAGCACCCGCTGACCGACACCGGAATCGCAAGCTTCCTTAAGGATTGGGAAGCTACGGGTCAGAAAATCGTATAACAATCAGGAGGATAGCTTCTTCTGATTAACCGGGCGGAAACCCTCGGGCGTAAGGGATTCTCAAGGCTCTCCAAGTAATTCTGGTTCATCCTGCGAAGTGGACCCGCAGGTTGAGGCGCATTGCGCCTCTGCACTTGGAACCAAGGAGCAAAGACCATGAGCAAGTTTCTGAAGCTCATTAAGAACACCAAGGGTGCGACCGCCATCGAGTATGGCCTCATTGCCGCTCTCATCGCCGTTGCGGCGATCGGCGCCATGCAGGGCATCGGCAACAAGTTGAACACGACGTTCAACAACGTGTCGAACCACCTGAACTAAGACGCGCTCTGGTTCGTGAGTTTCGGGCGGCGGCGCCGAAAGGCACCGCCGCCCTTGTTTTGTCCGGGGCTCACGTTGGACGCCTCGTTGTAGGAAATTAACCGCTCTGGGCGTATCCTTCGATCCGATGGCGACGGTGATCCCCTTCGAAGAGCGCGCGGTGGCGCGCCTGCGCGACCGCCTCGGCGCGGTTGAAGAGGCCAATGAGGACCTGATCGCCTTTGCGCGCGGCCACTCGGGCGCGGTCGCTTCCATTCACGAGGCGGTCCTTGCAGCGATCGAGGCCGAGGGCGTCGAGGGCCTCCTTCACGTCGTCACCCAGGAATGGCCGCTGATCCTTGGGATCGACGCCGTGGCATTGTCACTGATCGTCGCCGACAAGGGTTTTCGTGCCGATGGCAGCGGGATTCAGCTGGTCGAACCCTCGATCCTCCGCCGGGCGATCGATGCGGTCGGCGGCGTTGAAATGCGCAAGGTCGACCGTGGCCATGCGCTCTTCGGCCCCGCCTGCGATCTCATCCGCGCCGAGGCACTCATCCGGATCGAGTGCGAACCGCCGTTCCCGGTCGGGCTCCTTGCCCTTGGCCAGCGCGCCGAACTCAGTCTCGACGGCCGCCACGGATCGGAACTGCTGATGTTCCTTGGCCGGACTCTTGCGGTTATGATCCGCAAGTGGCTGACCCACCCGGACCTCTAGTTCATCCTGCCGCCGCGCTTGCCGCGCGCTGGGACTCCCATCTCAAATACGATCTGCGCCGTTCGAAGCACACGGTGCGCGCCTATGCAGCGACCGCTCATCGACTGATCGAGTTCCTGGGCCGCTATCGGGGAGAGACAATTCGTCCCGAAGGGCTCCTCGGGGTTGGTGCTGCGGATCTTCGGGCATTTCTCGCCGACCGCCGGGCGCAGGGCCTTGGGGCCTCCTCGGCGGCGCGTGAGCTTTCCGCCGTTCGAGCCTTCCTCTCCTATGCCGCCGAGCAGCAGGGGCACCACGCGCAGCTTCCACGCACTCGAGCGCCCAAGCGCCCGCGAACGCTCCCCCGCCCGGCAGCGCCCGAGGACGCCATGGGCCTTGCCGAAAATGCTGCAGAGGCGGCGAGCGAACCCTGGATCGGGGCCCGGGACCTTGCCATCCTCCTCCTTCTCTATGGCGCGGGGCTCCGCGTCGCCGAAGCCTTGTCGCTGACGGCTTCGATCCTCCCATTGGGCCAAACGCTTCGGGTCACCGGCAAGAGGTCCAAGACTCGAATCGTCCCCGTCGTTCCGGCGGTCCGCGAGGCGATCGAGGACTATTCGCGCCAATGTCCCTATCGCCTGGAAGGAGAAGCCCCGCTTTTCGTCGGTGCTCGAGGCGGCCCGCTCAACCCCGACCTCGTGAGGCGCGCTGTCGCTGCCGCAAGGAGACGGCTGGGGCTTCCCGACACGCTCACCCCCCACGCGCTTCGCCACAGCTTTGCGACGCACCTCCTCGCCCGGGGAGCCGACCTCAGGGCCCTCCAGGAACTGCTCGGCCATGCGAGCCTCTCATCGACGCAGATCTATACCGCGGTCGATGCCGCTCGCCTGCTCGATGTCTATCGTAACGCCCACCCGAGGGCCTGAAGGGACTTGGCTAAAGGAGCGGCCTACTTAAGTTCGGCGAGACGGCGATCGATGGCCTTCCAGATGAGCGCCGGAGTGTCGGTCCCGTTGAACGCGTCGATGGCAACGATCCCCGTCGGCGATGTGACGTTGATCTCGGTCAGCCACTTCCCGCCAATGACGTCGATCCCCACGAAGAGAAGGCCTCGCTTCTTGCATTCAGGGCCAAGGAGAGAGCAGATTTCCGATTCCCTCTCGGTGAGCTCGGTCTTCGCGGCCTTTCCGCCAACGGCGAGGTTCGAGCGAATTTCGCCGGGGCCCGGAACCCGGTTGATCGCCCCCGCGACCTCGCCGTCGACGAGGACGATCCTCTTGTCCCCCTCGGCGATCTCGGGAATGAATTTCTGGAGGACGTGGGGCTCGCGATAGGTCCGGTTGAACAATTCCATGAGGGACGCGAGATTGCGGCCGTCACTCCCGATCCTGAACACCGAGCCGCCGGCAAATCCGTGGAGCGGCTTGACGACGATCTCGCCCTGTTCGGCGAGGAACTTTCGAGCAAGTCCGAGCGAACGGGTGACTGTGGTTGGCGGCATGAACTGCGGAAAATCGAGGACCCAGACCTTTTCGGGGGCGTTCCGGACGCTCGCCGGGTCATTGACCACGAGCGTCTCGCCCTGGATCCGCTCGAGGAGGTGGGTTGCAGTGATGTAACCAAGATCGAAGGGCGGATCCTGGCGCATCAGGACGACGTCGACGTCCTTTCCAAGATCAAGGATCCGGGGTTCGCCGAAGGTCGCATGATGCCCTTCGACGCGCTGGACGGAAACGGGATAGCCCATCGTCCACAGCCTGCCTTCGGCGACGCTCAGGTCTTCGGGCGTGTACCAGAAGAGTTCGTGCCCGAGCTCCTGCGCCTTGAGCATGATCGCGAACGTGGAATCCCCGGCGATATTGATCCGCTCGAGCGGATCCATCTGAACAGCAACGCGAAGGGTCATAACGAAGCGCCTCTAGTGAGCAGAGCCGCTGCTGTCATCTTGGCCCGGCAATCCAAGAAACGACCTTCGCTGCGCGAAGATCATCGTGACCGCTCGAGAGCGCGTGCATAGGCGCGCTTTCGAGCGATCTTGAGCCGCTCTGCGACCTCGGCAGCGGCACGCGAAGGCGAAAGGCGCAAGAGCGCATCGTCGAGCGCCGCATCAAGCTCTTCATCGCCAGGAGCGCCGCTTTCGAGGGGTGGCCCGACGACGATGACGATCTCGCCCTTGGGAGCGGTTTCGAGGTAGCGCTCGGAAAGCTTCGACAGCGAGCCGGTCACGCATTCCTCGTGAAGCTTGCTGATCTCGCGAACGACAGCTGCCTCCCGGTTGCCGAGACCCCGCTCGAGGGCCTGGAGCGAAGCGCCAAGGCGCGGGCCGCTTTCATAAAGTACGAGCGTCGAACGGATGCCGGCGACCTCGGCGATCGCATCCTCGCGCGCCTTTGGCTTTGCCGGAAGGAAGCCGAGAAAGAGGAAGCGGTCGGTCGGGAGGCCCGCAAGCGTCAGCGCTGCGATCACCGCCGAGGGACCCGGAACGGTATGGACCTTGTGACCGGCGGCGCGCGCCAGGCGCACGAGCTTGTATCCGGGATCCGAGATCAAAGGGGTCCCGGCGTCGCTGACGAGAGCAATCGCCTTGTCGGCGAGCTCTGAAACGATCGCCTCGCGCGCTTCTTCGCTCGAATGATCATCGTAGCGGCTCATCGGGACCTTTGCACCGATGTGCTGGAGGAGCTTTGCGGTGACCCTCGTGTCCTCGCAGAGAATCCGGTCGGCGTTCCGCAGCGTCTCTGCGGCGCGTGTCGACAGGTCACCGAGATTTCCGATCGGAGTTGCGACGATATGGAGGCCGGGCGCCAGAGGCTTACTCATGTGAATCGATCAACCTCTTCCAATTGAACCGGAAAAGAGTCATCGTCCGCAAATCCCGTCATCGGCCTGGGGAGAGGTTGGATGATTGCACTCATGGGCGCCTCGGCGCTCACCCTGGCGGCGCTCCAGGCGTCGATCGCAGCGCCGACGAGCGCGTTCCGGAACTGTCTTCATGACGCGGCTTCCAAAGCCACCAATGAAAAGGTCAGCGCCGACGCAATCGAGGGCTATCTTCGAAACGCCTGCACCGCCCAGATGGGCTCGCTGAGGGACGCCTTGATCGCATTCCGGATGAAGAACGGGATGAGCAAGAAGGCGGCTGCTGACGATGCCCAGATGACGATCGAGGACTATGTCGCAACGCCCGCCGACAATTATAAATTCCTCACCCAGCAGAATGAGCCGCCCAAGCCGCAGCCGGCGGCCGCTCCGGCGGTAACGCCCGCAGCGCAGCCGACTAGCCCGCAATAGCAAGGGCTTTGGGCGTCACTGCGGCGATTTCGCCGAGGATGTGATCGAGCAGCAGGCGACCGGCCCGGCTGAGCGCGATCCGGGTGCCCTCGCGCTGGATATGGCCCGAGGCGACGAGGCGCTCGACGCGTTCCCAGTCGACGATCGAGGCAAGTGCGAACCGCTCGGCAATAGCGGCAGCGTCGATCCCCTCGCGAAGCCTCAGGCCCATGACCAGCGCTTCATCCGCGCTTTCAGCGGGATCGAGTGGAACTTCTTCCGATATGCCACTGCCGCTGCGCGCGATGGAGGCAAGGAAATTCTCCGGTTTTCGATGGCGAACGGTCCGCATGGCGAGGCGCCGGCCATGAGCCCCGGGACCAACACCGGCATAATCGCCGTAGCGCCAGTAGGTGAGATTATGCCGGCTCTCCTGTCCCCGCCTTGCATAATTGCTGATCTCGTAGGCGCTCGTGCCCGCTTCTGACGTCATGGCGTCGGTCAGCTCGTAGAGCGCTGCTGCCCGATCGGTATCGAGCGGCTGGAACTGGTTCTTTGCGACCATGGTCGCAAAGCGCGTTCCGGGCTCGATCGTCAGTTGGTAGAGCGAGAGATGCTTGGTGCCGAGCGAAAGCGCCTGTGCGAGCGTCGCCGACCAGCCCGCCTCGGTGTCGCCGGGAAGCGCGTAGATGAGATCGAAGCTCGTTCGGCGGAAGTTCTTCTGGGCAATCTCGCGCGCTCGGAATCCTTCCCTTGCCGAATGCGCCCTCCCGAGGAAGCGAAGGGCCTCGTCGTCGAAGCTCTGGAGCCCGAGCGAGAGGCGATTGACGCCGGCGCTCGAGAGATCCGAGAACCGGTCGGCTTCGACGGAATTGGGGTTCGCTTCGAGAGTGATCTCGATGTCCGGGCTCGGCGCCCAGTGGCTTGCAGCAGCAACGATGATCGCATCGACCGTCGCCGGGTCC